>NZ_JBHXVO010000008.1:0-329520 GCF_042672265.1 Nocardia sp. NPDC127526 | reverse complement strand
CCCGCGCCCGAGGCGCGGGGGTCTCTTCAATCGCGAGAGGCTCGGGGATTCGGGGGCTTAGCCCCCGCTTTCCTCTCCTTTGGGGTTTCAGGGGCTTGGCCCCGCCTTCCCCACTCATTGGGGTTTCAGGGGCTTGCCCCTGAGAGTTACGAGAGTTGGTTCAACTCACCAGTGTTGGGGTGCGGGGGCGGAGGAGCGGCGGGAGCCACGGGTGCACGGGATCCGGGGCGTGGTTGAGGATGCCGCCGGAGGGGTCGTCTATGCCGTCGCGGCGGACCGGGTCTTCGGCGGGGCGGTAGATGTGGCGGATTACCAGGATGCAGAGGGCGATCACGGCTAGGTCGCGGAGGATTACGGTGCCGGTGAACCACTGCTCGGGGAGGCCCTTTTTGTCGGTGCCGAGGTAGTAGTACATGCGGGGGACCCAGACGAGGGCGTCGATTGTCATCCACGCCAAGAGGATTCGGCGTTGGGGAAGAGCCAGGACGGCCAGGGGGACCAGCCAGAGGGAGTACTGGGGGCTCCAGACCTTGTTGGTGAGGAGGAAGGCCGCCACCACCAGGAAGGCCAGTTGCGCCAGGCGGGGGCGGCGGGCGGCGGTGAGGCCGATCCAGCCGATACCGGCGCAGGCGGCGGCGAACAGGAGCAGGGAGACCACGTTCAGGATGGCGGGCGTCTCACCGGAATCGAGGACGCCGTCGAAACCTGTCCAGCCGGTGAACGAGGTGATCACGTTGTAGATGGAATCCGGGTCGGCGTGGCGTTCGGTATTGAGCCGGAAGAACTCTCGCCACCCGTTCGGGTAGAGCACGGCGATCGGCGCATTGACCGTCAGCCAGGTGATGACCGCGGCCGCGGCGGTCGCGCCGCCGGTGCGCAGCGGGCCGAGCGGCCCGAAGCTCTGCGCGTCCTCGCCGCGGCGTTCGGCGCGCAGGCACAGCATGAGGATCGGTCCCAGCAGCAGCAGCGGATACAGTTTGGCGGCCCCGCCCAGCCCGAGCAGGATGCCCGCCAGCACCGGCCGCCGCCGCGCCCACGCCAGCAGCCCGCCGGCCGCGAAAGCCGTTGCGAGCGCGTCGAAATTGGTGAAGGCGTGCACCAGCACCAGCGGCGACAGCGCGATCAGCGCGGCATCCCACACCCGCCGCCCGCCCGCGAGCAGCGCGGAGGCCCAGATGGTGACCAGCCAGGCCATGGACAGCAGCACCGCGACCACATTGAAGTAGATGACCACTTCCAGCGCGCTCGGCAGCGGAGACTGCTTCCACGCCTTGGCGATTCCCATGCCCCCGTACTGGAACAGGCCCGACAGCACCGGGTACTCCATGTACCGGACCTGCGGCCGGCCATTGCCGTCGAATTCGGTCCACTTCTTCTTGTACGGGAACGCGCCCTCGTTCAGGCGTTCGGCGCCGTAGAGCGGCACCGTGTCCGAGTAGCACATGGCCGTGTACTGCCGGCCGTTGTTCCAGTCCAGCCCGAGCGCACCGTCCATATCGGTCTGCTGGATGCACGCGGCCTTGCCGAACCAGCTGAAGGCCAGGAACACCACCGCGAAGGCCATCATCACCCGCATGGGCGTCCAGAACCGGACGCGCCCGATGACCGCGTGGTCGCCGACCGGCCCGCCGATCACATCGGCCAGTTGCGAGGTGAGCGCATCGGTGCGGCTGGGCTTGTCCCGGTCGTCGGCGGAGCGCAGATCGGCCGCCGGCGGCGCGGGCGAAACATACAGTTCCGCAACGCCATCACCGCCCGCCTCCGGTGCGCGACCGGCCGACGCCCCACGGGCCGCCGGCCGGTTCACCAGTTCCTGCTCGATCACAGAGCCAGGCTATCGATTGCGCCCGTTGCCGTTTCCGGTGCCGTTCCCATTACCGGTTCCCCCGTTTCCGTTCGGCGTGGTCGGCACCGTGGTCAGCGGCGCCCCGTCGGAGGGCTGCACCGGCTGTCCGGGCAGCGGTCCGCCGTCCTGTGTGTCCTGCTCCGGCTCCTGGGTCCGCTGGTTCTGCGGATTCGGCGCCAGCCCCGGCACCGGAATCGTGATGCCCGGCAGGATCTCCACCTGCGACTGCGTGATCACCGGCGGCGCCAGCGGCGCGTTGCTGGTCGAGTTCGGCGTGTACGGCGCGGACCACGACGGCACACCCGCCTGGCCGGCAATGGCGCCCGGCTTCGGGAAGTCCTCCTTCGGCGTGCCCTGCAGCGCGCCGTCCATGGTGTCCTTCCAGATGTCGGACGGCAGACCGGAGCCGTAGATCATGCCGCTGGAACCGCGCAGCGGATCGCCCTGTTCGGTGCCGACCCAGACCGCGGTGGACAGCGACGGTGTGTAGCCGACCATCCAGGCGTCGCGGTTCTGGCCGGTGTCGCCGAGCTGGTGGGTGCCGGTCTTGGAGGCGGATTCGCGGCCGTTGGCCAGCTGGTGGTTGCGCGACCAGGCGGCGATGGGCTTCATGGCGGCGGTGACATTGTCCGCGACCGCGGCCGAGACGCGCTGCTCACCGGCGACCTCGCCGCGATCCAGCAGCACGGTGCCGTCGGAGGTCACGACCTTCTGCACGAAATGCGGCGCGTGGTAGACGCCCGAGGCCGCCAGCGTCGCGTACGCGGAGGCCATATCGAGCGGCCGCACCTGGTACTGACCCAGCACGACACCGTTGTTGGGGCCGTTGCCGTCCGGTTCGGTGAGCGTCTTGCCCACGCCCGGAATGGATTCCGGGATACCGAGCTTGTGCGCCATATCGGCGATCTTCTGCGGGCCGTTGCCCGGCATGTCCAGCATCATGCGGTAGAAGCTGGTGTTCAGCGACCGCTTGAGCGCCTCGGCGATGGTGCAGTTGCCGCACTGCTCGCCCTCGACGTTGGTGATCTTGATGCCGTTCACCGTGACCGGCGAGGAGTCGTACAGCGTCGAGAGCGACTTGCCCAGCTCCAGATTCTCGGCCAGGCCGAACACCTTGAACGAGGAGCCCGCGGGCAGACCGGCATTGGCGAAGTCGAAGCCCTGACCGTCGGTGCCGCCGTAGTACGCCATCACCGCGCCCGAGCGCGGATCCACCGAAACCACCGCGGTGCGCAGGTTATCCGGTTCGCCCTGCATATTGCTGGTGGCCGCGTCGACCGCCGCCGCCTGCGCCTTCGGGTCGATGGTGGTGGTGATCTGCAGGCCCTCGGTGTTCAGCTCGTGCTCGCTGATACCGGCCGCGGAGAGCTCATTGAGCACCTGCGTCTTGATCAGGCCCTCGGGCCCGCTGTCCAGGGTCTTGTCGCCCTGGGCCTGCGACGCGGGAATGACCTCGGGGTACTGCATGCCCGCGCGGTCGGCGGCGGAGATATTGCCCGCCTTCACCATGCCGTCGAGCACGTACTCCCAGCGCGTCTTGGCGCCCGTCGGATTCTTCTCCGGATCCAGATTGGACGGCTGCTGAATGGTGGCCGCCAGCACCGCGCCCTCGGTCACGCTCAGCTCGCCCACCGGCTTGCCGAAGTAGGCCTTGGCCGCCGCGTCGATACCGTAGGCGCCGCGACCGAAGTAGATGGTGTTCAGGTACGCGGTGAGAATGTCGTCCTTGGACCACTCGCGCGCCATCTTGGCGGAGATGACCAGCTCCTTCAGCTTTCGCGTCAGCGAGCGCTCATTGCCGACCAGCGCATTCTTCACATACTGCTGGGTAATGGTGGAACCACCGCCGGCGCTGGCCTTGCCCAGCACATTGTCGCGCAGGGCGCGCGCGAAGCCGGAGATGGAGAAGCCCGGATTGGTGTAGAAGTCCCGGTCCTCGGCCGCGATCACCGCCTGGCGCACCGCCGGCGGAATCTGGTCGATCGAGACGTCGGTCCGGTTGCCTTCCGGCGGAACGACTTTGGACAGCACCGAGGTGCCGTCGGACATGAAGATGGTGGCCACCTGATTGGTCTTCAGGTCACCGGGCTGCGGCACGCTCGCCGTCGAGTACGCGATCAGGAACGCGGTGCTGGGCACCACGATGAACAGCGCCAGGCCCACATAACAGATGCGGCGCAGAATCCGCCACACCGAACGCTTCTTCGGCGCACCCGCGGGACGGCCACCCCGGCCGCCGGAACCGCCGGAACCATTGCCGCCGCCGGGCCGCCGCGGCGGCGGACCGCCGGGCGCCGCGGCCTGGGCCCGGCGCGCGGCCGTATTGGGCCCGGTCGCCGGGCGGGTGCGATCGTCGGCCGGGCGCGGACGCGTCCCGGTGCCGGCCGCGCGCACACTGCGATCGGACACGCGCTGATTGCGATCGGAGGCGGCGGCGCGCTGAATGTGGTCCGGCACAGCCTGTCGCGCTCCCGTGTTCACCTTCTGTGTGGCATCGGAATTGGGGTGGGGTAGCTTGCGCGTCGCGTCCGGATTGCCCGGACGCTGCGGCGGCGGAGCCGGCCGGCGCGGCTGACCGCCCTGCGGCGGCACCGGGCCGCGCGGCGGCTGGCCATTGGGTCCGCGCGGCGGCACGCCGCCGGGACCCGGGACCGGACCGCGCCCGGGCGCGCCCGGACCCTGCCCTGGACGACCCTGCGGCTGCCGTGCGCCGGGCGGCGGACCTGCCGGTCGGGGCGGCGGGTAGCCGCCGGGGCCGGGGTGCGAACCGCCGCGCTGGGGGCGGCCGCCGTGCGGTCCGTCGTCATAGGGCGATGTCACAGCCTGGATCTCCAATAACTACTCGAAAATACGGTCCTGTTGGCTCGATGCGGTCACGTGCACCGCGGCGGGCACGTGCTGCGTGCCCGCGGATCAGCAGTCGACGTGGCCTTTCATTCGGCGGCCGTGCGGCGCGTGCCGGCCCGGCGGCGTCCCGTCGGCGCCGGGGCCACGCCCAGCACATAGGACTGCACCAGATGATTCCAACTGCAGGTCCGGCACACCTCCACGACATGCACCGAGAACTCCTCGCGAGTCTCGGCCAGCCGCACCAGTTCCTCCGGTGTGCGGGCAGAGCCGGCGACCGGTCCCAGCCCGTCGCCGTAGACCCAGCTTACGAGGGTGAGCTGCTCTTTCCTGCAGATGGGGCATGTGACCTCGCTCCCCCGCCCATGGAATTTGGCCGCACGCAACAGATAGGGATTCGCATCGCACACTTCCGCGACCGCGACCCGCCCCGCATAGACGTCGGCCAGCAGTGACCGGCGCCGGAGCGCATAGTCCACTACCTGCCGCTGTATTCGCACGCGACCCAGAGTACTTGCGGCGGTACGACCCCCGCACGCCCCCGATCGACTCTCAGGGTTCTCACGGAGTCGGATGAGTGGCGCAACTATATCGGCGCGATATAGTTTGGAACTGCATCCATCGGTTAGATCTGAGAAGAACAGTCAGGGAGGTGAGGCCCGGTGCTCGAGTTGGCAATCCTCGGGCTGCTCCTCGAATCGCCCATGCACGGCTACGAGCTACGCAAGCGATTGACCGGTCTGCTGGGCCCGTTCCGGGCATTCTCGTACGGGTCGCTGTATCCGACCCTGCGGCGCATGCAGACCGACGGGCTCATCGCGGAGGAGACCCCGCTGGGGTTGGCGACGCGCAGAGCCCGGCGGGTTTACCAACTGACTGACACCGGACGGGAGCGGTTCAACGAACTGCTGGCCGATACCGGACCACAGAACTACACCGACGACGGCTTCGGCGTTCATCTGGCCTTCTTCAGCCGCACCCCCGCGGAAGCGAGGATGCGGATCCTGGAGGGGCGGCGGAGGCAGGTCGAGGAGCGCCGAGAAGGACTGCGGGAGGCGATCAAACGCGCCAGCGGGCAACTGGATCGCTACACCCGCCAGCTCCATCAACTCGGTCTCGAATCAAGCGAGCGCGAAGTGCGCTGGCTCAACGAGTTGATTGCTGCGGAGCAATCGACGAAGGCGGCACCACAGAAAGAGGGAAATATCGGCCATGAGTGAAATCAACACGGCTGAGGGCGCCACCGAAGTTCGCGTGGCCATTGTCGGCGTGGGCAACTGCGCCTCGTCGCTGGTTCAGGGCGTGCAGTACTACAAGGACGCGGACGAGAACTCCACCGTTCCCGGCCTCATGCACGTCAAGTTCGGTCCCTACCACGTGCGCGATGTGAAGTTCGTCGCCGCGTTCGACGTGGATGCGAAGAAGGTCGGCTTCGATCTCTCCGATGCGATCTTCGCCAGCGAGAACAACACCATCAAGATCTCCGATGTGCCCCCGTCCGGCGTCCCCGTGCTGCGCGGCCCGACCCTCGACGGCATCGGCAAGTACTACGCCCAGACCATCGAGCTGTCCGACGCCGAGCCGGTCGACGTGGTCAAGGCTCTGCGGGACGCCAAGGTCGACGTGCTGGTTTCCTACCTGCCGGTGGGTTCGGAGGAGGCCGACAAGTTCTACGCGCAGTGCGCCATCGACGCGGGCGTGGCGTTCGTCAATGCGCTGCCGGTGTTCATCGCCTCCGATCCGGTGTGGGCGCAGAAGTTCGTCGACGCGGGCGTGCCGATCGTCGGTGACGACATCAAGTCGCAGGTCGGCGCCACCATTACGCACCGCGTCATGGCCAAGCTGTTCGAGGACCGCGGCGTGCAGCTGGACCGCACCATGCAGCTGAACGTGGGCGGCAACATGGACTTCAAGAACATGCTCGAGCGTGAGCGCCTGGAGTCCAAGAAGATCTCCAAGACCCAGGCCGTGACCAGCAACCTGAAGAAGGAACTGGGCGCCAACGACGTGCACATCGGCCCGTCCGATCACGTGGGCTGGCTGGACGACCGCAAGTGGGCGTACGTGCGCCTCGAGGGCCGCGCCTTCGGTGACGTGCCGCTGAACCTCGAATACAAGCTCGAGGTGTGGGACTCGCCGAACTCCGCCGGCATCATCATCGACGCCGTGCGCGCCGCCAAGATCGCCAAGGATCGCGGCATCGGCGGACCGGTCATCCCGGCCTCCGCGTACCTCATGAAGTCCCCGCCGAAGCAGCTCGCCGACGACATCGCCCGCGCGCAGCTGGAAGCCTTCATCATCGGGGCCGAGTAGCGCCTACTCGCGCACAGGTGAGGGAAGGGCAGGTTCGCGATCCAATCGCGAACCTGCCCTTAGCTTTTCACTCCTCAGTCGAGGGAGACGTAGACCTCGACGCTCGTCGGGCCCGTGTAGCGCTCGATCTCCGCGGCGTGGGAGCGGGTGATGGTGCCCGCGTTCTCGGCCTTGGCGACCTTGGCCCAGGCGGTGCGGAGGAGGTCGTAAGGCTTGTCGGAGACAACGAATTTGGCGTAGCGGCCCGCGGGGATGCGGGTCATGACGTCGCCGATGTCGAGGCCGTCGAGGTTGGCGAGTTCGTAGCCCAGCACCGCCACGGCGTGGTCGTTCTGGCCGATGTAGGCGGCGACGCGCTCGGCCTTCTTCTCGCGGGCCAGGTAGCGGTCCCAGGTGAAGTTCACCAGGTCCAGGTCGCGGGCGGTCACCTCGCGACCGGCCAGCGGGATGGTGAGCCCGCCGACGAGGAACGCCTCCAGGGTGACGATTTCGAAATCCACGGCCCCTACCCCTCCGCGCTCGGATCGAGCGCCACGAAAACCTCCACCGTCCGGACGTCCGGATAGCGCTCGAAATCCCCGGTGTAGGCGCGTACCAGCGTGCCCGACGCCTCGAGATCCCAGACCATGCGCCAGATGGAGGCGATGGTGTCGCCCAGATTGTCACCACTGCGGGTGAAGCGGGCGAACTTTCCCGCCGGAATGCGGGCCAGCACATCGCCGGGCTGCAGGTCGTCCAGGGTGCGCAGCCGGTAGCCGACGATGTGGGTCAGATAGGAGCCGATCTCGGGCGCGTGATCGACATACGCGGTGGCGGGCGGTCCGGGCAGGCTGCGGGCGAGGTTGCGCTTCCACGCCTCCTCGACCTTGGCGCGGCGCGGTCCCTCGACCGCGAGCGCCGGGCTGCGTAGCACCGTTCCGGCCACCAGCGTCTCGTGGCGTTCAACGACATTGAAATCCACCGGCGTCGCCCCTATGTCTCGTGCTGTCTCCGACCCCACCCTGCTCCCAACCCGCATCCTGCCACCGTCGTCCGGAGTCGATGGCACCGGTGGCCGGTTTCCACAATATCCGCCGTTGCGCGTGTGGGGGCGCGTTGTTGTATTTCATGATCAACTGCGCGGGCGTTGGCCCGCACCCCCCGAATCGGGGTGGGCGAATACATCTAACCCGGGACCGGGATGCTGAGGCCAGGGAAGATTTCCACCTGACGCGGCGGGGGCGCGGGCGGGATGATGACGATCGGCTCCTGCTGGCCGCCGGGACCGGGGTTGAGGATGTCCCAATTGGCATTGCTGGGCGGTGAGCCGGGAATGGGTTCCGGATTCGGGAACGCTTCGGCGGGAGTGCCTTCCAGCGCGCCGTCCATGGTCTGCTTCCAGATGTCGGCGGGCAGGCCGGATCCGTAGACCGCGCCGCCGCGGGCGGTCCGAATCGGCTGGGACTGTTCGGTTCCCACCCACACCGCGGTGGACAGCGACGGGGTGAAGCCGACCATCCAGGCGTCCTTGTTGTCACCGGTCTCGCCGAGCTGGGTGGTGCCGGTCTTGGCCGCGGAGGCGCGGCCGCCGCCCAGCGGTTTACCGGAGTAGGCGGCGATCGGCAGCATGGCCTGCGTGACGGTATCGGCCACGGCGGGGGTGATGCGCTGTTCGGAGGGCTGCGGATCGGCTTCCCGGTCGAGCAGTACGCGGCCGTCGCCGGTGATCACCTTCTGCACGAAGTACGGGGCGCGGTAGGCGCCGGAGGCCGCGAGCGTCGCGTAGGCCGAGGCCATGTCGATGGGACGCACCGAATACGCGCCGAGCACGATGGACGGCAGCGGCGGACCGTCCTCCTCGGTCAGCGTTTTGCCCGGCACGCCGGGAATCTGCTCCGGAATGCCGGCCTGGTGGGCGGCATTGGCAATCGCCTTGGGGCCTTCGAACAGCGCCTGGGTGAGCCGGTAGAAGCTGGTGTTCAGCGACCGCTTGAAGGCCTCGCCCAGCGAGCAGGTGCCGCAGCTCTCGCCCTGCACGTTCTGGATCTTCTGGCCGTTCACGGTGAGCGGTTCGCTGTCGATCTTGTACGACAGTGAGATGCCCTGTTGCAGCGCGGCCAGCACGGCGAAGGTCTTGAATGCGGAACCGGTTTGCAAGGGGGCTTGCGCGAAATCGAAGCCGATGCCGTCGGGACCGCCGTAGTAGGCGCGCACCGCGCCGGTGCGCGGATCGATGGACACCACCGCGGTGCGCAGTTCGCCCGGCTGCCCGCCCAGCACCCCGCCCACGGAATCCAGCGCGGCCTGCTGGGCACGCGCGTCGATGGTCGTGATGATCTGCAGCGCACCGGTATTCAGCTCGTACTCGGAAATGCCGGAGTCGCGCAGCTCGCGCAGCACCTGGGCGCGGATCAGGCCCTCGGGCCCGCGCGGAATGCTGTCGTTGAGCTCGGTGACCGGGACGATGTCCGGGAACTGGGTGGTGGCGCGCTCGTTCCGATTGAGCACGCCCATCTCCACCATGCCGTCGAGCACGTACACCCAGCGGGCGCGCAGCTGGTCGAGGTGGGTTTCCGGATCCAGGATGGACGGCGTGCGCACCACCGCGGCCAGGATCGCGCTCTCGGCGAGGGTCAGTTCCGGGACCGGTTTGGCGAAGTACGCCTTGGCGGCGGCCGCGATGCCGTACGCGCCGCGCCCGTAGTAGATGGTGTTGAGGTACGCGGCGAGAATGTCGTCCTTGGACCACTGCCGCGCCATCTTGGCGGAGATGATGAGCTCGCGCATCTTGCGGCTCAGCGTCCGCTCGGAACTCAGGAAGGCGTTCTTGACGTACTGCTGGGTGATGGTGGAGCCGCCGCCGGCGTCCTCCTTGCCCATGAAGTTATCCCGCGCCGCGCGAACGAAGGCGGAGGTGGAATAGCCCGGATTGGTGTAGAAGTTGCGATCCTCGGCCGAGAGCATGGCCAGCCGCATGTGCTCCGGGACGTCGTCCAGCGGAACCGGCGTGCGATTGCCGTCCGGCGGAACGACTTTGGCGATGACCGACTGCCCGTCCGAGGTGAGGATGGTGGCGATCTGATTGGTCTGCACCGCTTCCGGATCCGGAATCTCCGCACTCCAGTACGCCAGTCCGAGCAGCAGCGCAGGCACCACGAAGAAAATGCAGAACAGCGCCAGCAGAACCCGCCGAATGCGCTGTCCGCGCGTCTTACCCGGCGCGATCTTGGACGCGGGTGGTTTGGGAGGTTTGGGGCGGCGGCGCGGCTTGCTGTGCGTCGGCGCCCGCCGCGAGGCCTGGGTCGCCAGCTCGTTCCACCCGGCCATGGTGGCGTACGGCGCCGGTTCGCCGCGGCGCCGCTTGCGGGACGAGCTCACGAGCATCCCCTTTCGGAGCGTCGAAAAAGCTTGCTTTGCTTCAGGACGCCGCGAATCAGCGTGCGGCGCGACCCATGCTAGACGACACACCGACGGTGTCCGGGGAATTGGCGACGGGAATAGGGACCCGGGGGCCGGAGCCGCGGGCCGCAGGCCTAAGGGGTCCGGGGGCTTAGCTCCCGGACCCCTGCACGCCTAGGGCGTCAGCTCTTCACACCACCGGCGGTGAGACCGGAGATGATGCGGCGCTGGAACAGCAGCACCATGATCACCAGGGGAATGGTGACGATGGTCCCCGCCGCCATGATCGCCGCGTACGGCTGCACCTGCGGGTTGTTGCCCGAGAACCGGGCGACGGCCACGGTCACCGGCTCGGTGGCGTCACTGGAGAGCAGTCGCGCCAGCAGGTATTCGTTGACCGCCGCGATGAACGCCAGGATGGCCGTGGTGAACACCGCCGGCGCGGCCAGCGGCAGCATGATCAACCGGAAGGCCTGGAACCGCGACGCGCCGTCGATGCGCGCGGCCTCCTCCAGCTCCCACGGCAGCTCGGTGAAGAACGACGCCAGGATGTACACCGTCATGGGCAGCACGAACGAGATGTTCGGAATGATCATGGCCTGGTACTGCCCGATCCAGCCGATATTGGTGAACAGCTGGAACAGCGGCGTCACCAGCACCACCACCGGGAACATGGACGCGCTCAGGATGAGCCCGGACACCAGGTACTTGCCCTTGAAGGTGAGCCGCGCCAGCGCGTACGCCGCCATGACGCCGATCAGCAGCGCGACCACCGTGGTGATGGATCCGATGATGACGCTGTTGCCCAGCGCCCGCCCGAAATCATTGCCGCGACTGGTGTCGAAGGCGTTGCGGAAGTTCTCCAGCGTGAGGTGAGTCGGCCAGGGCGTGTTGTCGAACTGGTAGATCGGATCGCGCAGCGCGGTCACGACCATCCAGTAGAACGGCCCCAGACCCCAGATCAGCACGATCAGCGCGCCCAGGTACACCCGGCCCGAAGCCAGCTTCTTCGTCCACGGAACCGACTGCCGGACAGTGGTTCTCGCGACCGGCACCGGCGCTCCCGCGGGCTCTTTCGCCATGTCGATACTCATCAGTGCGCCTCCCGCTGTGCTTCCTGGGTGCGAACCGCATTGGCGCCCAGCACCTTCACCAGCATGAAAGCCACGGCGAAGATCAACAGGAAGGTGATCACCGACAAGGCCGAGGCGCTGTTCGCGCCCACCCGCACCTGGTCGACCACCAGCGCGGAGATCGGCCGGGTGGCCGGATTGTTCTGCGTCATGATGGCCGGCAGGTCGTACAACCGCAGCCCATCCATGGTGCGGAACAGAATGGCCACCAGCAGCGCCGGCTTGAGCAGCGGCAGCGTGATGTGCACGAACCGCTGCCAGGCCGAGGCGCCGTCCACCCGCGCCGCCTCGTACACGTCCTCCGGAATGACCTGCAGGCCCGCCAGAATCAGCAGCGCCATGAACGGCGTGGTCTTCCACACGTCGGCGATGATGACCGCGAACCGCGCCGGCCAGGCGTCGGCGGTCCACAGGATGTGGGTGCCCAGCACCCGGTTCACCACGCCGTCGTACTGGAACATGAACTCCCACAACCGCGCGGTGACGGCGGTGGGGATGGCCCACGGAATCAGCACGGCGGCGCGCAGCAGGGCGCGGCCCTTGAAGGTCTTGCCCATGATGACGGCCATGCCCAGGCCGATGGTGGCCTCCAGCGTGACCGTCACCACGGTGAAGAACAGGGTGACGCCGATGGCCAGCCAGAACTGCGAGCCGAGATTGCCGGTCGGGCAGCTGACCGTCTCACCGAGGCTGTTGGTGCACTGCTGCAGCAGCCAGTGCGTGTAGTTGCTGAAGCCGGCGTTGCCGCCCTCCACGAACATGCCGGTCGCGGTGTCCAGCCCGGCGTCCTTCTGGAAGGACATGTACAGGGCGCGGACGACCGGATAGCCGATGACCACGGCCAGTGCGATGAGCACCGGGGTGACGAACAGCCACGCCTTGGCCGAGTCGCTCAGGGCGGCTCGGCGCTTGCGCTGTGACGGTTCGGGTTTCGCGGACGACTTGGTCATGCCGGGCGGCTCGACATCGGCCGCTCCCGAAGGACGTGACACCTTTTCTCTTCTCCTGCGGGCGACAAGACTCGGCAGGCGGGGCCTACGACCCGGCGGTCTCGATGCCCTTCTGCATACCGATGATCGCGTCGTCGACGGACTTGGTTCCAGTCAGGGCAGCATAGGCGTTGTCCTGCACGGCCTTCGACACCGCGGTGTAGAACGGGGTGACCGGCCGCGGCACCGCGGAGGCGATGGACTCCTTGAGCGCGGGCAGGTACGGCATCTTGGCGATCAGCGCCGGATCGTCGTAGACCGAGGCCCGCACCGACGGCAGCGCGCCCGAGGCCACGATGTGCTGGGCGTCCTCGGAGATCAGGAAGCGCAGGAAGTCCAGCGCGGTGGCCTTGTTCTTGGAGAAGGAGCTGATGGCGGCGTTGTAGCCACCCAGGGTCGAGGCGCCGATGCCGTCCTTGCCGGGCAGCGGGGCGACGCCGAACTTGTCCTTCACGGCCGAGGCGTCCGAGCCGGCGTCACCGTAGGAGGACGGCCAGCCGCGCATGAACATGAGCTTGCCGCTGACGAAGGCCTGCTGGCTCTCCGGCTCCTTGAAGGAGATGGCCTCCTTCGGGATGTCGCCGTTCTTGTAGGAGTCGACCAGGGTCTGCAGGCCGGCGCGGGCCTGCGGGCTGTTCACGGTGGGGGACTTGCCGTCCGGGCCCACGAAGCTGCCGCCGAAGGCATTGATGACCTCGGCCGCGTTCACGGTCAGACCCTCGTAGGGGGCGAACTGCCCGGCGTAGCAGCCGATGTTCTCGGCCTTGGCCTGCGGGCAGTGCGACAGCATCTCCGCCCAGGTCTTCGGCGGCTCGGGCACCAGATCCTTGCGGTAGAACAGCAGGCCGCCATTGGTATTGCGCGGCGCGGCGTAGAGGGTGCCGTTGTAGGTGGCCGAGGCGACCGGCGGCGACAGCAGCGTCGAGGTGTCGATGGCGAAGGAGTCCTTCAGCGGCTGGATCCAGCCCTTGGCCGCGAACTCCGCGGTCCACGGCACGTCCATGGCGATGACGTCGTAGTCCGCCGACTTGGCCTGCAGATGCTGCACCAGGTCGTCGTACTGCTGGGAGGCGTCGTTGGACTGCTCCTTGAACGTCACCTTCTCATCCGGGTGGGTGGCGTTCCAGCGCTCGATGAGCTGCTTGACCGCACCGGTCTCGGTGGTGTCCTTGCCCTCGACGTAGGTGATGGGGCCGCGGCCGGTGAGGTTCTGCGAGGTGGGGTTGCTACCACTGTCGCTGGAGCAGCCCGCGGCGAAAGTCGCCGTCAGCAGCGCCGCCGACGTGACCGCTATGGCAGCACGCGGCACGAGCGACGATCGTAGGGACGACACCTTTTTCAACACCATCGCGGATACTCCAGATCGAGACGTGAGCGGCAGCACACTCAGCCGGTTGCACAAGGGAAGATACATGGTGGAGGTTCCCCGCGCCGGGACTACCTCGGACTTCGCACCACCCCCGGCGCGTATCGCCCCAGCTAGGCTGACTGCCGATGGCTTCCCAGGACAAACTCCTCACCCGAATCGGCGGATTGCTGCGCCAAGCCGAATCCACCGACAACGAACACGAAGCCGAGGCCTTCCTCGCGGCGGCGCAGAAGCTGGCGACTCGCTCGGCCATCGATCTGACGGTGGCGCGGGCGCACATCGCGAGCCGGGAGCGCCGGCCGGTCCCGGTGCAGCGGGTCATCCCCATCGGCGAGGCGGGCAAGCGCGGGCTGCGCACCTACGTGCAGCTGTTCGTGGCCATCGCCACCGCCAATGACGTGCGCTGTGATGTGACTCGCACCTCGACCACGGTGTACGCCTACGGATTCGACTCCGATATCGACACCTGCGAATCGCTGTACACGAGCCTGCTCGTGCAGATGGTGCGGGCCTCGGACCACTACATCAAATCGGGGTCGTACCGGAGCGCCACCGCCGAGAAGATCGTGGTCGAGTCCCGCTTCGGCCGGAAGGTCCAGCGCAAGGTGCAGGCCCCGGTCGCCGCGGTCACCGCCCGGCTGAACTTCCAGATGGCCTTCGCCGAGCGCATCGGCCGCCGCCTCGCCGAGGTCAAGGCCGAAGTGGAGGCCGACGCCGTCCGGGCCGACGCCTCGGCAAACGGCGACATCGCTGCTGCCGGAACGGCACTGGCATTGCGGGACAAGGAACTCGAACTCGTCGACTTCTACACCAGCACCTCCGAGGCGCGCGGCACCTGGCGCGGCCCGCAGGCATCCGCCGGATACTCCGCGGCCGCGCGCCGCGCGGGCGACCGGGCGGGCCGGGCCGCCCGGCTGAACAACTCGCCCGAATTGGGCGCGGCGCGCGGACGGCTCACTCGCGGCGCGGGAGACGGCAGTGCCCCGTGACCATGCGCCCGTGCTGACGAATTCGGCGGAATCGGCATGAGCCCTCGGGATTCGCAACGGTCGCGGGTCTATGACGCCGAACAGTTGGTGCGGCGGATGTTCGACCGGGCCGACGAGTTCGGCGCGCGCACCATCGAGATGCACGGGTCGAACCTGACCTTGCCGATCGAGCGGCGCTTCGGTTCGGTGGAATCGGTGCAGACCTACGTCGATCGCGTGCTGGCGCTGAATTGGGTACGCGCGCACTGGGATCGGGCCGCCGAACCGGTGACCGTCCGGGCGCGCGCCGGGGCCGAGGCCGCGCACTACGAGGTCGAGGGCGCCGTGCTGGCGGTCCCGCTGCGCAGCGTCAACCGCCCCGACAGTGTGGTGCACCGCCGAAATGCCTGGGCGCTAAGGGAATTGGTGATTCTGCACGAACTCGCCCACCACCTCGAACCCGCCCGGTCCGAGACCGCCGCGCACGGCCCCGAATTCTGCGCCCGCTACCTGGATCTGGTGGACGGCATCATCGGCCCCGAGGCCGCGCTGCTGCTGCGCACCACCATGTACTCCTGTGGCGTGCGCATCGCCTGATTGCGTGATCCGGATTCCGATGTCATGATCGAAAACATGATCTCCTTCTACGGAAAGGCGGCCACCGCCTCGAAGCGGTGACCCCCGCGTCATCCCCGCAGCGGCGCAATGCCCGCGGGATTCCCCTGGCCGATCGAGTCGAGACCGCCTGTCGATTGCGGGACGAATGGCTGCGCATCGGACTATCCACTGAACCAGCCGATCGGGATGCCGCCGAGAGTGCCGTCACCGAGTTGTACCGGCTATTGGGTGAACCACCACCGGAATTCGAGTGGGTGCCGTCACCCACGGCAGCAGCCGATGTACTCCGGTCGGATCCGAGCGCGCTGCCGGATGGACTGGGTCGCCCGGACCACGGCAAACCCATTCGGCAATGGCCGCTCCTGCAGCGACTGATCGTCCTGAGATCCGAAATGCGGCATCGGATAATGGCGCGCATCGAGCCCACGGGCGGGTGGACGATGCTCGGCGCCGCTGTCTCTCTGGGTGAGCTCGCCACCATGACGCCCCGGGAAATGCTCGACGCGGGCATCTCGGTCCGTCGCGTATTGGAGGCGGTGGTGCACCAGCCACTGCGGGAAACCCTGGCCGACAGCGTGTATCGGCCGCTGCGGACCGCATTGCTCGGCGAAGCGGGGAATGGCGGCGGCATTGCCGGATACGAGCGGTATGACCTGTGGGAAACCGCGTTCTTCGATATCTGTCAGACGGCTGGGCTTTTCGGCTATCGCCGCGATGCCGCGCAGCAGCTGGCGCACTGGGTGGCGCTGGCCCGGTCGACGGGTTGGTGGTGGCCCGGCCCGCGTCGATGCATCATGGCCGAACGCCCGATCGCGGTGCATACCGAACCGCAGGCGGGGGCGCTGTCCGGCGAGGTGAGGTTGCACCACGACCAGTACCGTGCAGTCGAATTCGCCGATGATGCGGGCATATTCGTGCTGCACGGGACGCCGGTGCCGGAGTGGGTGATGACCGCGCCGACTATCGAACGGATCCGGGAGACGCCGAGTATAGAGGTGCGCCGCGCCGCGATCGAACGCATCGGCTGGGATTCCTATATCGAACAGACCGGGCTCACGTTGCTGTCGCACGCGCCCGATCCCGGGAATCCGGGCGCAGAACTACGACTATACGAATCACCCGACCGTGGCTGGCGCGGCACTACCCGATTGCTGCTGGTGGTCAACGGTTCCCGCGAACGCGACGGCACCCGCCGCCGCTATGGCCTCTATGTACCCGACATCTTCGACGACCCGATCGAGGCCGTCGGCTGGACATACGGGCTCAGCGGCGTGCAGTACGCACGGCTGGAGCGCCGCACATGAACTCGAAACTCGTACGGACCCGAGGTGATCACTATGACTTCCCTGTTTGTCGACCCGACCGTCTCCGATCTCAGCGACCGCACCGGCGTGGACGTTCTCGCCCATGTGGACCGCGAGGCCACCATTCCCGTCATAGCGGGCATACAAGCTCAAGGCGATCTGATCGTCATTCCGCTCGATCTGGTTCCCGAGGTGAGCGTGTTCAATGTGCGCTGGACCGAGCTGCCGCCCACCGGAATCGAGGTCGTTCGCGGCGGTAGCGGCGCGAATCCGCATGTGCTGGTGGCGGACCCGGGCAGCTGCCGCTGGACCTCACGCGTCCGCGACAGCGAGGGCCTTGCCCTCGGCTGCCTCGACACCAGCGGCATCGCCTACCTGCTGCACCCGGAACACGGCGGCAGCGGCATCGCGCCCGGCCGCTACCTGATCCGACGTCAGCGAGAACGCGCCGCCACCGCGTGGCACGGCAGCATCCCGGGCCGCCTGAGCACCGCTCTCGTCGCGGACTGAGTTCCTCGTCATTCCGGCGTGCTCTTGGCCGGAATCCGCAGCACCGTAGGAGATCCCGGCCAAAAGCATGCCGGGATGACGGGGTGAGGCGCGTGCGGGGATGACGGGTGAGGCGCGTGCCGGGATGACGGGTGAGGGTTCTGTGTACGCGCTCAGGCGGCCAGGAGTGCGTACGCGCTCAGGCGGCCAGGAGTGTGCGGACACGGGTCAGACGGTCACGCCACCACGTGACGCGTTCGGGGTCCGGGTGCTGATATCGGTTCAGCAGCTCGGGGTCGGGGACCGGTGCCTGCCGGGGAACAGGCAGGTATCCGTTCACCGGCCGCACCGCATCCGTCACCAGGTCGCCGGTGAACAGCGACAGGGTGTCCAGGCCGCAGGCGAAGTCGAGGTCGGGAAGTGTTCCGGCCAGGGCGATCTGGGCGGCGAGGCCGACGCTGGTTTCCAGCGCGGAGGAGACGAGGCAGGGCAGGCCGGCGGCCTCGGCGACCTGAAGTGCGCGGCGGACGCCACCGAGGGGAGTGCATTTCAGGACGGCGACGTCGGCAGCGCCCGCCACCGCCACGCGCAGGGGATCCTCCGCACGCCGGATGGATTCGTCGGCGGCGATGCGCACGTCCACGCGGCGGCGGACGGCGGCGAGTTCCTCGATGGTGCGGCAGGGTTGTTCGACGTATTCCAAACCTCCTGCCGCCCTGTCGATCTGCTTGATCCGCGCGACGGCGGTGTCCACGTCCCAGACCGCATTGGCGTCGACGCGGACCGCGCCGCCGGGGCCGAGGGCGTCACGCACGGCGGCCACCCGGTCGAGGTCCTCGGACAGTGAGTCCGGGTGGTCGGCGACCTTCACCTTGGCGGTGCCGCAGCCCGAGGCGGCGACGATCTCACGCGCGCGGTCGGGGCCGACGGCGGGGACGATGCAGTTGACCGGAACCCGATCCCGGACCGGTTCCGGCCAGCCGATCGTCGCCTGCTCGACGGCGGTGGCCAGCCAGGCGGCGGCCTCGCGGTCGTCGTATTCGGGGAAGGGACAGAATTCGCCCCAGCCGTTCGGCCCGGGAATGAGCATGCCCTCGCGAACCGTGATCCCGCGGAACCGGGTTCGCAGGGGAATGGCGTAGACGATCGCGGCGTCGTAAGCGGGTGCGGAGGCGCTGTCGGTCATTGCCGGGGAGCCTACTCGCGGCGGGCATTCAGCGGACTTCGGCCAGGTAGCGGGTAACGGAGTGGCGGCGGGCCCGTGGCGAGGACAGAATGCGAGAGACCGACCATCGACACCGGGGGAGCCCAGCGATATGTACCCGCCCAATGAACCGCGGCGTCCCGGTGCGGACAATCCCCGCTCGAATTCCGTACCCGGCCCGGGCGATGCGCCGTACCCGCGCGGCCTCGGCGACCCGGGTCAGATCCGCATCTCGGGCGGCCCGGATCTGCCACCGCAGCAGGGTGATCCGGCACAGGCCCGGCATCCGGGCGGGCCCGGACAGCCGCAGCATCCGGGCGGGTCGGGGCAGCCGCCGCATTCGGGCGGACCACGCAATTCGCAAGGGCCGGGCCGTCCGCAGGGGCCGGGCGGTCCACAAGGATCTCAAGGCCCGGGTGGTCCACAGGGATCGCAGGGGTCGGGTGGTCCGCAGGGGTCGGGTGGTCATCAGGGACCGCAGGGGTCGGGCGGTCATCAGGGCCCGGGTGGTCCACAAGGAGCGCAGGGCCCGGGTGGTCCGCCGCATCCGCAGGGCCCCAGGCACCCGCAGGATCAGGGTGCTCCCGCGCATCCGCGAGGCCCGGGCGGTCCGCAGGATCAGGGCGCTCCCGCGCATCCGCGAGGGCCGGGTGGTCCGCAGGATCAGGGTGCTCCCGCGCATCCGCGGGGGCCGGGTGGTCCGCAGGGCCCGGGCGGTCCGGGGCACCCGATGCCCGGTGGCCCGCAGCGCCCGCAGGGTCCCGACGGACCTGTGTCAGGTCCGGGCGGACCTGCACGAGGTCCGGGTGGACCGGGGCATGGTCCGGGTGGCGCACCTCCTCAGGGCCCGGGCGACCGTTCGCGGCCGTCGGGTCCCGGTGGCCCGCCTTCACATCCGGGCGCGGGCGGCCCGGGAACCGGTGGTCTGCCCGTACAGCGCGGACCGGGAACGGGCGGCCTGCCCGTGCAGCGGGGACCGGGCGCTCCGGCATTCGGGCCGAATACGAGTGGTGAACTGCCGCAGCAGTATCCGGTGGCCACCGGTGAATCTTTCGATGTGGATGGCCCCACCCAGCGCGCACCGATTGCCCGAATGGACAGCGGCCCGGGCGATTCCGCCGCGGAAGCCGCGCCGCCGGTCGCGTCCGCATCGCTGCGGCGCAAGGATGTGCTGTTGGGCGCACTGCTGTTCGTGGTGGACGTCCTGGCGGTCGCGGGCTGGTCCTATGCCCTGTTCGGCAAGGTCTTCGACCTGATCCACAACAAGTGCACCGTGGTGGCGCGGGACTTCTCGGTCGACTGCGCGGTACAGCGTCCGCCGAGCTCGGCCCTGCTGGGCCTGCTCATCGCCGGCGGCGGCATGTCCCTCGCCTTGATGGGAGCGCTGGTCGTCACCGCGGTCGCCGCCATGACCGGCCGCAAAGCCTGGATCTGGTCCGCCCTCGCGCTCCCGATCATCCTCGTGTGCGGTGCGATCGGATTCTTCCTCGTGTGAGTCCGGCCGACGATGGTGCATCCCCCGGAGACCGGGGGATGCTGGAGGTATGGCGGAGTGGCGGCGGCCGCCATGGGGCTGGGCCGATCTTGTTGTCGCGGCGCTGATTTACCTGTTCGCGTGCGCCGCGGGTTGGGTGCTGGCGGCCTTCGTCCCGGAGTACGAGGGCCTGGTCCGGGAGCCGGGCCAGGCCCGGTACCTGCCCGTCGCGTACGCGATCGCCTGGTTCGGGATTGTCGTGACCCTCATGGTCGTTCCGCTCTGGATGTTTCAGGCGCGCGGATTGGGGCAGCGGGCGTGGCCGACGGCGCTGGTGGCCTTCCCGCTGCTGGCCTTGTCGTGGGTGCTGGGTCTACTGGCCGCGATGATCGCGATATCGGTGTGAGATAACGGCTTTCACGCGACGTC
Organism: Nocardia sp. NPDC127526; assembly: GCF_042672265.1. Taxonomy (NCBI): domain Bacteria; kingdom Bacillati; phylum Actinomycetota; class Actinomycetes; order Mycobacteriales; family Nocardiaceae; genus Nocardia; species Nocardia sp. NPDC127526. The sequence goes on along the minus strand of NZ_JBHXVO010000008.1, from coordinate 309,159 downwards.
CAGCACCCAGGTGACGCCGAATCGGTCTCGGAGCATTCCGTAGAGCGGCGCCCACGGTGCCGCGCCCAGGGGCTGGACGATGGCCGCTCCGTCGGCGAGCTTCTCCCAGCAGGCGGTGATCTCCTCGGTCTTGTCGCCGCGGACCGACACGAAGAACGAGTTCGTGCCGGGCTCCCACGGCATGGCCGCGGGCACGTCGTAGGCCATGACGCGGAAGCCGTCGGCGGCCGTCACCTGACCCCACATCACATGGTCCGCATCGGAGGGAGTCCGGACGTTTCCGGCGTCCCGGTAGGTCACGACGATTGTTTCGCCGCCGAAGACGGACTGGTAGAAGGTCAGCGCGGCGCGGGCCTCGCCGCGGAAGTTCAGGTGGGTCACGGTGTTGATGGACATGGGGACCACCCTCGCAAGGGAAGAGGACAGGATGTGTCCTCTTCCCTGGGGAGAATCGGATTCATGCCGAAGACCTCAGCGCGCTTGCTGGCGCTGCTCTCCTTGCTCCAGTCCCGCCGGGACTGGCCGGGAGCCTTGCTCGCCGATCGGCTGGGCATCAGCCCGCGCACGGTGCGCCGCGATGTCGACCGCCTGCGTGAACTCGGGTATCCGATCGCGGCGATCAAGGGTCCGGACGGGGGATATCGCCTGGACGCGGGAAAAGAATTGCCGCCCTTGCTGTTCGACGACGACCAAGCCGTCGCGCTCGCGGTGGCATTGCACCTGGCCACCACCTCGGGGGCGGGCATCGAAGAGGCCGCAGCGCGGGCGCTGACCACGGTCCGGCAGGTCATGCCCGCGCGATTGCGGCACCGGATCGACATGCTCGAGGTCACCGCCGTGCCGGGCGCCGAGGTTCGGCCCGGCCCGCAGGTCGGCAGCGCGGTGCTCATGACACTCGGTGCGGCCGTGCACGCCCGCGAGGTGCTGCGGTTCGACTATGCCTCGGCGGCGGGGGCGCAGCCGGACGGTGCTCTCGTGCCACCCCGCCGAGTGGAACCGCATCACCTCGTAACCTGGAGCGGGCGTTGGTATCTCGTCGGCTGGGATCTGGATCGCGGCGATTGGCGCATCTTCCGCGCGGACCGGATCACCCCGCGTATTCCCACGGGCCCGCGCTTCGATCCGCGTGCGCTGCCGGGCGGGGAGGTGGCCGCGTTCGTGGCGAGCAGGTTCCAGGGCTCCGACGGCACCGGCGGCTGGCCGTGCCGGGGCGAGGTGATCCTCGACCTCCCCGCCGCGGTGGTTCTCGAATTCACCCGCGAGGGCTTGGTCGAGGAACTCGGTGCGGACCGCTGCCGGATGGTGCTGGGCTCATGGTCATGGCCCGCGCTGGCCGCCGCGTTCTGCCGGTTCGACGCCGATATCGAGGTCGTCGGGCCGCCTGCCCTGCAGGAGGCCTTCGCGCGCTTGGCCCGCCGCTGCGCCGAGGCGAGCGGCGGGCCGGGTGCGGATCAGAGGCGTTCGTAAATGGTGGCGTTGGCCAGACCGCCTGCCTCGCACATGGTTTGCAGGCCGTAGCGGGCGCCGCGCTCGTGCATGGCGTGCACGAGGGTGGTGGCCAGGCGGGAGCCGGAGGCCCCGAGGGGGTGGCCCAGGGCGATGGCGCCGCCGTTCACATTGACCTTGGACATATCCGCGCCGGTTTCCTTGGCCCAGGCCAGGACCACCGAGGAGAAGGCCTCGTTCACCTCGAAGAGATCGATGTCGGAGAGGTCGAGACCGCTGCGGCGCAAGACCTTTCGGGTGGCGGGGATGACGGCGGTCAGCATGAGCAGCGGATCGTCACCGGCCACGGCGAAGCTGTGCAGGCGGGCCAGCGGGCGGAAGCCGAGCTGGGCGGCGCGCTCGCTGGTCATGATCAGGACGGCCGAGCTGCCGTCGTTGATCTGGCTGGCATTGGCGGCGGTGATATTCCAGCCGATCTGTGGGAAGCGGGCCGCCATCTCCTCGCTGTAGTAGGCGGGCCGCAGGCCGGCGAGGGTTTCCAGGGTGCTGCCCATCCGGATGCCCTCATCGGCGGTGAGACCGGCGAGGGGGAGCAGCTGGGATTCGAAGGAGCCGTTCTTGGTTGCGGCGGCGGCCTTCTCGTGGCTGGCGAGGGCGAACTCGTCGAGCTGGGTGCGGGTCAGGCCCCACTTGGCGGCAATGAGTTCGGCGCTGATGCCCTGCGGGACCAAGCCCTCGGGATACCGCTCGGCAAAGCCGACCCCGCTGATGTCCTCCGCGCCGATGAGGTTGGCGCCCATGGGAACTCGGCTCATGGATTCCACGCCGCCGGCGACCACGATGTCGTAGGCCCCGGCGATGACGCCCTGTGCGGCGAAGTGGATGGCCTGCTGGCTGCTGCCGCACTGGCGGTCCACGGTGGTGGCCGGGACGGATTCGGGATAACCCGCGGCCAGGGCGGCGCGGCGGGTGAGGTTGGAGCCCTGTTCGCCGACGGCGGTCACCACGCCGCCGATCACATCGTCGATGAGGGCCGGATCGATCTCGCTGCGGCGCACCACTTCCCGCAGGCTGTGTGCGAACAGATCGGACGGATGTACGCCGTGCAGGGCCCCATTGGCCTTGCCCTTGCCGATCGGCGTGCGTGCCGCCTCGACGATGACTGCGTCTCTCATGGAGATCCCTTCCAGAAGGGTGGGGAGTCGGGGGCGCAGCCCCCGAGCCCCAGCTGGCTTCGTTGCTCTAAAGTCAGAGTAGGAGCTGGCAATACTGAAGGCAAGTCAGCTCGGGTATGATGTGCACCATGCCGCTGGTACTGGAAGGACCGCTCAAAGACCTGAGCGCGTGGAAGCCCGACTCGTGCTCCATCGCCAAAGCGCTGGACATCGTGGGCACCCGGTCGGCCATGCTCATCCTGCGCGAGGCCTACTACGGCACCAGCAGGTTCGACGGTTTCGCGAGCCGGGTGGGCATCACCGATGCGGCCGCGTCGAGCGCCCTGCGCAAGCTGACCGAGGCCGGGCTGCTGGAGAAGCGGCCGTATCAGGAAGAGGGCAAGCGCACCCGGCACGAATACGCGCTCACCCGAATGGGTTTGGATCTACTCCCCGCCGTCGTCGCCCTGTGGCAGTGGGGTGATGAATACCTGCAGGACGGCACGCCGCCATTGGAGCGGCTCGAGGATTCGACCGGCGAACCGGTGCGCGTGGAACTGCGCAGCGCCGCCGGACACGAAGTGCCGCTGGAGAATCTGCGTGTTCGCGTGAACAAGAACTGGCGCCGCCCCCGACGGTGAGGGCGACGCCGGTCGATGTATCGAATCAGTTGAGCCGGCGGCCGTCGGCGGGATCGAAGAAGTAGATGTGCTCCGCTCCGGCCCCGAGGTTGAGGCGGGTGCCCTTGGCGGGCGGGTTGCGCCAATCCGCGCGCGCCACAATGGTTTCGTCGCCGCCGACCGCGCCCAGGGTGCGGCCGTAGATGTAGGCGTCGGAGCCGAGCTCCTCCACCACGTCCACCTCCATGGCAATGCCGGTGCCATTGCCGGTGGGCTCGAGGTGCTCGGGCCGGATGCCGACCACCACGGTGCCGCCGGTGACATCGGCGACCGAGCGGGGCAGCGGCAGCGGGCAGCCGCCCAGCATGAGGACGCCCTGTTCGATCGGCAGGGTGAACAGGTTCATGGCGGGGGAGCCCATGAAGCCGGCCACGAACAGGTTGGCGGGATTGCGGTACAGGTCGCGCGGGGAGGCGCACTGCTGCAGCAGGCCGTCCTTGAGCACGGCCACGCGGTCGCCCATGGTCATGGCCTCGACCTGGTCGTGGGTGACATAGACGGTGGTGGTGCCGAGGCGGCGCTGCAACTGCGCGATCTGGGTGCGGGTCTGCACGCGCAGTTTGGCGTCCAGGTTGGACAGCGGCTCGTCCATGAGGAACACCTGGGGCTGGCGCACGATGGCGCGGCCCATGGCCACGCGCTGGCGCTGACCGCCCGAGAGCGCCTTGGGCTTGCGCTCCAGGTACTGCTCCAGGTCGAGGAGCTTGGCGGCCTCGCGCACGCGCTGATCGCGCTCGGCCTTGGAGACCTTGGCCATCTTGAGGGCGAAGCCCATGTTCTCGGCGACGCTCATGTGCGGGTAGAGCGCGTAGTTCTGGAACACCATGGCGATATCGCGTTCCTTGGGCTCGGCGTGCGTGACGTCCTTGTCCCCGATGAGGATTCGGCCGTCGCTCACCTCCTCCAAGCCCGCGAGCATGCGCAGCGAGGTGGATTTGCCGCAGCCGGAGGGGCCGACCAGAACCAGGAATTCGCCGTCGGCGATCTCCAGGTTCAGGGCGTCGACGGCGGGTTTGGCCGAGCCCGGGTACAGCCGGGTGGCCTGGTCGAAAGTCACTGTTGCCATGGTGGTGCAACCCTTCACCGGCAGGAACGTGCCGGACGATCCGTAGTAGAGGGATGGCTCCGGCGTGGTACCGGTTCCGGGCACGATGGTAGTTCGCGGCGGGCGAACAGTCCGGGCGGAGTCGATACGAAGGCAGTAGCCTCGAATGGGTCTCGCGATACCGGATCCCTGAAAAGAGGATGTACATGAGCCGATCGGTTCGTATCGGAGTTCAACTACAGCCGCAGCACGCGCCCGACTACGGATTGATTCGCGATGCGGTGCGCCGGGCCGAGGACGCCGGCGTCGACATCGTCTTCAACTGGGACCATTTCTATCCGCTGACCGGCGATCCCGAGGGCGCGCACTTCGAGTGCTGGACCATGCTCGGCGCCATTGCCGAACAGACCGAGCGGGTCGAGCTGGGTGCGCTGGTCACCGGCGGCGGCTACCGCAATCCGGATCTGCTGGCGGATATGGCGCGCACCGTGGACCACATCAGCAACGGCCGTCTCATCCTGGGCATCGGCGCGGGCTGGTTCCAGAAGGACTACGACCAGTACGGCTACGACTTCGGTACGCCCGGAACGCGATTGGCGCTGCTGAAGGACTATATGGCGCGCATTACCGACCGCCTGGCCAAGCTGAACCCGCAGCCGACCCGCGAGATCCCCATCCTCATCGGCGGTGGCGGCGAGCGGAAGACGCTACGCCTGGTCGCCCAGTACGCCGATATCTGGCACAGCTTCGCCGATCTGGAGGTGCTGCGGCGCAAGACCGGCATTCTGGCCGAGCACTGCGCGGAGGTCGGCACCGACGCGGCGGCCATCGAGAAGTCGGTGAGCTGGCCGGGTCCGGAGCAGGCCGCGGCGTACGTGGAACAGGGAGTGTCGCTGTTCACGATTGGTTCCAGCGGCCCGAAGTACGACCTGAGCGGGGTCGAGGAAGCCATTCGCTGGCGCGACCAGAACTCTGACTGACCGCAACTCTGGACATGTCCACCACCCCCACTAGGGTGGTTTGTCATGGTTTGCTTGCGCACGTCCAGGTCCCGGCATATAGGTCGGCGACCTCGCGTACTGGCGGTCGCGGGGGTGTTGCTGGTCACTCTCGGGCTGGCGACGATCGGAGCCGGGCCCGCAGTGGCCCAGAGCACCGACCTCTGTTCGCCGCCCGGGCTGTCGGCCGCCAGCGCGGCGCCCACCAATCTGGCGACCGGTCCGCAGACGCCGTCCTCGGACAAGTACACGACGGCGCGCACCGAACCGCTCGATCGCGTCGACGTGAGCAAGCTCGGCCTCATCACGCCGGGCAAGCTCAGCGTCGGCACGCTCTCGGACGCGCCGCCGAGCATCTGCGTGAACTCCAAGGGCGCGTTCACCGGCTTCGACAATGAGCTGCTGCGGGCCATCGGCGCCAAACTCGGCCTACAGGTGGAGTTCACCGGCACCGAGTTCGCCGGCCTGCTGGCGCAGGTGGCCAATGGCCGCTTCGATGTCGGCTCGTCCAATATCACCACCACCGACGCGCGCCGCAATACCGTCGGCTTCACCAATGGCTACGACTTCGGCTACTTCTCGCTGGTGGTGCCGAACGGCAGTGCCATCCAAGGCTTCTCGGACCTGAACAGCCGCACCCGCATCGGCGTGGTGCAGGGCACCGTGCAGGACGAGTACGTGGTCAATGAACTGCACCTGGATCCGGTGAAGTTCCCCGATTACAACACCGCGTACGCGAATCTGAAGACCGGGCAGATCGACGCCTGGGTGGCTCCGTCGGCGCAGGCGGTGGGCGCCATCAAGCCGGGCGATCCGACCTCGATCGTGCAGAACACCTTCAGCCTCAACAACTTCGTCGGCTACGCGGTGCGCAAGGACAATCAGCCGCTCATCGACGCGCTCAATGCCGGGCTGGACGCGGTCATCGCCGACGGCACCTACAGCCGGCTCTACGAGGACTGGGTGCCGCGGGAGCTGCCGCCGGGCTGGAAGCCGGGATCGAAAGCCGCTCCCGCGCCGCAGCTTCCGGACTTCGCCGCCATCGCGGCCCAGAATGCCGACGGCAAGCCGGACAACTCGGCGGTGCAGCCGAAGTCGACGCTGGCGCAGTTGCAGGACACCTTCTTCGACTGGGAGCTCTACAAGAAGGCCTTCCCGGACCTGATCAAGACCGGTCTGCCCAATACCCTGATCCTGGCGGTGGTTTCGGGCGTGCTCGGCACGGTGATCGGCATGATGCTGGCGGTCGCGGGCATCTCCCGCACGCGCTGGCTGCGCTGGCCGGCCCGCGTCTACACCGATATCTTCCGCGGCCTGCCCGCGGTGGTCATCATCCTGTTGATCGGCCTGGGCGTGGGCCCGGTGGTCAAGAACCTCACCGGCAATAATCCGTACTGGCTGGGCGCGGTGGCGCTGGGCCTGCTGGCCTCGGCCTATATCGGCGAGATCTTCCGCTCCGGCATCCAGTCCGTGGAGGCGGGCCAACTGGAGGCGGCGCGCGCCATCGGCTTCGGCTACCGGCAGGCCATGACCCTGGTGGTGATTCCGCAGGGCGTGCGCCGGGTGCTGCCGGCGCTGATGAACCAGTTCATCGCGCTCATCAAGGATTCCTCGCTCATCTACTTCCTGGGCCTGCTGGCGACCCAGCGCGAACTGTTCGCGGTGGGCCGGGATCTCAATGCGCAGACCGGAAATCTATCGCCGCTGGTGGCGGCGGGCCTGGTGTATCTGGTGCTGACGATTCCGCTCACGCATCTGGTCAACTACATCGACAACCGGATGCGCACGGGCCGCGACGAGAAGGCCATCGACCCGGTCGAGCAGGCCGTGATCACGGAAGGGCGTGGAGCATGAGTGCCTCCCTCACCGGTACCGGGCTGCATGTGACGCTGGGCGGCAACGAGGTATTGCGCGGCGTGGACATTCACGTCGACGCGGGCAAGACCACGACCGTCATCGGGCCCTCGGGCTCGGGCAAGTCGACGCTGCTGCGGGTGCTCAACCGGCTGCACGAGCCCAGCAAGGGCGACATCCTGCTGGACGGGAAGTCGGTGCTGCGGGATAACCCGGACGAGTTGCGCCGCAAGATCGGCATGGTGTTCCAGCACTTCAATCTGTTCCCGCACATGACCGTCGCGGAGAACATCGCGCTGGGTCCGCGCAAGCTGCACGGCCTGTCCAAGGAGCAGGCGCGCGCCTTGGCGCTGGAGCAGCTCGAGTCCGTCGGGCTGGCGGGCAAGGCCGATGTGCGGCCCGCCAATCTGTCCGGCGGACAGCAGCAGCGCGTGGCCATCGCGCGGGCGCTGGCCATGAAACCGCAGCTCATGTTCTTCGACGAGGCCACCTCGGCGCTGGATCCGGAGTTGGTGAAGGGCGTGCTCGCGCTCATGGCGGAGCTGGCGCGGGGCGGTATGTCCATGGTCGTGGTGACCCACGAAATGGGTTTCGCTCGTTCGGTTTCCGATCAGGTGGTCTTCATGGATCATGGTCGGGTGGTCGAAACCGGTACCCCGGACGCACTGTTCGACAATGCGGAGACGCCGCGCCTGCGGCAGTTCCTCTCCCAGGTGCTCTGAGACCGGAGGCGGGATGCGGCGGCTGCCGCATCCCTCCGGCTAACTAAGGGCAACCTAATTGGTCGGTTGTTCACCTGGCCGTCTCCTCCGGCTCTCCTAACCTGGTTACCGTGCGCCCGAACGACCGAACTTGGGAGCATGCAGTGACTCTGAAACCCCTGGCCCTCTTCGTGAAGCACGACGGCGCGTCCTCGCGTGCGTCGGTCACCTGCCAGTACAAGTGTGGCAACGCGTGCTTCCACGAGGTCCCCAACGACTCGAAGAACGAGTACTTCGGCGATATCGTCGCCGCCATGTCGCGCCGCCGCGTACTGCAGGGCGGCGCGGCGGTGGTGCTCGCCGTCGGCGCGGGCAGCGTGCTCGCCGCCTGTGGCGACGACACCACCACCAATACCGCCGCCGAGGCGGGCACCGGAGCCGGCACCGACTTCACCGCCGTCGCGCCCAACAAGGAAGACGCGGTCGTCATCCCCGAGGGCTACGAGCAGGGCGTGGTCATTCGCTGGGGCGATCCCGTGCTGAAGGACGCGCCGCAGTTCGACTTCGCCAAGCAGACCGCCGCCGCCCAGGCCAAGCAGTTCGGTTTCAACAACGACTTCGCGGCGCTGCTGCCGGTCCCCGGCAAGGACAATGAATTCCTGCTCGTGGTGAACCACGAATACACCACCGAGCCGTTCATGTTCGCCGGCTACAACCCGGATGCGCCCACCCGCGAGCAGTTCGAGATCGCCCTTGCCGCGCACGGGCTTTCGGTGGTCGGCGTCAAGGGCGAGGCCGGCTCGGGCAAGCTCACCCCGGTCATCGGCGAGTACAACCGCCGCATCACCGGCACCACCGAGTTCACTCTCACCGGCCCGGCCGCGGGCAGCGACCTGCTCAAGACCTCCGCCGACCCGACCGGCACCAAGGTGCTCGGCACCCTCAACAACTGCTCCGGCGGCGTGACCCCGTGGGGCACCGTGCTTTCCGGCGAGGAGAACTTCAACCAGTACTTCGCCGGCGTGCTGGCCGATCCGGCCGCGCAGGCGCGCGGCAAGCGCTACGGCCTCGGCCACCCGGGCGCGGGCCAGGGCGAAATGCCCCGGCGCTGGGAGACTTTCGACAAGCGCTTCGATGTGGCGCAGGAGCCGAACGAGTCCAACCGCTTCGGCTATGTGGTCGAGGTGGATCCGTGGGACCCCTCCTCCACCCCGATCAAGCACACCGCCATGGGCCGGTTCAAGCACGAGGCCGCCAATATCCACGTCACCGAGGACGGCACCGTGGTCGCCTACTCCGGCGACGACGAGCGCTTCGACTACATGTACAAGTTCGTGTCCGCCAAGAAGATCGAGAAGGGTGACACCGCCGCCGCGCGCAAGGCGAACATGACCATCCTCGATCACGGCACCCTGTACGTCGCCAAGCTGACCGGCGACCACCCGGATCAGATCGACGGCAGCGGCAAGGTCCCCTCGGATCAGGGCTTCACCGGTAAGGGCCAGTGGATTCCGCTGCTGGAGACCGGCGCCGACGGCAAGGGCAAGTCGCTGGTCGACGGCATGACCGCCGAGGAGGTCGCGGTCTTCACCCGCCTGGCCGGCGACAAGGTGGGCGCCACCAAGATGGACCGCCCCGAGGACTTCGAGGCCAACCCCAAGACCGGCAAGGTCTACGTCGCGCTGACCAACAACAAGAACCGCGGCGACGAGGGCAAGGCCGGCGTGGACGAGGCCAACCCGCGCAAGCAGAACAAGAACGGCCAGGTCCTCGAGCTCGTCGACGACCACAAGGGCACCGCGTTCACCTGGTCCCTGCTGCTGGTCTGCGGCGACCCGAAGGAGGCCGACACCTACTTCGCCGGCTTCGACAAGACCAAGGTCAGCCCCATCTCCTGCCCGGACAACCTGGCCTTCGACCCGCACGGCAACCTGTGGATCTCCACCGACGGCAATGCCCTGAAGTCCAATGACGGCCTGTTCTCGGTCGCCCTCGAGGGCGACAAGCGCGGTGAGACCAAGCAGTTCCTCACGGTTCCCATCGGCGCCGAGACCTGCGGCCCCATCATCACCAAGGACCGGGTCCTGGTCTGCGTCCAGCACCCGGGCGAGACCGACGGCGCCTCGGCCGACAAGCCCTCCTCGCACTGGCCCGACGGCGGCGCCAACCAGCCGCGTCCGTCCGTGGTCGCGGTCTGGAAGAAGGGCGGCGAGATCGGCGTGTAGTCCCCAGGGGCACAACGCATGACGAGGGTGGACCGGCTCGGAGCCGGTCCACCCTCGCTGCTGTCGAGATCTCAGTCCTGCTCGCCCCCGAACACCGCGTCGACGAGCTGCTGCGTCGCGGCCTGGAACGCCGGGGCCAGCGACAGGTCGGCGTCGTCGATGTAGTTCAGCGCCGCGGTCAGGATGGTGCCGCCGTCCGGCGTGCTGTACATCAGCGCGCCGTGCCCCGCGGCCCCGCCATTGTGGGTGATGACGGTGCCGCCTCCGGCGAGCGGCTGCACGAACACGCCCAGGCCGTAGCCGACCTTGGCTTCCGGGGTGAGCATCTCGGCCAGCAGCGCAGCCGGCAGCAGCTTGCCGCCCACCAGCGCGGCGATGAAGGTGCGCAGATCCGCGGTGGTCGAGATCATGTCGCCGCCATTGGAGATCCAGGACGGGTTCTGGCTGGTGACATCGACGGTCTGATCGTCGTAGCGGTAGTAGGCGTGGGCGTGCGGTTCGGGGACCTCGGTATCCGTGCCCGGCACCACAGTGCCCGACAGCCCGAGCGGCCCGATGATCAGCCGCTGCGCCTCCGCGGCGAACGAACGGCCGGTGACCTTCTCGATCAGCAGCTTGGCGAGGGCGTAGTTGGTGTTGGAGTAGCTCCAGTCCGCGCCCGGCTCGAAGCGCGCCGGCTTGGCCAGCGCGAACCGCACCAGCTCCTCCGCGGTGTAGGTCTTGAACCGGTTGTCCACCCACTCCTTGCCCGCGGTGGTGGCGGGAATGCCGGGCACCACGGTCCCGTCCTCGAAGTACTCACCGGTGAAGTTGAAGATTCCGCTGGTGTGCTGCAACACCATTCGCACCGTGATCCGCTCGTCCAGCCCGAGCTCGGGCAGGTATCCGGCCACCGGGGCATCCAGCTCGATCCGGCCCTCGGCCACCAGCTGCAGCACCACGGTCGCGGTGAAGGTCTTGGTATTGCTGCCGATCCGGACGTGCCCGTCGATCGGCGGCTCGGCGTTCCCACCCAGCTCGGCCACCCCGGCACTGGCGGCCCACTCACCCTGCTCGTCGCACACCCGCAGCGACACCCCGGTGAAACCGGCCGCGATCATGTCCCGCAGGACCTTTCGCAGTTCCGGGCGATCCTGGTCGGTGAGGTTGATGGTCATGGCGTTGCGCTCCTTCGAATCCGCTGTCCCCTGGCGGGACCTGATCACGGGAGCAACATTCGCCTGCCGTCCTGACACCGAGCAGTCACCGGCCTGACAGAGCGGCTGACACCGAAATTCAGTCGGTGGTGAGGAATTTCAGGACATCGGCGATCAGGCGGTGGTCCTTGATGGCATTCAGATGGGACGCGCCGGGATAGATGATCGCGCGGGCGTCCGGGATGCCCTCGGCGGTGCGGCGAAAGTTCTCGATCGGGTAGCAGGCGTCGCTGTCACCGCCGAGAACCAGTGTCGGCATGGTGATTTCACTCAGACGGTCGGTCAGGTCGAAGCCGTCTTCGGCGCGGATGAAGTTCAGCATGGCGGCGGGGTCCTTGGGGCGCACGAACGGATCCACCAGCCACATGAGTGGTGCGGCCAGGCGGGCGAACGCCGGATTCTTGATGGTGATCGCCGCGCCGTGGTGGAGTCCGCGACGGCCTGCCGCGACCGCTTCCGCGTAGTTCAGCTGTGCGGCCCGGGCGTGCGGCTCGAGCCGGTATCCCGAGGAGACGGTCACCAGCTTCCGCACGGCCTCGGGGCGGTCGGCGGCCAGTTGCAGGGCGATCGAGCCGCCGGAGCTGACGCCGATCACGTCGACCGGCTCGCCGAATTCCGCGTGCAAGGCGTCGGCGTGCTGGGCGGCGACGTCGGCCATGGTGGTGCCCGCCGAGGTGCCGGGCGCGCGGTTCACCGCGTAGACGCGGAATCGCTCGGCGAACGGGCGCAGGGTTTTGAGCTCCGAATCCCGCATCCAGCCGGTGGGATTGGCGAAATCCGGGGTGAACCAGCGCAGGAACACCAGTGGGCGTCCGGATCCCGATGCCAGGTAGGGCAGGCCGTGCCCGAGTGTTCCTTCGACGACGCCGAGTTCGGTCGCAAGGGCGGACTGCGCCATGGGGATCCTCCGGGTCTAGGTGACTGGACAGGTCCCACTGTGCTGTCACCGAGCCGGGCCGTCCATGACCGCGGAGGTCATGAACGGGAAGAACTCAGCTTGCGGGCTGGCAGGCGTCGCGCAGGGAGCAGGCGCCGCAGGAGCTGCCGCAGCCGCCGATGTCCTCGGCGGGGGCGGTGGCGGCCATGGCCTTCTCGGCGGCGGCCGCGCCGGCGCCGAGGGTGAAGACGGCGATGACCACGGCGACGGCCGGGATCAGGAGGCCCGGAATGCCGGAGCCGACGAGGGCCACCGCGCCGCTGGCGGCGAGGAGGACGCCGGCCATGATGGTGGTAGGGGCGGCCACGCGGTTGGCCAGCTTGAAGTTCTCCTCGGTTTTCAGCGCCGCTTCGGAGTGGACTCCGAAGTAGCGGTTGCCGGGGAGGGTCCCGGTCAGGCCGAGGAGTCCGGTGACAACGGCCACCGCCGACAGAGCGAAGAGGATGAGCGCCACCACGAACACGGGGTCCAATCTACCGGCGGCGGGGCGGGGGGAATCGGTTGCCCCGCGAGTGCGCGGGTACGGACCGGACGGTCGGACCTCTTTTGGGTGTGAAGGTACGCACGCTTTACCCTGGTGAGCGACCTTATCCGGGGATCGGCTAGGAACAAGAAGGCAGGACCGTGCAGGACTCACGTGTGACCGATACGCCCACCGCGGCCGCGGCGGGGACCAGCGACGTTCCTGCACACCGTTACAACGCCGACCTCGCCGGGCAGGTGGAGAAGAAGTGGCAACAGACCTGGCAGGACCGGGGCACGTTCTACGCCCCCAATCCGGTCGGCCCGCTGGCCGGTGAGACCCCCGCCGACAAGCTGTTCATCCAGGACATGTTCCCGTACCCGTCGGGCGCGGGCCTGCACGTCGGGCATCCGCTGGGCTACATCGCCACCGACGTGTTCGCGCGGTATCACCGCATGCACGGCCGGAACGTGCTGCACGCCCTGGGCTACGACGCCTTCGGCCTGCCGGCCGAGCAGTACGCGGTGCAGACCGGCGCGCACCCACGGGTGACCACCGAGTCGAATATCGCCACCATGCAGCGGCAGCTGGATCGCCTGGGCCTGGGCCACGATCGCCGCCGCTCCTTCGCGACCACCGATCCCGAGTACTACAAGTGGACGCAGTGGATCTTCCTGCGCATCTACAACGCCTGGTACGACGAGGCGCTGGGCAAGGCCCGCCCGATCGGCGAGCTGATCGAGGAGTTCGAGGCCGGTAAGCGCTCCGACAACGGCCGCGACTGGTCGGATATGAGCCCGGCCGAGCGCAATGCCCTGATCGACTCCCATCGCCTGGTCTACCAGACCGATTCCATGGTCAACTGGTGCCCGGGCCTGGGCACGGTGCTGTCCAACGAGGAGGTCACCGCGGACGGCCGTTCCGAGCGCGGCAACTTCCCGGTGTTCCGCAAGCGCCTGTGGCAGTGGATGATGCGCATCACCGCCTACTCCGATCGCCTGGTCGACGATCTGGACGAGCTGGACTGGCCGGAGAACGTCAAGTCCATGCAGCGCAACTGGATCGGGCGTTCGCGCGGCGCGCAGGTGAAGTTCGAGGCCGGCTCCGAGCTGATCGAGGTCTTCACCACCCGCCCCGACACCCTGTTCGGCGCGACCTATGTGGTGCTGGCCCCCGAGCACGAACTGGTGGACCGCCTGACCGAGGCCACCTGGCCGGCGGGCACCGATGCCCGCTGGACCTTCGGCGATGCCGACACCCCGGCGGAAGCCGTTGCCGCCTACCGCAAGTCGATTGCCGCCAAGTCGGATCTGGAGCGCCAGGAGAACAAGGAGAAGACCGGCGTCTTCCTGGGCTCCTACGCCACCAACCCGGTGAACGGCGCCCGCATGCCCGTCTTCATCGCCGACTACGTGCTGAGCGGCTACGGCACCGGCGCCATCATGGCCGTGCCCGGCCACGACGCGCGCGACTGGGACTTCGCCACCGCCTTCGGCCTGCCCATCCTGGAAGTGGTTGCGGGCGGCGATGTTTCGGAGGCCGCCTACACCGGCGAGGGTCCGCTGGTGAATTCCGGCTACCTGGACGGCCTGGATATCGAGGCCGCCAAGGCCAAGGTCATCACCGAACTGGAGGCCAGCGGCCACGGTCACGGCAAGATCCAGTACAAGCTGCGCGACTGGCTGTTCGCCCGCCAGCGCTACTGGGGTGAGCCCTTCCCCATCGTCTACGACGAGAACGGCGCACCGCACGCGCTGCCGGAATCCATGCTGCCGGTGACGCTGCCGGAGATGGAGGACTTCGCCCCGGTCACCTTCGATCCGGACGACGCGAACTCCGAGCCCTCCCCGCCGCTGGCCAAGGCCGCCGACTGGGTGAACGTGACCCTGGATCTGGGCGACGGCCCCAAGCAGTACCGCCGCGACACCAATGTCATGCCCAACTGGGCGGGCAGCTCCTGGTACCAGCTGCGCTACGCGGATCCGACCAATACCGAAGCGTTCTGCGCCAAGGAGAACGAGGAGTACTGGCTGGGCCCCAAGCCCGCCATCCACGGCCCCAAGGATCCGGGCGGCGTGGACCTGTACGTCGGCGGCGTCGAACACGCGGTGCTGCACCTGCTGTACGCCCGCTTCTGGCAGAAGGTCCTGTTCGATCTGGGTGATGTCACCGGCTACGAGCCGTACCGCCGCCTGTTCAACCAGGGCTACATCCAGGCCTTCGCCTACACCGACGAGCGCGGCGCGTACATTCCCGCCGCCGAGGTCGTGGAACGCGACGGAAAGTTCTTCTGGACCAATGAATCCGGCACCGAGACCGAGGTGTTCCAGGAGTACGGCAAGATCGGCAAGTCGCTGAAGAACGCCATCTCCCCGGACGAGATGTGCGATCTGTACGGCGCGGACACCTTCCGCTTCTACGAGATGTCGATGGGCCCGCTGGACACCTCCCGCCCCTGGGCCACCAAGGACGTCGTCGGCGCGCACCGCTTCCTGCAGCGCGTCTGGCGCCTGGTGGTGGACGAGGAGACCGGCGCGGTCAAGGCCACCGAGTCCGAGCCGGCCCCGGAAACCCTGCGCCTGCTGCACAAGACGATCGCAGGCGTGGACGACGATCTGGCCAACCTGCGCGACAATACCGCTGGCGCCAAGCTGATCGAGCTGACCAACCATCTGACCAAGACCTACCCGGACGGCGCGCCGCGCTCGGTGGTGGAGCCGCTGGTGCTCATGCTGGCCCCCATGTCCCCGCATATCGCGGAGGAGCTGTGGGAACGCCTGGGCCACACCGAATCCCTGGCCCACGGCCCGTTCCCGATCGCGGATCCGGCGCTGCTGGTGGCGGATTCGGTCGAGTACCCGATCCAGGTCAACGGCAAGGTCCGCAGCCGCGTCAGCGTCCCCGCCGACGCCGATCAGGCCGCGGTGCAGGCCGCCGCCCTGGCGGACGAGAAGATCGCGGAACTGCTGGGCGGCAAGGATCCCCGCAAGATCATCGTGGTGCCCGGCCGCCTGGTGAACATCGTCGCCTGACGATTTCCCCTGCGACACACTCGCGGCCCCGTCGAATCTCTCGGCGGGGCCGCGGTCCGTTTGTGCCCGGACGGCTAGGTCCCGGACCCCACGGCCTCCGCGGCCCGCTCGGCGTCGTACCGCAGGCGCGATCGTGCGACGTATTCGCGATGCGCGTCCGCCCAGTCGATGAGCGAATTCACCTGTGTGGACAGGGTTTCCCCGACCGGGGTCAACCGGTAGTCCACGCGCGGCGGCGAGGTCGGCGTCACCGCCCGGCTCACCAGCCCGTCGCGTTCGAGGCTGCGCAGCGTGAGGGTCAGCATCCGCTGCGAGATCCCGTCGATGGACCGCTCCAATTGCGAATACCGGCGCGGCCCGTCGCCGAGCAGCGCCATCACCAGCACGCTCCATTTGTCGCCGACGCGATCCAGCACGTCACGCAGCTGGCAGATCGCCGCCTCCGCGCCGATGGGCGGGGAGATGCCCTGCACCGCACGCACATTCGTGTTCGGTACGCGGGTTGAAGTGCCTTCTTCCGTCATCGCTCCATTGTGGGCAGGATCGTTTTCACGCACAAGAAGTAAGCAACGAACAGAAAGTGCGGTGAAATGTCCGTCAGCATTCCGGTCGATCTCGCGGCCCCGCCGCGCCGCCCCGGCCCCCGCCCCACCACGACCAATCGGGAGATCCCGCACGACCAGCTGGACCAGTTCTCGCCACCGGAGATTCGCGACGCGCTGGTCGCCTACGCGCGGTCGCTGCCCGGCGTCTTCACCGGCCCCAGCCAGGTGTCCGAACCGGCGTCGCTGGCGCTGCGACTGCATCGGCCCACCGGGCCGTGGGAGGCGTTCCTGCACCCCAGCCGCGACGAATTCGGCCATATCCATCGCACCGGCTTCCTGCACCTGACGGTTCCGGCCGAGTTCGTCGCACCGCTGCGTGAGGCGAATTGGGCCGAGCCGCATCCGATCACGCTGCGGCCGGAATGGCCCGACACCATCGTCATGTTCTACGCCCCGCGCGACGAGGCCGAACTCGCGGTCGCCACCGCCGTGCTGCATGCCTCCTGGCAGCGGGCCGGCGGAACCAACTGAAATCCCCACCGAGAGAAAGCGAGTCACTCATGCGCGCGATTGCCTTCGGCGACTTCGGCGAAAACCCGTTCCTCGCGGAGCTTTCCGTCCCCGAGCCCGGTCCGGGCGAGGTGCTGGTCCGAATCGAGCACTCGTCGATCAACGGTTTCGACCTGGGCGTGCTCGGCGGCTATCTGAAAGGTGTTTACGAGTACGAGTTTCCGGTCGTACCGGGGAAGGATTTCGCCGGAACGGTCGCCGCGCTCGGTGCGGAGGCGACCGGGTTCGCGGTCGGCGATGCGGTCTTCGGCGTGATCATGCGGCCCACCCTCGGTCAGGGCGGCTGGGCCGAATATGTGTGCGTGCCGGCCGATTACGGGATCGCGGCCGTCCCTGCCGGTCTCGATGCCGCGACGGCGGGCGCACTGGGTCTGGCAGGCACCGCGGCCCATGACGCCATTGCCGCCGTCGCGCCTGCTCCCGGTGAGACGATCCTGGTCTCCGGAGCCACCGGCGGCGTCGGCGCGGTCGCCATCCAGCTCGCTGCCGCGCGGGGCGCGACCGTCATCGCCACCGCCCGGCCCGGCGCGGAAGCGGAGTTCGTGCTCGGGCTCGGCGCAACTCACGTGGTGGACCACACGGCGGCCGTGGCCGATCAGGTCCGCGCGCTCGTTCCGGAGGGGGTGCACGCCGCGGTGCACCTGGCAGGCGATGGCGCGGTCATCGCCGAATTGGTGCGCGCGGGTGGGCGATTCACCTCCACCCTGCATTTCACGCCGGAGGATTCCGCCCGCGACATCAAGGCGACGACGGTCATGTCCGATCCCAACCGGGAGACCCTCGGCCGACTCGCCGCCGCCGTGGTGAGCGGTGACCTGCGGCTCCCGATCGCCCGGTCGTATGCGCTGTCCGACGCGCCCGCCGCGGTCGCGGACTTCGCCACCGGCACCCTGGGCAAGCTCGCCATCACCATCGCGTAG
This sequence comes from Nocardia sp. NPDC127526, assembly GCF_042672265.1. Classification (NCBI taxonomy): domain Bacteria; kingdom Bacillati; phylum Actinomycetota; class Actinomycetes; order Mycobacteriales; family Nocardiaceae; genus Nocardia; species Nocardia sp. NPDC127526. The sequence goes on along the minus strand of NZ_JBHXVO010000008.1, from coordinate 291,393 downwards.
CTCCTGGGCCACACATGCTTTCGGGCCGGTGCGCACTGCGTACCGGCCCGAGTCGCGCAGCGGGTATCAGCCCTCGTACGTGCCGATGACGTTGGGCTCGCCGACCGGGACGCTGGCGGCGGCGCAGACGTACTGCAGGTCCACGGTCTGGCGCGGCTCGATGCGGGCGCTGACGGTGCCGAAGTTGGTGCCGAACTCGTCCTGGCACGTCACGGTGCCGCTCACCAGGTAGACGCGGTCGGTGTTGTTGGTGCAGGTGATGCCCGAGCACTTCAGGCCCGGGGTCATCCCGCCGCCGCCACCCAGCGGGAAAGCGCCGGCCGCGGGAGCGGTGAGCCCGACGGTTGCCGTGAGCAGTGCGGACGCCACACCGACGCCCAGTGCGAAACGATGGCCCATGAATAACTCTCCTGTTCTTGGCCCGACCCGCCCATGAGGATAGCGATGACCTTGCTCTCCGGCATAGGCGATACCTCTTATTCCGCAACGTTTTCCCGGAATTCGTCGCGAATCGGGCAGGAATCCCATAGGGCGGGACTGAGTCCGGCGCGATGGGCCCTGCGTGCTACCGCGCGATGGGCCCTGCGTGCTACCGCGCGATCGGGCGCAGCACGACCTCGGTCGGATGGGCGTCGCGCGGGGTCTCGACCGCCTGGCGCACCGCCCGCGCCACGGTTTCGGCCGTGAGGAATTCCTCCGGGCGGTACTCGCGCCCTTCGTCCGCCACGATGGCGCGCTGCATATCGGTGTCGATGCGTCCGGGATGAATCGAGGTGACCCGCAGCCCGGGTTCCTCCAGCCGCAGCGCGTCGGCGAAGGCGCGCAGGCCGAACTTGCTGGCCGCGTACACACCCCAGCCCGCATTGGCGCGCAGCCCCGCACCCGAATTGATCAGCACCACATGCCCGTTCCCGGCGCGCAGCGCGGGCAGCAGCAGCCGGGTCAGCTCGGCGACGGCGATCAGGTTGGCTTCCAACGTATTCCGCCACTGCGCAACGGACGAATCGGCTATTGTTCCCAGGTCGGCGATCCCGGCATTGTGCACCAAGACCTCCAGCCGTTCGATCGGCTCCGCCGCGCGGGCAACCGCCGGATAGTCGGTCAGCTCGACCGGCCAACCGGCGGAATCGGGCAATTCACTCAGGACCGGTTTCAGCGACTCCGCCGTGCGGGCGCCCAGCAGCAGCGTGTGCGTCGGCGCGAGTTCCCGCGCGATCGCGGCGCCCAGGCCCCGGCCGGCGCCGGTGATCAGCGCGGCCGGCCGAGTGTCGCCGTTCTTTACGGAATTCGCCATGCGATCACGGTAACTGGGGGCCGGACGGTGACGATGCTCCGGGCGTGGCAGTCGCGGCGCGCCCGGATCGATGCGGCAGCGGTGCACGAGTGGAATCGAAGCAGCGGATTCACGAAAAGGCGAACAGAGTGCAATCTGGCGATCAGGCGCTGTCCCCCCGCCACCCCGCGCCGTACACCCAGCGCGCATACCTGCGAGTTCCGTCGCAGAATAGGGCGATGACACACCCGGGTTTCACCCCGACTCAGCTCGCGGCCCGCGCCGCCTACCTGCTGCGCGGCAACGACCTGGGCACCATGACCAGCGCCGCCCCCAAGCTGTATCCGCACATGTGGAGCTGGGACGCCGCCTTCGTGGCGGTCGGATTGGCACCGCTGAGCGTGGAGCGCGCGGCCCTGGAGCTCGACACGCTGCTGTCGGCGCAATGGCGCAACGGCATGATCCCGCACATCGTGTTCGCCAATGGGGTGGACGGGTACTTTCCCGGACCGTCCCGCTGGGAATGCCGCCGCCTGGCCGCCGACGCGCCGGACGGGCCGGACACCTCCGGCATCACCCAGCCGCCGGTGCATGCCATTGCGGTGCAACGGATTCTGGATCACTCCCGCCGGCACGGGCGCAGCACCCGGGCGGTCGCGGAGGAGTTCCTGCAACGGCGCTGGCCGGATCTGATGCGCTGGCATCGCTGGCTGGCCTACGCCCGCGATCCCAAGCAGCACGGGCGCATCACGCTGTACCACGGCTGGGAATCCGGCATGGACAACTCGCCGCGCTGGGATCGCGCCTACGAGAACGTGATTCCGGGGCCGGACCTGCCGCCGTATGTGCGGGAGGACCTGCATGTGGTCGGCGATCCGACGCAGCGGCCCAGCGACCGCGAATACGACCGGTACATGTGGCTGGTCGAGCAGATGCGCCGGGCGGGGTACGACGACTATCAGCTCGCCTCGACCATGAGCTTCGCCGTCGAGGACGTCTTCGTGACCGCCGTCTTCGCCCTGGCCTGCGATGTGCTGGCCAATATCGGCGAGGACTACAAGCAGCCGCGCGCCGATGTGCGCGAGCTCTACGAATGGTCGGACTACTTCCGCGCCGGCGTCATCGCCACCACCGATGCCCGCACCGGTGCGGCCCGCGATTTCGATGTTCGCGCGGACCGCTGGATCGACACCGAAACCCTGGCGATCTTCGCGCCGCTGCTGTCCGGCGGCCTGCCCCGCGACGCCGAACGCCGGCTGCTGCGCCTGTTCGAGGGCCCGCGCTGGTGCGGTCACCCGGACCTGCGCTACGCCCTGCCGCCGTCGACCTCGCCGGTGTCCAAGGACTTCCGTTCCCGCGAATACTGGCGCGGCCCGGTCTGGCCGGTCATGAGCTGGCTGTTCTCCTGGGTCTTCGCCCGCCGCGGCTGGGCCGAGCGGTCGTTCATGCTGCGCGCCGAGGGCCTGCGCCAGGCCAGCGACGGCAGCTTCGCCGAGTACTACGAGCCGTTCACCGGCGCACCGCTGGGCAGCATGCAGCAGTCCTGGACGGCCGCATCGGTTCTGGACTGGCTGGGCTAATGCTGGCAATGAACTAGCTAACACTCGGGCGACACGCGGCCGAGTCCGGTGGCCAAAGCAGGTAATGCCCCATACCGTGCGTCTGCATGGTCCGACGAAACCGCTTGGTTCTGCTCAGTCTCGCGGCGGCCGGCATCCTCGCGGCAATCTCCGCTGCACCCGCAACCGCCGAGAACGGCCCGGACGTCTCGTCCTGGCAACACATCGACGGCCGCATGATCAACTGGTTCGCCGTCCGCGGGGCCGGCCACCAGTTCGCCATGGTCAAGGCCACCGAGGGCCTGAACTACGTCAACCCGTACTTCGTGCAGGACAGCCTGCTCATGCGCACGGCCGGGGTGGCCCGCGGCACCTACCACTACGCGCGGCCCGCGCTGCCGCCGGAACCGCAGGCCGCCCTGTACGCGACCATCGTCCTGGGCCAGAACGGACCCCTGGACCTGCCGCCCGTGCTCGATCTGGAGGATTCCGGCGGGCTGGCGCCCGACGCGCTGATCGACTGGACCCATCGCTATCTGAATACGGTGCAGGCCCTCACCGGCCGCGTGCCCGTCATCTACACCTATCCGAACTTCTGGAAGACGGCCATGGCCAACTCCAACCAGTTCACCCGCTACCCACTCTGGATCGCCGACTACCGGGGGAACGAGCAGCCCGAGGTCCCCGGCGGCTGGCCCACCTGGACCTTCTGGCAGTACACCGATTCCGGTGATGTCCCGGGCATCGCCGGCGGCACGGACATCAATGTCTACAGCGGCGCCCAGGGCGATTTCGCGCAATTCGCGAATATGCCGTTCTCCGGCAGCGGTACCGGAAGCGCGGGTAGCAGCTGACCCGCGCCACCGGCAGATCGCCGAGACCTGTTCGCTACTTGCGGTAGTCGCGGAACGAGGCGCGCAGGTCGTCGATGATGAGATCGGGTTCCTCCATGGCGGCGAAGTGCCCGCCCCGCTCGAACTCGGTCCAGCGCACGATGTTGTGGTTCTGCTCCGCCACGCGGCGGATCAGGACGCCGATGTCCTCGGGCATGACCGCCACCGCGGTCGGCACGCTGGTGTCCGGTTCGGGAGCGCCCCAGGTGGCGGCGCCCTCGTAGTAGTAGCGCGCCGATGAACCGGCGGTGCCATTGAGCCAATAGACCATGACATTGGTCAGCATGGCGTCCCGGTCGACGGCATCCTCGGGCGCATTCGTCGAGTCGGTCCAGTCCTTGAATCGCTCGACGATCCACGCCAATTGGCCCACCGGCGAATCGGCGAGACCGTAGGACAGCGTCTGCGGACGGCTGGCCTGCAGCATCGCGTACGCCCCGAATTCGTACTGGTAGCGCTGCGCCCGCTCGACGGCGCGCTGCTCGATCGGATCGTTCGGATCGGCGGTCTCGGCGGTGACGGTGGCCGACGCGATATCGGTCAGATGCATCGCGACCAGGTGCTCGGCATCGATGACCGCGAGCTGACGGGTGATGGCCGCCCCGGTGTCCTCACCGTGCGCGGTATACCGGTCGTAGCCGAGCCGGCGCATCAGCTCCGCCCACGCCCGCGCGGCCCGCGCCGTCGACCAGCCGACGGCGGGCCCGGAGAACCCGTACCCCGGAATGGTCGGCACCACAACGTGGAACGCGTCCTCCGCCTTGCCGCCGTGCGCCACCGGATCGGTCAGCGGTCCGATCACCTCGAGGAATTCCACGATCGATCCCGGCCAGCCGTGCGTGAGAATCAGCGGCAATGCGTCCGGCTCCGCCGAGCGGACATGGACGAAATGCAGGTTGTGCCCGTCGATTTCGGTGCGGAACTGCGGAAACGCATTGAGCCGCGCCTCCTGCGCCCGCCAATCGTAGGTATGCCGCCAGTAGTCGGCCAGCTCCCTGGTGTACCCGAGCGGAATGCCCTGACCCCAACCCGCCCGGGGATCCTCGTCGGGCCAGCGGGTGGCATCCAGCCGCCGGTTCAGATCGTCGAGCTGCTCTTGGGGGATCTCGATGCGGAAGGGAGTGATCTCTGCGCTCATGACATCCACCGTAGAAGCCGCCTAGGGCAACTTCTGCCCTAGCTTTCCAGGGGTTTACGCATCCAGATGTGCGGGATACCGGCATCGTCGTCGATATCGCCGTACGCCGAGTAACCGAGACGTTCGTAGAAGCCTCGGGCCTGGGTCTGCGAGTGCAATTCGACTGCGGTCAAGCCGCGTTCGCGGGCGCGGTCCTCGATGGCGCGGACCAGGGCTACGCCCAGGCCGGTGCCGCGGGTTTCCTTCAGGACGGCCAAACGGCCCAGTACGCCGGTGTTTTCGCGGATGAGGAGGCGGCCGGCGCCTGCTGGTGTGCCGTCGAGGCGGGCGAGGAAGTGGTCGGCGGTGGCGTCGAGTTCGTCGAGTTCGAGTTCCTTCGGGACGCCTTGTTCGGTGACGAAGACTTCGACGCGGATGGCGTAGGCGTCGGCTAGTTCCTGTTCGGTGGAGACAGTGACGACCTCGATCATGAGGTCAGCATGCCTCACCGGGCCGGATCGGCCGTGGGCGGCTCGGCGGCGCAGGGTGGCGGGGGAATGCTGCGGGACAGCGGGCTGCCGGGTGGGTTGATATAGAGAACGGTCAGGCGCAGCGGCTTGGCGCCGGTGTTGCGGGCCAGGTGGGCGTGGCCGGGGCCGCTGGGCTCCCGGAAGATGCGCCACGGGCGTTTGGTGACCGGCACGCAGTCGGTGGCCGGATGGTCGAGCGGGCTGCCGGTGACCAGGACCAGCAGCGTTCCGTCGTGGAAGTGCCAGCCGGTTCGACCGCCGGGGTCGATCAGGGTCTGCCGCAGGACGAATTCGCGGCCGGCGAGGGTGAATCGGGCCAGTTCGCGGCTGGCGGTACCGCTGGCGGGGGCCGGATTGGGCCGGAAGCCGCTACGCGGATCGCGGTGGAACACGGGCATGATCCGCATCATCGCGTAGCGGCCGGGGGAGCGAGCGGTCAGTGCTCGTCGTAGTGGCCGTCGTGGGCGGCGTGGCGGTGACCGTCGTGGATGTAGTCGACGTGGTCGCCGTGCGGGACGGCGACGTGGCCGCAGCCCTCGCCGTGCTGATGGTCGTGACTGTCGTGGGCGGCGTGACCCGAGGGCTCGCATTCGTCGTAGTGACCGTCGTGAGCGCGGTGCAGATGGCCGTCGTGGACATAGTCGACGTGGTCGCCGTGCGGGACAGCGACGTGGCCGCAACTCGCACCGTGCTCATGGGCGTGGTCGGTGTGAGCGGCATGTGCGGTAGTCATGGAACTTCCTTTCCGGGTGGTAAGGACATCTCCAGCAAACTAGTTCCGACATTAGCACTTGTGCATGAATTCACCGGTTGGGCAGGAACCGGCGCAGTGCTGCCCGCGCGCCGCGCGGCGGACGCGGGTCGGGCAGGCCGAGGTGCGCGGCGAAGGCGGCGGCATCGTCGGCGGTGGTGATCTTGGGGCGGGTGCGCGCCCAGTCGACATAGCGGGCGGTGAAGTCCGGGCCGCAGCGGTGGGCCAGTAGCGGGAAGCGGCGGGCCACCTCCCCGGCGCGCTTGTGCAGCAAGGCATGCGCGGTGGCGGCGATATCGGCGGTATCGAAACCCGGCGGGACCTCCGCCCCGGCGACCAGCGCCCGGACCAGTGCCTCCTGCTGCTGTGCCAGTGAGCTCGCGGGGGAATCGCTCATGATGACAGCGTTCCGGCGCGGAGGGTGATCGGCGGACGCTGCGAGACATCCGCGATGGCATTCAATTCGGCGAGCAGTTCGGCCACGGGTGGATAGTTGCCGTCGCGCTCCAGCATGAGCGGAACCGCATGGCGCGCAGTGAATTCGCCGACCAGCGCCAGCACCTCCGGTGGCACGGGATGGACGTGCGTATCGTGATAGCGGCCGCCGGATTCCCACCCGCCCGCCACATGACAGTAGGCGATCCGCTCGGCGGGCAGCCGCAGCAATTCGGTCAGCGGATCACGAGACCTGTTGCGGGCATTGACGTAAACGTTCGCGATATCGATGAGCAGATGAACACCGGTGCGCTCCACCAACTCCTGGAGAAACTCCGCTTCGGTGAATTCCGCATCCGGCCATTCGAACAACGCCGCGATGTTCTCCACCGCCAGCGGCGCCTCCAGCTCACGCTGCGTCCGGGAGATATTGCGCACCAGCGCATCCAGCGCCTCCCGGGTGCGCGGCACCGGCAGCAGATGCCCGGCCTCCATCCCGCCCGCCCGCACGAAGGCGATGTGCTCGCTCACCAGCGGAGACCCCAGCGCCCGCGCACAATCGGCCAGATGCGCGACCCGCCTGGCATCCACTGGATCGGCGCCGCCGAGGGACAGTGAAATGCCATGTGGCACAGCGAATATCCCCTGTGCAATCAGTAGCTCGAGGTCGTCGGGAACTGTTACGCCGTCAGTCGCCCCGGCCCCGATCCGCCACCGCTTGCGCTGCGGGGCGACCAGCGATTCCGCGATCACCTCGCAGAACCCGATCCCGTCCAGCGCCCCGATGATCCCGCAGATCTCCGGCCGCCACCCGATCCCCAGTGCCGTGCCCGGCAACGGCCCGGTGCTGTCCATCGGCGCCGGCGGCTCCACTGCCTCCGGCCCGGTGCTGCTCGTCGGCCCCGGCCGCACTTCGATATTCGGGCTGGTACGGCCGAGCGCTGTCGACCGCCGATTCGGCTGCGATCCGGCGTCGCCCGGCATCGGCGACACCGCCGGCCGCGGTCCGCTGCCCGGCCCTGTTGCCCGGCTTCCCGGTTGCGCGGCGCTGCTGCCGAATCCTGATGCCCGGCAGCGGTATTCCTTCCAGGTCATCCGCCGCAGCCGCCGCCGCATCCGCCGCCGCCGCAGCTGCTTCCGCCGCCGTCACCGCCACCGGAGGAGCAGCTGCTTCCGGAGCTGCCGCCATCGCTGCTGGCCACGGTGTTGGTGGCATCGGCGAGTTCGGGATCGACCGCCCACAGCACCTGCGCGCCGAAGAGGGCGACGGCCAGCGGCACGGTACCCGGTCCGTAGGCGCCGTAAGCGGGGGAGTTGTTGGGCTGGAGGTAGTTGTAGCGCTGCTGGGCATCCTCCAGCGAGGCGCGACCGCGCGGGGTCAAACGCGGGGCGTGCACCACCAGGCGGGTGAAGATGAGCAGGGCGACCATGGCGAGAATGAGCCACACGACGGCGCGCTCGTTCTCCAGGCCCGCATAGACGCGCAGGCCACCGATCAGGAGTAGTGCGAAGATCGGAACAGCCGCGAGATACAGCGCTTTTCGCTCCGCGCCGGTGAACAGGTAGCCGCGTTCGCGCAGCGTGATGCGCAGCGCGTCCACCGGTCCCTTCACGGCGCTGGTCAGGTCGGTCACCTTCCGATCGCTCGAGGAGTACAAGCGTGCGTACAGGTCCCGCGACAGCTGGTCGAGGGTCCGCTGATCCAGGGTGCGCGGCCCGGTGGGCGCACCGGAGGGTCCGATGAGCCGGTGTTCGCGCAGTTGGGCGAGCCCGACCAGGAGCGGGCGGCGGTCGTCGACCAGCATGGCCGTCTCGATCGGATACAGCGGCTGATCGGGGCGATCCGGGCCGCCGCTCGCGCGAATGATCCTGGCGCGCTGGATCAATCCGTAGCTCACGGCGGCGAAGCCGGCCAGGATATAGGCCCAGAGGAAGGCTTGTGACGGGATTCCCCAGGTATCGGCGGCAATGAGTTCGGCGGCAAGGAGTTCGGCCCCGGCCGGAGCGGTCCAGGTGATCATCGGCGATTCCCCCCTCGGGAGTCGTCAGGAAAGTCGATCACCCTTGAGTATCGCGCCTGCGAGCGGGGTGTGAACAAGCGAGTTTTCCAGGTGATTAGCCTGGGTAAGTGCGATTCCTCAGCAAGTTCTATATCGACGGGTTCATCCTGTCGATTCTCGCCACCGTGGTTGTGGCCAGCGTCTTTCCGGCGCGCGGCGACGCCGCGGCGGTGGTGGACTGGCTGACGAAGATCGCTATCGCATTGCTGTTCCTGCTCTACGGCGCGCGGCTGCATCCACAGGAGGCGCTCGCCGGTCTCAAGCATTGGCGACTGCACCTGGTGGTGCTGGCCTGCACCTTCGTGCTCTTCCCGCTGCTCGGGCTGGCCGCGCATGTGCTGGTGCCCGCGGTGCTGACCGATGATCTGTATACGGGGCTGTTGTTCCTGTGCCTGGTGCCGTCCACGGTGCAGTCGTCCATCGCGTTCACCTCCATCGCCAAGGGCAATGTGGCGGGGGCGATCGTGAGCGCCACGCTGTCCAATCTGCTGGGCGTGTTCCTCACACCGGCCCTGGTGATCCTGTTGATGAACACCACCGGGCAGGCACAGGTGGATCCGTCCGCGATCATCGATATCGTGCTGCAACTGCTGGTCCCGTTCTTCCTCGGCCAGCTCATCCGGCCGAGGATCGAGGGCTGGCTGGCCCGGTACGCGGAACCGACGAAGCTGGTGGATCGCGGGTCGATCCTGCTGGTCGTCTACAGCGCCTTCAGCGCGGGCATGGTCGAAGGCATCTGGCAGACCTTGTCGCCATTGCGGATTCTGCTGCTGGCCGGGGTGTGCGCCGCGCTGCTGGCGCTGGTGATCACCGCGACCATGGTCGCCGGGCGGCTGGCCGGATTCGACCGCGGCGATCGGATCGTGGTGGTGTTCTGCGGTTCCAAGAAGAGCCTGGCCACCGGTCTGCCCATGGCCACCGTGCTGTTCGCGGCAGCACCGGTCGGCCTGATCGTGCTGCCGCTCATGCTCTTCCATCAAATCCAGCTGATCACCTGTGCGGCGCTCGCACAACGCTGGGCTCGGACCGCACCGTGAGCGCCGAGGCCCGGCTGTCGTCGCGGCGCAGCGGATGCACATTCGGCGCCGATCGCGCACCGAGCGCCCGCAGCACCGCGCGGCCCGCCGCCGCATCGCCGACCGCGATGCGCGCGCTGCCGTCGGGATAGCGCTTCGCCAGGATTCCGGCGCGGGCCAGGGCCGCCCCGATATCGCGGCCCGGCAGGTACAGGAAGTTGGCACTGCTGCGCGGAACCCGGATACCGCTGCGCCGCAATGCTGTTCGCAGTATTTCCCGCTCGGTGGTGATGCGCAGGATGCGCTCGCCCAGCTCGGCCCGCGCCGCATACGAGGCCGCCACCGCCGCCACGGCGCCGGCGGGTACGCCGAAGGGCAGTTGCAGCCGGTGCACCCGCGCCACGAGCTCCGGCGATCCGAAGGCGTATCCGATGCGCAGCCCGGCCAGCCCGTACGCCTTGGAGAAGGTGCGCAGCACGAGCACGTTCGGATGCCTGTGCACCAACTCCACGGTGTCGAGAGTCGCCGCCGCGCTGAGGAATTCGACATAGGCCTCATCCAGGATCACCGGCACGCGCGGCGGTATCGCGCACAGGAAGGCCTTCAGCTCACTGGCCGGCACGACGGTCCCGGTCGGATTGTGCGGCCGGCACACCGCCACCAGCCCGGTGCGTTCGTCCACCGCCCGCACCATGGCCCACAGATCCTGGCGTCCGCTCGCATCGAGGGGCACCGGCGCCGGGCGCAAGCCGATCATCCCGGCCATGATCGGATACCCGTCGAATGTCGGTGCGGCATAGACGAAAGGGGATCCCGGCGCGGGCAGCGTCTGCATGATCTGCATGGCCACGCCGGTCGCGCCGGATCCGACCACCACCTGATCGGCCCGCACGCCGAGATGTCCGGCGATCAGGCCCGGCAATTGCCGGGGCAGGAACTCCGGATACCGGTTCGCCCGCAGCATGCAGTCCTCGACCGCATCCCGCACGGAAGGCAGTGGCGGGAAAGGGTTCTCGCTCAAACTCAAGTCGTACGAGATGGTGTCCAGCCACGGCATGCTCATCGCGCCGCTCCCCAGCGCACGGCCGCGGCGCCCGCGAAATCCCCGGCGTGCGCGAACGCCGCCATCAGCACCACCGAGCCATTGCGCACCCGCCCCGCCGAGTTCTCCGCGTCCAGCGTGACGGGAATGCCTGCCGCGAACAGGTTTCCGCATCGATCGAAGGTGTCGGGATGGCGTTCGGCGGGCAGTTCCAGCGCCTCGGTCCAGTTGCGCAGGAACAGCCGATTGGGCTGATTGGTGACGAAGGTATCGATATCGCGGCCCTTCACCCCGATGCGGTCGCACACCGCCAGCGCCACTTCCGGCACCAGCCGGTTGCCCCGGGTGAACACCTTGGCGACCTTGGACTCGGTGAAGGTGACGCACCCTTGACCCGCGCCCGGCTCCCAGTACCTGCGCTCGGAGCCGGTGCTGAAATCCATATCCCCGGCGAACTCCGGGTAGGTGCGGCATTCGATATCGAGGATGGGTGCGCTGTTGTTCTTCACCAGCAGCCCGACGCCGCAGCCGTCGCCGGGCACCGGCGCCTGCGCCAGCTTGCGGATATCCGGCTGGGTGAACACCGTGCCCGCGCAGTTCTGGGTGGCCGCGATGAGAGCGGTGCGCGCACCGGTGGTCTGGAGAATGGTGCGCGCCAGCCACATCATGTGGATGAAGGCCGCGCAGCCGCCATTGTGCACGTCGAACACCCAGCCCGGCCGCATGCCGAGCCGGCGCGCCACCTCCGGGCCCGGTCCCAGCGCCGGATTGTCGGGCAGCTGGGTATGGGTGAGCAGCACGTCGATCTTCGAGATCTCCTGTGCGCCATGGCGTTCGATCAGCGGCGCGACAGCGCGCTCCACCATGTCCACGGCCGTCTCGTCGCGACCCACATGGTGCCGCGCCTTGGGTGCGCGGAACATGACGTTCTTGGCCATCCGCTCGGAGCGGGAGAACTGTGTGAAGTATTCGGTGCCGACCGGTTCGCCCGGCAGATAACCGGCCACATCGACCAGGCTGACAGGCGGCGTCCTCAGATTGGGATCGGTGAAGTCCATGGCGCCCGGCTCATTTCATCCAGGCGGGCGTCACGGGCAGTCCGTGGGTGACCCGGTACTCGGCGATGGCCTTGAGGTTGTCCAGCTCCAGTTGATGCCCGGCGGAGAACATCTCCCAGAAGTCCCCGACCCACACCTTGCGTTTCTCGGGTGCGGTGTCGGCGTAGGGATTCCGTTCGTAGAACGGGTGGTGACAGTTCGTCCACAGCACCACCGAGCCGGGCTTGTCGAACACCACCTGCGCGTCCACCACCCGCATCAGGTAGATCATCCACAGGTGCTCGCCCTGATCCCAGGCGCAGTGGTAATCCACGGTCATGGCCTGTGGATTGGCGACCGTCCGCGTGTAGATGCGGGTGTTGTCGCCCAGCCGGTCATAGGAAATCCACAGCCCCGGTTCGTCGGTTTCGGTGAATCCGCGCAGGCTGTAGGTCCACTCTTCCAGGCACCGGGTGTCGGCCAGATAGTCGTACAGCTCGCGCGGCGGCGCGTCGATATAGCCCTGGACCGTGCAGTATTCGCCGAATATCCGATCGTGCGGGTACACCGACCGCAGCATGTCGAGAATGATCGGGGTGGTGGCCTCGCGGTCGGAATTCTCGATGCGCAGGACGCCGGGAACGACCTCGTCGGGGATATCGCTGAGTGCGGGCAGAGCGCTGGTGGTCACGGTCAACTCCTCGATGCCGCCAGAAATGGCGTGAAGGGCGGTATTTCGTCGGGATCGCAGTCCACCGCGATGAACGATGGTCCGCGGTGGCCGCAATGCCGCAGGGCGGCGGCGAGCCCGGCCGGGGTGGTGGGTGCGTGCGTGCACAGATCCGGGAACATGGCGGCCATGCCGGCGCCCGGATGCGCCGGCCGGAACCTGTTGAAGCTGTAGCGATCCCCGTAGTACAGCTGTTCGCGAGTTATGCACATGGCGTGCGCGTTGTTGTTGAAGACCACGAAGGTGATCGGCAGCCGATATTCGACGGCGGTGTGAATTTCCATGCCGTGCATGAAGAACGCGCCGTCCCCGGCAATGACGAAGGTCCGTCGCGGCGTACCGTCGCGGCGCTGTGCGCGCGCGAACGCCGATCCGATTCCGGCGCCGAAGGCATAGCCCATCCCGCCCATCCCCAGTGCGACGGTGAATCGGCCGCCGCGCGGCAATCGCAGGTGATGCACCACCGCCGCACCGGTGTTCCCGGCGTCCGCGAACACGTCCGCGCCGTCGGGCAGCGCCGCGTTGATGGTCTCCACGACCTCCCGGTATCGCAGTCCCGGCCCGTCCGAGGGTGGGACGGTGATGGCGGTGAGCGTCCGCCCGCGCCGTGCATCCGCGGCGGTCGGCGGGGTCCATGTCGAAGCGCCGGAAGCAGTTGCCGGACGCGCTAATTCGGTGCCCAGCTCGGCGAGCGTGATGGCCAGGTCGGTGCTGCGCACATGAACCGACGGCAGGAACGGCGCGGCGGCGCCGATGCTGGCGAGGGACACATGCGCGAGCACCTCGTCCAGCCCGGCGCGTGCGGTGATCGGCATGCGCGTACCGATCAGCAGGCACAGCGCCGCATTGTGCAGCGCGTCCGTGAGCTCCGGATGCCCCATACTTCCCGCGACACCGCAGAATCCGGGATCGCCGTGGTGGTAGACGTCCTTGGCCTCCGGGGCCACGCCCACCGCGGCATCCAGCACCGCGGCGACTCGCGCCAGTTGCGCCCGCGCGTCGTCGCGGGCGACCTGATCCCCGGCGACGATCACCACCTTCCCGGTGGACCGCGCCGCCCGCACCGCGTGCAGGACCCGCCACAACCCCTCGATATCGCGGCGGTAGCCGCGCGCCGGCGGCGTGAACGGGGGTGCGACCAGATCGGCCTGCTGCACATCCTTGGGCAGCAACAGCACCGCGGGCCCGCCCGCCCGCGCCGCGGCGACGGCCCGGGTCAGGTGAGCGGGCAGGTCGGCGGGTGCGCCGACCCGGGCGCAGTACCGCGTGATCGGCGTGAACAGCCGCACCGCGTCGAACGCGCCGGCCCGCCCGCTCGAATCCTGGAAGGCGCCCTTGCCTTCCAGGACGGTCGGCGGCTGCCCGACGAGCGCCAGCACCGGCACCCGCGAGGCGAAGGATTCGGCCAGCCCGGCCACCAGATTCACGGCGCCCCCGCCCGAGGTGGCCGCCACCACCCCCAGTCCGGAGGTCGACCGCGCATACCCGTCGGCCATGGTCGCCGCCGAGAACTCGTGCTTGGCCACCACCGCCGTGATCAGCTCCCGATGGTCGAACGCGGCATCGTAGAGATCCTCGATATTGGCCCCGTCCACGCCGAAGACGTGTCGCACGCCAAGCCGGGAGATGGCCTTCACAAGGTGGTCCACGACCCGTGTTCCGCTGTGCATCGGCGCTCCCTTCGGTGGCTGGCACCGGATGCCCGAGTCTCTATTCGGGATACGAACGCGGATAGCTGACGGTTCAATGAGCCGAGAGTTGGCTCAACCCTCTTGCCATGTATGTATACGTCTACGTATAGTGGGTTCATGCCGAACAAGACGATTTACGTTTCCGACGAGGACACCAAGCTGTTCCAGCGGGCCCAAGAGCTGGTCGGGGGCAACCTTTCGGGCGCGATCGTAACGGCGCTGCGGCGTTTCATCGAGCTCGAGGAAGGCCGCCTGGAGGGTTACGACGAGGTAATCCTCAAGGTCGGCAAGGACGGAGTGCGGCAGGTCCGCTTCTCCGGCGCCTTGCTGGCCGAGTGGCACCAGGTTACCGACGCTCGCGTCGAGGACATCCGGGTGTACCGCACTCGCAAAGGCGCGTTCGCGGTGCACAGCCACTTCTCGAACTGGGAGGACTTCCCAACCGACACCGGTCTCCTCAAGGACCTGAAGAACTGGCAGAACTGGCGCCGCTTCCTGGGTATCGGAGAACAGGACTGGGGTGATTTCGACCTGGAGGTCGTCGACAAGATCGAGGACCTGAAAGGCAAGATCCCGGACAAGCTGTACATCCGCGTGACCGACGCCGCCGAGCATTCCCGCGTCGAGGATCTCGACATCTGATCCGAACTCTCGGCATCTGATTCGAAAACAACTGTCACACAACTGAACAGGTAAGACGCTTTGTCCGCCGCCTCGAGCGGGCACGGCTCAGCTGACGCATGCATTCATGCCTACTTATTGATGAGAGGGACCCCATGTTGTACAACGAGCAACCGGCGGCCATCGCGGTCTCCGGCCTGTGCAAATCCTTCGGCGAGCACATCGTGCTCGACTGCATCGACTTCAAGGTCGCCGAGGGCAGCATTTTCTCGTTGCTCGGCCCGAACGGCGCCGGCAAGACCACCACCGTGCAGATCCTGTCCACCCTGCTGCGCGCCGACGGCGGCGAAATCAATGTCGGCGGTTACGATCTCGCCACCCAGCCGGCGGGCGTCCGCTCGGCGATCGGCGTGACCGGGCAGTTCTCCGCGGTCGACGAACTGCTCACCGCCCGCGAGAACCTCATCCTCATGGGCGATCTGCACCATATGCCGCGCAGTGAGAGCGTGCGCATCGCGGACGAGTTGCTGGAGCGCTTCGATCTGGCGGAGGCCGCCGACAAGATCGCGAACACCTTCTCCGGCGGCATGACCCGGCGCCTCGATCTGGCCATGACCCTGGTCGGCGATCCGCGCATCATCTTCCTCGACGAGCCGACCGTGGGCCTGGACCCGCGCAGCCGCCGCGTCATGTGGGATATCATCCGCGATCTGGTCGCGGGCGGCGTCACCATCTTCCTCACCACCCAGTACCTGGAAGAGGCCGATCAGCTGGCCGACCAGATCGCGGTGCTGTACCAGGGCCGCATCGTCGCCCAGGGCACCGCCGATCAGCTCAAGCGGCTGGTCCCCGGTGGCTACATCAAGCTCGACTTCGCCGACACCGACCAACTCGACGCCGCCGCAGCGGCTTTCGGTGACGGCGCGCAGATCAACGGCGACCTCACCCTGGCCATCCCCAGCGACGGCGCGGTGAAGTCCGTGCGCGCGGTGCTCGACCGCCTCGACGAGATCCGGGTCGAAGCCGAAGGCCTGTCCGTGCACACCCCCGACCTCGACGATGTCTTCCTCGCCCTGACCGGCGGCTACGCCAAGGAGAACGCGTAATGTCCACCGCACTCGCCGATTCGACCACCATGCTCCGACGGAACCTGCTGCGCGCCAAGCGGTATCCGTCCATGACCATCAGCCTGATCGTCATGCCGGTCTTCCTGCTGCTGCTGTTCAACTACATTTTCGGCGGCGCGCTCGAATCCTCCACCGGCGGCGACAAGTACATCAACTACCTGGCCCCCGGCATGATGCTCATGATTCCGGCGTATCTGGTCGCGGGCATCTCGGTCTCGGTCGCCATGGACATGACCCAGGGCCTGGTCAACCGGTTCCGCACCATGCACATCTCGCAGACTTCCATGCTGACCGGCCAAGTCGCCGGCACCTGGATCCAGGGCATGCTCGGCGTGGGCGTCATGACGCTGGTGGCCGTGCTCATCGGCTTCCGCTCGCACGACGCCAATGTACTGGAATGGCTGGCCGCCTTCGGCCTGGTCGGCGTGACCATCTTCGCGCTCAACTGGCTGGGCGTGGCCTTCGGCCTGATCGCCCAGAACCCGGAGAGCGCCTCCAACCTGCCGATGCCGATCATCATGCTGCCCTTCCTCGGCAGCGGCCTGGTGCCCACCGACACCATGCCCACCGGCGTGAAGCAGTTCGCCGAGTACCAGCCCTTCAGCCCCATTGCCGAGACCATTCGCGGCCTGCTCATGGGCACCGAGATCGGCAAGAACGGCTGGGTCGCCCTGGCCTGGATCCTGGTGATCGGCGTGGGCGGCTACCTGTGGTCCGCGTCGGCGTTCAAGCGCAAGACCGACGCCTGAGTCCAACCGGCCCCGCAATGGCGCGGGAGCGGAGGCGGCGCACCCGATGAGGGGTGCGCCGTCTTCGTCTGTTCCGGAAAGAACTTCTACACCAAGGGTTTACAACGCCGCCGCGAGCAACACCTTGCCCGCGGCATTGCGAATCTCCACGGTCTGCAACTGGCCGGGCTCGACGGAGGTGGTCCCGTCCGGGGTGTACACCTGACCCGGTTTTGCCGTCCACTCCGAGAGTTTCGACTGCGTCCCGTCCTGCCGCACCACCCACAGCGACAGCTGCCAGGCGTAGATCTGATCCGACGGCGGATAGCTGCACGTCATGTCCACGCGGGTCTGCCCGTCCACCAGCAGCACCTTGAAGGTCGCGATGATCGGCGTCTCCACCTGCGGTCGCAGCTCGCCCGCGGCGACCACCTGCTGCGTCGCCGGCCGATCCCGCCCGGCGAGCTCCGCGGTCACCGGCACCGAGATCAGCACCGCCGCCGCGGCCGCCGCCACCGCCGTGCCGAGGGTGCGCCACCGCCGCAGCCTGCGCTGCCGCTCGGCCCGCGCGGACAATCCCGGCAGCATCCGCTCCGGCGGCGGGGGCACGGAATCGGGCGGATCCTCCTGCGCCGCAATGGAAACCGCGGTCTCCTCGTCCACCAGGGCCAGTAGCCCGGGCAGTCCGGCCAGCTTCCCGACCGCCGCCCGGCAGTATTCGCAGCCGGCCAGATGGTCCTCGTATTCGCGGCGCTCATCGCGGGCCAGGGCGCCGAGCACATACGCACCGTCCCAGGTGGT
This sequence comes from Nocardia sp. NPDC127526, assembly GCF_042672265.1. Classification (NCBI taxonomy): domain Bacteria; kingdom Bacillati; phylum Actinomycetota; class Actinomycetes; order Mycobacteriales; family Nocardiaceae; genus Nocardia; species Nocardia sp. NPDC127526. The sequence goes on along the minus strand of NZ_JBHXVO010000008.1, from coordinate 273,982 downwards.
GTAGCCATCGCAGAGTTCGTGGCTCTCGGTCATCTCGTCACCCCCATTTCCTGCAACACCAGGCGCAGCGCCCGCATGCCGTAGTGCATGCGGGATTTCACCGTTCCTTCCGGTATCTCGAGCTCCGCGGCGATCTGATTGGTGGACAGGCCGCGGTAGTAGGCGCGGACGATGACATCGCGGTGATCGACGGTCAGCCGCGCCAGCGCGTCGGCGACCAGCCAGCCGTCCAGGGCCCGATCGGATTGATCGGCCACCGGTTGCTCCGGCGGATGATCGGTGCGGAACTCCCGGCGGCTGCGCGCGCTGCGATGTTCGTCCACGGCCAGGTTACGGGCCACCGTGAACAGCCACGCGCGGGCCGAGGATGTGGACTGGTCGAGCACCGCCGGTCGCTGCCAGGCGCGCAGCAGGGTCTCCTGCACGATGTCCTCGGCCCGCCCCGGATCTCCGACCAGCCCGAACGTATAGCGCCACAGCGCGGCCGCGTGCTCGTCGTAGAGCGCGCGGAGCAGCGCCGCTTGATCGTCGGGCATCGGTCACCTCCGCACCCGTCCACGACACAGCCGGTGGATTCAGTTCAATTCCGCTCCAGCTCGATGGGATGGGTCGCCAGCAGCGACAGCGGCAGCGGCTGGCGGCGCAGCACCCGCGCCCAGAGATCGACCCGGCCCGCGAGCGGATCGGTGGGCAGGGCCGACAACACGATCCAGTCGCCGCGATCCAGTTCGCCCTCCAGCTGACCGAAGGTCCAGCCGGCATAGCCCGCGAAGATGCGGATGCCGTCGACCAGCGGGCCGATGGTGTCCGGATCGGCGTCCAGATCCACCAGCGCCACCCGGCCGTCCACCCGGCGCAGGCCCGGAATGCCGGCAAAGGAGGCGCCCACTTTCACGGTGGCCAGGCATAAGGCGGCATCGCGTTTCACCGGGCCGCCCAGGAACAGCGCTCGCGGCGCCGCCGCTAGCTCGGCCCAATTCGGTAACACGTCGCGGACGGCGGTTTCACTCGGCCGGTTCAGCACCACACCCAGGCTGCCGGCGTCATTGTGCTCGATGATGTACACGACCGTCCGCCGGAAGGCCGGCTCCACCAGGTCGGTTGCGGACACCAGCAGAGTCCCGGGCCTGACGACCTGGTCCTCGTGCCGGAATTCGCGTCGAGAACGATCACCGTGTTCCTCTGCGCGTGCCACAGAGCCCATCATCGCACCGGCACAGCGCAATTGCGGCCCTTAATTCTCGAGTGCCCAATTGCGCCGCATCGCGACGCCCCCGGGGACGGCGCGCGCACCGCCCGAGCGGCCCGAATTTCCGGGCGGCGCGGGCGGCGGTTGCTCGCTAGGGTGGCGGCATGGAACGTCCCGAGGTGGTCCTCGAGAACAGTGACGCGGTGTACGACTTCTATCGGGATCACCAGCAGAATCTCCTGAAGGCGCGGGCCGCCTACTGGCTGCTCGGGCGGCGCTACCGGCCGCGCATCTCCTACGCGCCGGGCGCGCGGGAACAGCTGCGGGCGTTCATCTCCCAGGGGCGGCCGCTGCTCATCTCCATCAATCACCTCTCCCAGCTCGACCCCTACACCGTGGCCGCCGCGGCCTGGCGCAGCGCCCTGCGGCCCGCCATCGGGCACACCCGGGTGCTGGCCAAGGACGAACTGTTCCTGGAGGACAAGCAGCGCGGCCGCATCGACATGATGGGCGGCATCCCCGTTTTCCGCGGCAAGGACCACGGCATTCGCGCCGTGAACGCCGCCGGGCAGCGCATGATCGATGTGTGCGCCGAGCGCATGGCGCGCGGGGACGGGGTGGCGGTCTTCCCGGAGGGCACCTGCAACGACGTCGACCACACCCGGGTGCAGACCGTGGGTACGGGCATCGGCCACATCGCATTCCGGGCCAAGAAGCTCGGGGCGAATCCGGTGCTGGTGAGCCTGGGGCTCAGCTACGGTCCGCGGGATCCGAAGGTGGAGCCCAGCAAGGAGGAGGCCAAGTCGGCCAGCTTCTACTTCGGGGCCCCGGTGTCGGAGCTGCCGACCAAACCGGCCGAGATCACCCGGGTGGTGCGCGACGAACTCCAGATCGCGCTCGACGGTGCGGTGAAGGCGTACTAGAGGCCGGGTTTCAGGGGGCTTGCCCTGACCCCCGAGTCACCGGGGTTTCAGGGGCTTGCCCCTGAGAGCTACGAGAGTTGGCTCATCTCTGTCACTGGGGTAGCCCCAATCGCTGTCTCGACCACTGCGGCACCAACGCCAGATACTCCGGGCGCGATTCCACGAAGTGGTGCACCATCGGGCACAGCGGCAGGATGCCGTACGCCTCGTCCCGGGTCCGTTCGAGCGCGCCCTGCACCAGCTTGCGCCCGAAGCCCTGACCCTCGTATTGGGGGTAGATCTCGGTGTGCACGAAGGCGCGTTCATTGGCGGTGTCCTGGTAGGAGGTGACACCGGCGAGGTATCCGTCGACGTACAGCTCGAAGCGATCCAGCTCGGTGTTTTTGCGAACCTCGATCGATGCGTCCGACTCACTCGACATAGCCACGACGCTAACGTTTGCTTGCTGCAATTTGTCCGTATTGCGAGACGGTTGTGACTGGCGTGTCGTTATCGCCGATATTGCGCACACTGTGAAAGTGACCGACACGCACTCGCGCCGGGTGATCCTCGCCCCGGACAAGTTCAAGGGCTCGCTGACCGCGGCCCAAGTCGCCGCCGCACTCGCCGCGGGCATCGAACGCGCCGCCCCGCAGACCCGGGTCCGGCAATTACCGGTCGCCGACGGCGGCGACGGCACCGTGGACGCCTTCCTGGCGGCTGGCTGGGAGCGGGTGCCCCTGGAGGCCCCCGGCCCCACCCTGAAACCGCTCGCCACCGCCTACGCCATGCGGGGCGACACCGCCGTCATCGAATTGGCCGCCGTCTGCGGACTCGCGAAACTACCGGGCGGACTACCGGATCCGCTGTACGCCAGCACCTACGGCCTGGGCGTGGTCATGGCGCACGCCCTGGACCGCGGGGCCCGCGAGATCGTGCTCGGGCTGGGCGGCAGCGCCTCCACCGATGGCGGCGCGGGGCTGCTGCAAGCACTGGGCCTGCGGATCCTTACCGCCGACGGCCGGGAATTGGCCTGCGGCGGCGCGAAACTCGCACAAGCCGTGCGGGTGGACCGGACCGGCCTGCATCCCGGACTGGCGCAGGCGCGCGTCATCCTCGCCAGCGATGTGGACAACCCCCTGCTCGGGCCCACCGGCGCGGCCGCGGTCTACGGACCGCAGAAGGGCGCCGGACCCGATGAGGTCGCGGTTCTCGAAGTGGCGCTGACGCATTGGGCCGAGCTCCTCGGTCCGGAATTCGCGGGCAAGCCCGGCGCGGGCGCGGCGGGCGGCACCGGATTCGGGGCCATCGCGGTGCTCGGCGCGGTCGCGCGGCCCGGCATCGACGTGGTGCTCGGGCTGGTGGACTTCGACGCGCAGCTCGCCGGGGCCGATCTGGTCGTCACCGGCGAAGGGTCCCTGGACACGCAGAGCCTGCACGGCAAGGCGCCCATCGGCGTCGCGGGCGCCGCCCTGCACGCCGGCGTCCCGGTCGTGGCCGTCGCGGGCCGCGTCCAGCTCACCCCCGACCAGGTGCGATCGGCCGGATTCAGTGCCGCCTACGCACTGTCGGACCTGGAACCCGATCCGGTCCGGTCCATGGCCGAGGCCGCCGCCCTGCTGGAACGGATCGGCGAGCGGCTGGCGCGCTGACGTCACCCGCGCGCCGGTATTACACGGCGGTGCTGAGCTCTTGGAGGATGCGGCCGCGATTGCGATCGCCCCACTGCTCCAGGGGCTTCAGCGCGAGAGCCAACTCCTCGCCCAGCGGCGTGAGCGAATACTCCACGCGCGGCGGGATTTCCGGATAGATCTCGCGGTGCACCACGCCGCCGGCCTCCAGTTGCCGCAGGTTCTCCGCGAGCACCTTCTCGCTCACGCCCGTCAGCATGCGGCGAATCTGGCCGAACCGCTGCGGCCCCTCACCGAGCACCCACATCAGGTGCAGCTTCCACTTCCCGCCGACCACATCGATGGCGAGGGACATGCCGCACACGTCATCGTGATCCGCGTCACCGTATTGGCTCACCGCGCTACTCCTGACCGTATTTCGAACCTTCAGGTAAGCAACCCCACTCGAACGTGCGGTCTTCCCGAGATTACCGACTCCGCGCAGTATCGATTCCGGCGCCGACACAATCACCGCGATCTTCGAAAAGGACACACCATGTCTGAGCAGAACCGTTCCGTCTCCGTCATCGGCCTGGGCCCGATGGGCCAGTCGATGGTCAAGGCCTTCCTGAAGGCCGGCGTCGAGGTGACCGTCTGGAACCGCAGCCCCGAAAAGGCCGAGGCCATGGTCGAACTCGGCGCCAAGCGCGCCGCCACCGTCGCCGAGGCGATCGACGCCAACGAGGTCACCGTGGTCAGCCTGACCCACTACGCCGCCATGTACGACGTGCTCGGCCAGGCCCAGGATCGCCTGCGCGGCAAGGTGATCGCCAACCTGTCCTCCGATTCCCCGGAGAAGGCCCGCGCCGGCGCGGCCTGGGTGCGCGAGCACGGTGCGGAATTCATCTCCGGCGGCGTCATGTCGGCCGGTGACAATATCGAGCACCCGGCCTCGTACATCTTCTACAGCGGCCCGCGCGAGACCTTCGACAAGGTCTCCGAGCTGCTGCTGCCGCTCAGCCCGCAGGAGTACCTGGGCCTGGACGACGGCCTGGCGCAGATCTTCTACCAGGGTCTGCTCACCATCTTCCACCCCTGGCTGCTGGCCTTCGATCAGGCGACCGCCATGATCTCCCGCTCCGGCCACGATATCGCCCAGTTCGTGCCGTTCGCGGTGCGTTCCGCGGCCGCGTTCCCCTACTTCATGGAGGAGTTCTCGGTCGCCAACCAGAACGGCGGCTGGGCCGATGTGGCCAGCCTGAAGATGATGGACGCCGGCGCGCAGCACATCATCGACGCCAGCGAAGAGGTCGGCGTGGACGCGGTCCTCTCGCACACCGCGCAGAATCTGTGGCGCAAGGCGGTCGCCGCCAGCGATAAGGCGGGTCGGGCCGTCTCCACCTACGAACTGCTTCGCAACGGTGCGAACTGAATCATGGTGGAGCACAGCATGTCCCGGCAACACGGTGTGACGGTGATCGGTCTCGGCCCGATGGGGCGGGCCATGGTGCGCCGCCTCCTGGCGGCGGGCCTGGAGGTGACGGTCTGGAACCGCAGCCCCGAAAAGACCACTGCCATGGTCGAACTCGGGGCGCGGTCCGCCACCACCGTGGCGGAGGCGCTGGACGCCAATGAGCTGGTGGTGCTGAGCCTGACCCAGTACGGGGCGATGTACGACGTCCTGGGACAGGCCCCGCACCGGCTGTCCGGGCGGGTGATCGTGAACCTGTCCTCGGACACCCCGGACAACACCCGCCGGGGCGCGGCCTGGGTCCGCGCCCACGGCGGGCAGTTCCTCGCCGGCGGCGTCATGGCCCAGCCCGAAGGCCTCGGCGGGCCGGCGGCATTCATCTTCTACAGCGGTCCGCAGCAGGCCTACGACGCCCACGCGGAGCGGCTCGCCCACCTGTCCGCCCCCGAATACCTCGGTGCGGAGGACGGTCTCGCGCAGCTGTACTACCAGGCGGTCTACGCCATGTTCCTGCCCAATCTGCTCGCCTACGAACAGGCGCTGGCCATGATCGACCGCTCCGGCGAGCCGATCGACCGGTTCGTGCCCTACGCCCAGCGCGCCATGGGCGATACCGCGCCGTTCTACGCCGGGGTCGCGGCACTGGCCGCAGCCGGCGGGTTCACCGATCCGGCCCACCTGCGCATGATGGACGCGGGCGCCCGGCACGTCGTCGAGACCAGCGAAGCTCTCGGCGTCGACGCCACCCTGCTGCACGCGGCCCGCGTCTTCGGGAGCAAGGCGCTGCGCGCCAATGCGCAAGGGGATCAGCGGGCTTCGACCTACGCCATTCTGCGCGGCGCACCCGTCACCGGCTGATCACCGTGCCGCTCAGGCGGTTTCGGAGCCGAGCCGCGGGAAGGGGGTGGTCGAGAAGACCACCTCCACCGGCACCTCGAAATACTGCGAGATCTGCAGGGCCAGATGCAGACTCGGGCTGTACTCGCCGCGCTCCAGATACCCGATCGTCTGATAGTGCACGCCGAGCGCCTCGGCCAGCTCCCGGCGCGAGATACCGCGCTCGGCGCGCAACATGGCGATCCGGTTGTAGATGACCTCAGTAGGCACGCTGCAGCGCCTTCTCCCGGCGGACCGCCAGATTCGCCCCGGACTCCCGGCGCGCCATGCGGCGCAGGACGATCGGCGCGATCAGCAGACCGGCCACGGCCCAGGCGCACAACACCGCCGCCGTCTCCGGGAGCCGCCACGACCCGCCGAGCTCCACCGCCACCGCGTCACCGGGCAGCATGGCCGAGCGCATGCCCAGCCCGAGCCAATAGATGGGGAACACCTGACCCACGCCCTGCAGCCAGCCGGGCAGGGAGGTGATCGGATAGAAGACACCGGAGATCGCCACGAGTCCCATGATCGGGAACGAGACGAAACCCATTGCGCGCGGGCTCTCGAACACCGAGCCGATGATCGCGCCCAGCGGCAGCGTGGCCAGCAGGCCCAGCGCCAGCACCCAGATCAGGGTGAGCCAGCGGCCGAGGCTGTTCAATTCCACCCCGCCGACCACGATCATGCCGAACGCCAGCACGATCACCACCTGGATCAGCGCCAGCCCGGAGGTGGTCACGATCTTGCCGAGCAGATAGCCGACCATGCCATTGGGCGTCGCCTTGGCGCGCAGCAGCGTGCCGTCCTCGCGATCCAGCGTCAGATACTGCGCGATGCCGAACATGCCGGTGAACGCGACCAGCATGCCGAGCACGCCCGGCAGGGCCAGCGCGCCCAGGTTCAGGCCGCTGGTCTCGAATGTGCCGTTGCGCATGAAGAACAGGGCCACCAGGGTCAACAGCGGCCAGAAGAACTGGGCGAACAGCTCCATGCCATTGCTGAACGACTGCCGCAGTTCGATTCCACCGCGGCGGAATCCGGCCTTGACGGCCACCGTCATCGGATTCATCGGGTCACCTCCTCCAGGCTGCGCAGATCGGTCTCGCCCTGCCCGGACTCGAACCGCTGCACCAGGGTCATGTACGTGTCCTCCAGCGAGGCGCGCCGCACCTCCAGCTCGCCGATGTCCGCGCCGTGCTGCTGGAACAGCTCGTAGACGAACTTGGTGGACTCGGTGGTGGTGTGCACGAACCGCTGGCCGTCGCGGGTCCACTTCACCTCGGCCTCACCGGCGATGCGGCGGGAGAGCTGATCGGCCGAGCCGTCGGCGATGATGCGGCCGCCGGCCAGAATAAGAATCCGGTCGGCCAGCTTCTCCGCCTCGTCCAGATCGTGGGTGGTGAGCAGGATGGTGGTGTTCTGGTCGTCGGCCAGCCGGTGCACCAGATCGTGGAATTCGCGCCGGGCCTGCGGGTCGAAACCGGCGGTGGGCTCGTCCAGGAACAGCAGTTCCGGGCGGCCGACAATGCCGATGGCGACATCCAGGCGGCGGCGCTGACCGCCGGAGAGGGTCATGATCTTCGCGTCGGCGTGCTCGGTGAGGCCGACGGCGGCGATGAGTTCCTCGGTCTTCCACGGTCGTTCGATGGTGTCCGTGGCGTACGGGGCATAGAACATGCCCAGGTAGTCGAGCAGTTCCCGCACCCGCCACTTGCCGTGATCGCGCCATGACTGCAGCACCACGCCGAGTCGCGCCCGCCATGCCTCGTCGCCGTGCGCGGGATCGGTGCCCAGCACCTCGACCCGCCCGGCGGAGCGCATCCGGAAACCCTCGAGGATTTCGATGGTCGTTGTCTTACCTGCGCCATTCGGGCCGAGAAGCACCAGCACCTCACCTCGATGCGCCTGGAATGTGACGTCCTGCAACACATCCCGGGTCCCGTAGCGCATTCGCAGTTCTTGGACGTCGAGAACGACGCCTTCGCCGACGGTCATGCCGTCCACCCCTCCATAGTGGGTATCGGATCATGTGTAGCATACCTACTACATTTCGCCGCGAACAAGCTATTTACAACTCTCGTGACTCTCAGGGGCTCCGCCCCCGAACCCCCAATCCCCAGGGGGCTCCCGCCCCCGAACCCCTCGCGGGGCCACGCCCAACCCTCGCGGGGCCACGCCCAACCTTCGCGGGGCCACGCCCAACCTTCGCGGGGCCACGTCCAACCTTCGCGGGGGCCACGCCCTCGAGCCCCCGCAACGCAGCAGCCCCGCGACCGTTAGGTCGCGGGGCTGCTTCCTTGTCTTCGCGTCAGCGGATCAGCGTGTGCAGAGGAACTCGATGGCTGCGGCGTAGCCGTGGATGCCCATGCCCGCTACGACGGCGGTGGCGATGGGGGATACGTAGGAGTGGTGCCGGAATTCCTCGCGGGCGTGCACATTGCTGATGTGGACCTCGACGATCGGGACCTCCGGGATCACCAGGGCGTCGCGCAGCGCCACCGAGGTGTGCGTGAGCCCGCCGGGGTTGATGACGATCCCGGATTCCACGCCGCGCGCGGCGTGAATGCGGTCGATCAGCGCCCCTTCGTGATTGGACTGGAAGGCCACGATCTCGCGGTGGAACCGCGCCGCGGTGCGGCGGCACAGCTCCACCACGTCGTCGAGGGTGTCGGCGCCGTACACCTCGGGCTGGCGGGTGCCGAGCATATTCAGGTTCGGACCGTTGAGCACGAGGATCGGACCGGTGTCAGCCATAGGGCCGACTGTATTAGAGACCCTGTGGTCCTTCCGCGCGCAGGTCGTCGACCTGCCGCATGGCCGTGCGCAATTCCGCCAACCACTGCTCGGCGTGCTTGCCCGCCAGCTTCACCGTCCAGGCCAGGGCATCGGAGCGGGAGCGGGCCACGCCGGCGTCGACGAGGGTATCGAGGACCTTGCGTTCGGGCTGGCGCAGCCGGGTCATGACCGGAACCGACAGGTGGGTGAACATGATTCGCTCGCCGCCGACCGTAATGCCCCAGGCCACGCTGCGGTGGTAGCGGTGCTGGGCCTCCTGCGCGATCTGCATGCGGGCGGGGCGGGTGGATTCCCGGAAGCGGGAGATCAGGCCCTCGATGGTGGCCTTGGGGATCCCGGCCGGAGCCTCCGGCTTGGCCATATCGACCGGGGCGTCCGCGGGGGCGTCGCCGGCGTCGTTCTCGGGTGCGGGAAGGGGGAGTTCACCGATCACGACGATCTCGTCGCGATCGATCTCGAGGGTTACCGGACCGGTGAACCAGTCAGCCGGCAATCTCCCAGCGAACCAGTCCTCGGCATCCGCGGCGTCGGGGAGGTCGGCCTGCTGCCAGCCGCCGGGGCGGCCGAATTCGCGTCCGCGATGTCCGTGTCTCATGGCGGTCACACTCACTTACTGGATGGAGTTGTAATGCTGATTACAACATTACGTGCTTTCCTGCCGGATGGATTGCGCTCTGGGAGAACGGGGTTCACCGGAGCGCCCGCGAAGATCGGGAACCGCGTGTCACCTGTGCGAACCGCACGGTCCGCGACGTCTCGATTACGCCAGGGTCTGTAACCGACCGGTGATCATGTATCTGGTCCCTCCCGGCCGAAATCGGCACTAAGGTGGTCCGTAGTAGGTGTACGCCTGGTGGAAAGGTGGAACCCCGAACACAGAGTTCGAGGTACCGTGGTCCTGTTGCTGATGTGGCAAGAGTGAAGAGTGGGCGATATGGATGTGTGGGGATCCCGCCGCTTCCGTATACGGGGCGCAATCGCGCTCGCGGGGGTGGCTGCCCTCGCGATTGCGATGGGGTCATGTGCTTTTCGGGAACAACGGGCAATGGGCCCGGAGACCGTCGTCGAACGGTTCGCCACCCTGCTCGACGAGAAGGACTACGAGGGCGCGGCACGGCTCACGTCCTATCCCAATGGCGCGTCCACCACGCTGAAGCAGGTCTTCAGCGGCCTGGAGCCGGGTAAACCCGACTACGAACTCACCCAGTACATCGGCCTCGACGGCAGTACCGGCATGTTCTCCATGACCGGCGCCTGGAACTTCGGCGAGCACAAGGACTGGAAGTACGATCTGCAGGGCCAGGTCCGCAAACTCAGTGTCGGCTGGCGCATCTCGTGGGATCCGGCGCTCATCATGCCGCAGCTGGACAGCAAGCGGACCGTCAAGCTGGTCCGCACCTACGCCGTGCCCGCGCCACGGGTGAACGACATTGTCGGCGCGCCGCTCATGACCGAGCAGACCATCAATGTCGTCAAGATCGATCCGTCCAAGACCGGCGATCAGGTCGGCACCGCCAATGCGCTGGCCGCCGCCATCGAACCGGTCGCGCCGCTCATCACCGGCGACAGCCTCATGCAGCAGCTGGCCGCCTCACAGGGCAAGCCGATCGTCGCGGTGAACCTGCGCGACGGCGACTTCGCCATCCTGGAACCGCGCATGGCCGTGATTCCCGGTGTGGTGCTGGAGAAGCAGCCCAAGCTCATTTCCGCGGACCGCCGCGTGTGGTCGCCGCTGCTGGACTCGCTGCGCAAGGTCTGGCAGGACTCGCGCGATCAGACCGCGGGCTGGGGCGTGCAGCTGTTCGAACCCGACGGCGCCTTCGTCACCCAGCTGGCCGGCGCGCAGGGCCCGCCCGGCCCCGATATCCCGGCCACCATGGATCAGCGCCTGCAGCGCGCGACCGAGGACGCCGTGGTGAGCGCGGGCACGCCCGCCTCGATCGTGGCCATCCAGCCCTCCTCGGGCGCGGTGGTCGCGGCGGCCCAGAACAGTTACGCCAGCGCGCACGGTTCGGTGGCATTCACCGGCCTGTACCCGGTCGGCGGGCTGATCGAGATCTTCAAGAACGTGGCCGCGGTCGCCAAGAACAAAGCCCCGCAGGACGTCTCGGTGAGCGATGCCGCCGAGGCCGCCACCATGCTCGGCGTCGGCCTGGACTTCCAGGTCCCCGGCCTCGACGAGACCACCGGCCGGCTCCCCACCGGCAAGGGCGCCGAAACCGTCAGCCGCGGCGGCGCCGCCGACTCCCTGCTGGCCAGCCCCTGGGGCATGGCCATCGCGGCCGCCGCCATCGCCAACGGCCAGCTGCCCCGCCCCATGATCGCCATCGGCAGCCCCGCCACCACCGAAGCCGACATCCAGCCCCTCGCCGCCAACGTCACCGACCGCGTCCGCGCCATGCTCGCCGAGGGCACCGCCGCCCCCGAGAACGCCGCCCTCGGCCGCTACGCCGGCGTCCAAGCCATCAGCGCCACCGCGGGTTCCGGCGGCTGGCTCATAGCCACCATGGGCGACCTGGCCTTCGCTATCCACATCGACGACGTGGACAGCGGGGACGCGCCCGCCCGCATGGCGGCACGGTTGCTACAAGCACTGGCTTCGCCCGACGACTGAAAACAGGAACCGGGCCCCGTCCTAACGGACGGGGCCCGGTTGCATGTTGGGGGGAGAGGTGGACAGCCCCCGGCCACTCGAGGGCGCAGTCGGGAAGTTCGGCGCGGTGGACCGCCCTCTGTCCGCCCTCGGGGGTTCGGGGGCGAAGCCCCTGAGAGTTCCGAGAGTTGGGTTCAGCGGAGCGCTTTCATGGCGGCGCGCCAGCCCAGCAGGAAGAGGGCGAGGGCGGTGGCGGCTACGAGGACGAAGCTGAGGGCGGTGCCCTGGCCGCTGACGACGCGGAGCAGCATGCCGCCGATGAGGGTGCTGAGCCAGACGATGACGCCGGTGGGCCAGACCGCGCCGCCGTCGAAACGCTTTGCGGCGGTCATGCCTTCGCGTCCCGCGGCCACCGCGACGGCGATGACCCAGCCGAGTAATAGGCCGGTGAGGAACGGCCACACGGTGCGCACCAGTCCGGCGAGGACGGCCTCGTCGTGACTGCTGCGGCCGATCGCGCAGAACACGACGACGAGCACTGCATCGACCGCGAAAGGCACCAGTTTCTTCACGGGCCACAGGTTAACGGGCGGCGCGCGGCGGACTTTGCAGGGACACACGCTACGGTCGCGGCCACGCCCCGCTCAGGCGCCCGGATTCTCCTGGGCGGGCGGTGGGTTGGGCCGCCGCCGGTCGGCGACCAGCGGCCCGCCCGCGCGGTGATGCTCGAACTCCCGCTCGTATTCGGCATCCCCGGCCTGCGGCTTGCGGAACAGGAACAGGAAGACGATCCAGCCCACGATCGCCACCAGAATGAAGCTGATCAGCCGATACAGGAAGGCCGCGGCCACCGCCTGGGAGGCGGGCAGGCTCGCGGCCACGGTGAGCGAGTAGATGAGGGTGGCGTCCACGTACACGATGCCGCCCGGCGCGAACGGAATGGTGCCCACGGCCTTTCCGGCCGCGAAGGCCAGCATGAGCCCGGCGAGTCTGGGATCCGCGCCCACCGCGTAACAGGCCGCGCCCAGGCACGCCACATCGGCGAGCCGGTGCACGATGGCCCAGAACGTCACCAGCGCCCCGTCGCGCTTGCCGAGATCCACCAGCTCCAGCTGGTCCAGGATCTCGCCCACCTTGTCCATGCCCTCGTCGGCGGGCTTGCGCCGAATCCGGTTGACCAGGTGCAGGATTCGCCGCAGCGACGATTCCAGGGTGCCGGGATGCGCGGAGACGTAGTTGAACCCCCACACCAGCAGCGCCACCGCGCCGAGTGAGAGGATCACCTTGCCCGGCCCGATCCGATTGCCGACCAGCAGCGCGCCGAAGACGCCCAGCAGGGTCAGCCCCGCGGCCGCCACCACGCCCGAGATGACCAGCTGCCAGGACGCCACGATCGGGCTGGCCCCCCAGCGCCGGGTCTGGCGATAGGTGAAGGCGGTGGAGAACACCTGTCCGGCGGGCAGGGTCAGCGCCATCCCGGTGGAGCCGTACACCACCGACACCGATTTCCGCTGGCTCACCTCGACACCGCCGGCGTGCAGCAGTTGTTTCTGGATGCGCCCGTATCCGGCCATGGAAATCGCCTGCATCCAGATACAGGCAACGACCCAGCCCCAATGGATTTCGGTGAGGTTCTTCCAGGAATCGGTCAGGCGCGGATATAGATAAACGCCTTCGGAAATCAGCAGCGCGAGCAGCCCGGCCCCGACAATCCATTTGGCCCACCAGAACCTGCCACGGCGGGAGTTCTCCGCGGGCGGCGCTGGTTCGCCGGCCAAGTCACCATGGGCCGTCACGTCGTCAGCCTAACGAACTGGCCGCGGCCACGTCTGCATCCACCTGGTCGCTGGTTTCCCCGGGCCAGGCCAGCCGGGTTTTCCGCCGACGGCCGCGCAGCTGCACCTCCTCCCCGGTCTGCCACAGCCGCTGTTCGTTCTCGTCGGCGAAATAGAGTGCGCTGCGTGAGGTGAGCACCCGTTCCGGGCGTTCCTTGGCGAGTTCGGTGAGCCGGGCCGCCTCATTGACCGGATCGCCGATCACCGTGTACTCGAATCGATTTGCCGCACCGATATTTCCAGCGACCGCCAGACCAGCGGAAACACCGATTCCGATATCCAGCCCGGGCACCTCGCGCAGGGCTTCGCGCAGCTCGCGGGCGGCGGCCAGGGCCGCCGTGGGCGCGTCCGGGCGGTCCAGGGGCGCGCCGAAGATCGCCAGCGCGGCGTCGCCCACGAATTTGTTGATCAAACCGTGGTGGCGGTCGATCACATCGACCACGATGCGGAAGAACTCGTTGAGCAGGCTGACCACTTCGGTGGGCGGGCGTTCCGCGGCCGTCGCGGTGGATCCGACCATATCCACGAACAGCACCGCCACGAATCGGGTTTCACCACCGAGTTCGGTGCCGTACTCCAATGCGCGCCGCGCCACATCCTCGCCGACATGCTGACCGAACAATTCCTGAAGTTCACGGCGTTTGGCCGCTTCATCCATCATTCGGTTGAAGCCAACTTGCAGCAGACCGATTTCCGAACCGTCGAAAACTTCCACCTGCACATCCCGCGCGCCCTCTTGTACGCGATCGATCGCCTGGCTGAGCTGCCGGATCGGATCGGAAATACTCGAGGCGGTGAGCATGGAAAGCGCCAGCGCCTGCATGATCACCACTCCGCACAACAGCAGAATGGAGACCGCCAGCGACTGCGCGGAAAACTGAACACGAGAAGAAATCTGCGTGACGCACAGCAGCACAATGGCGATCACCGGCGCGAAGGTGCCCATGCCCCAGGTCATGGCCATCCGGGTGCCGACACCCGGGGTCAGCGTGTGATCGAAGGCGCCCACCGTCAGCGCCTCGGCCGCCACCGGCCGCAGAATCCGCTCGCCCAGCATGTAGGTGAAGCCGAAAACAATGGTGGCGGCCATGCATTCGGTCACGATCACCGCGGCCGCCAGCTCCGGGGCCCGCACAATGATCAGCGAGGCCATGATCGCGCCGCCGATCAGCCACAGCACCAGATGCAGGATGGACTGCCGCAACGGCGCGTGCAGCGCGGCCATCTGCTCCTGCCGGCTCGGCGGCCCGCCCCGCATCTGCCAGCGCATGACCGGCCGCAGCATGAGCGCCGACGCGGTCAGGCTCAGCACCCCGCCGATCACGAAGATCAGCCCCGGAATCAGCAGCCCCGTCTCCCGGGTCGCACTGGTCTCGCCCTCCGGCACCGGCAGCCCGTACTGAATGAACGCCCACACCAGGACAGCACCGAACGCATTGGCCGCGAGCATCGAAACGAGGTACAGCGGCCAGCGGGTTCGCATGGTCTGTTTGACCGCTTCCAAGGGCGCTGACACGCCCACTAATCTAGCGGCGGTCCGGCCTGCGCGAATCTTCAGCGCCCGTGAACTCGGCGGACGCCGGGCGCGGGTCGGGGCGGCAGGGGGTTGTGCACAGTAGGCTCGCTGACGTGAGCGAGGCGCAGGCAGGGTCCCTAGATTCCGGCCAGGATTCCGGCAAGCCGAAATCGGTCCGCCGCCGGGATGCCGAGGCCGTCCATCCGATCGTGCGGGAAGCCGCCGAATGGTCCTGGCGGCTGCTGCTCATCTTCACCGCCGTCATCACCGTCGCCTGGATCGCGCAGCGGCTGTCCACCGTCACCATTCCGCTGGCCATCGCGCTGCTGGCGGCGGCGCTCATGTCACCGCTGGTGGACATGATGCAGCGGTTCGGGGTGCCGCGGTCGCTGGGCGTGTTCGTGGTGCTGGTGGGGTCGCTCGGGCTGCTCGCGGGAATCATGACCTTCGTGGTGGAGCAGTTCGTCACCGGTGTGCCGCAGCTGTCGGACGAGTTCAAGAACAGCGTCAAGCAGATCCAGGACTGGCTCATCAACGGGCCGCTGCACATGAGCGACGATCAGATCCGCAATGCGGGCAACACCATCGTCAACACCATCGAATCGAATCAGGACACGCTGACCAGCGGGGCGCTCACCACCGCCACGGTCATCGGGCACCTGTTCACCGGGACCTTCCTGACCCTGTTCATCCTCATCTTCTTCCTCTACGGCGGGGATCAGATCTGGGAGTTCTGCACGCGCATCATTCCCAAGCGGAACCGGGAGCGGGTGCGCACCGCGGGCCGGCTCGGATTCGGCACGCTGACCGGGTTCGTGCGCGCCACCGTGCTGGTGGCCCTGGTCGACGCCATCGGCATCGGCGCGGGCCTGGCCATTCTGAGCGTGCCGCTGGCGCTGCCGCTGGCCTCGCTGGTGTTCATCGGCGCGTTCATCCCGATCATCGGCTCGTTCATGGCGGGCGCGGTGGCGGTGTTCATCGCGCTCATGACCAAGGGCCTGGTCACCGCCTTGATCGTGCTCGGCATCACCATCGCGGTCATGCAGCTGGAAGGCCATGTGCTGCAACCGCTGCTGATGGGCCGCGCGGTGCGCATCCACCCGCTGGCGGTGGTGCTCGCCATTGCAGCGGGCGTGGTGCTGGCCGGTATCGCGGGCGGTCTGCTGGCCGTGCCGTTGGTGGCGCTGCTCAATACCGCCATCCGGTCGCTGCTGGCGGATTCGCCGGAGGAGCTGTACCAGGAGCTGACCACCGCCGATCCGCATCAGCGCATGTACAGCGCCGAACCGGATAAGCCGGATCCGAACCGGTACAAGCTGCCCCCGCTCGGCCGCGACGGCAAGGCCCAGGACCGTACCGCCGCGGCCGACCGCACCACCGAGAGTCCCAGTGGCGCCGGGAGTTCCAGCGGTGACGGCAAGGACTGAACCCGATCCCCACGACGCGGCCACCGGCCCGCTGTGGCGGGCGGCGCAGGCCTTCCGGCTGGTCACCCTGTTGTACGCGGTCGGGCAGCAGATCGCCTCGGTGCCGCACTACACCGATCGGCGGCTGAGCTGGGTGCTCATCGCCGCCATGGCGGTCTGGTCGGGCGTCTCGGCGGTCCTGTTGTCGCAGACGCACTTCCGGAATCTGAAGCGGGCCCGGACCGCGGTCGTCATCGGCGACCACCTGGTCATTGTCGCGCTCATCTTCGCCACCCGGCTGGTGGCCGACTACGACTGGTATCACAACCACCAGACCCTGCCCACCACGCTGTGGACCGCCAATGCGGTCATGTCCTCGGCCATTCTGTGGGGGCCGATCGGCGGCGTCGGCTCCGGACTGCTCATCTCGGGGGCCATCATCACCGCCAGATCCCAATGGGAATTGGATGTCTGGCGCGATGCGACGCTGCCGGTCCTGGTCTCGGTGGGTCTGGCCATCGGCCTGGCCGCCAATACCGCGCGCCGGGCCCAGCAGCAGCTGCAGCGCGCCGTGCGGCTCACCGCCGCCGCGCAGGAACGCGAGCGGCTGTCCCGGGAAGTGCACGACGGCGTGCTCCAGGTGCTCAGCTACATCAAGCGGCGCGGCGCCGAAATCGGCGGTCCCACCGCGGATCTGGCGCAGCGCGCGGGGGAGCAGGAGGTGGCGCTGCGGGTGCTGCTCTCCGAACAGGGCGAGCGCGCCGATCCCGGGTCCGCCGAGGAGGACCTGCGCCCGCTGCTGACCGCCCAGGCCACGCCGTCGGTCTTCGTGTCCACCCCCGGCGATCCGGTGCTGATCGGCCGCTGGGAGGCCCGCGAGATCGCCGCCGCCGTGGCCGCGGCCCTCGCCAATGTCGTCCAGCATGCCGGGGCGGGCGCGAAAGCCTATGTGCTGCTGGAGGATACCGGCGGTGAACTGATCGTCAGCGTGCGCGACGACGGGCCCGGCATTCCGGCCGGACGCCTGGCCGAGGCCGAAGGGCAAGGGCGCATGGGTGTTTCCCGGTCGATCATCGGCCGGATCGCGGCCATCGGCGGGACGGCGCATCTGCTCTTCGAAGCCGCCGCCGGCGAGGACGATGGAGCCGAGTGGGAATTCCGGATACCCAGGGCAGGATGAATCGGGAGGCGGAGATGTCAGCAGACGAGGCGGACGAGCGGATCACGGTCATGGTGGTCGACGATCACCCGATCTGGCGCGACGGGGTCGCCCGCGACCTCGCCGAGGCCGGATTCGAGGTGGTCGCCACCGCCGACGGCGTCGGCGCGGCCGGCCGGCGCGCGGCGGCGGTCACCCCCGAGGTCGTCCTCATGGACATGCAGCTGCCCGACGGCAATGGCGCGGACGCCACCGCCGAAGTGCTGCGCGTCTCCCCGCGCACCCGGGTGCTGGTGCTGTCGGCCTCCGCCGAGCGCGACGACGTGCTCGACGCCATCAAGGCCGGGGCGATCGGCTACCTGGTGAAGAGCGCCTCCGCCGCCGAACTCGAGGACGCCGTGCGCGCCACCGCCGCCGGGCAGGCCGTGTTCACGCCCGGCCTGGCCGGGCTCGTGCTCGGCGAATACCGGCGCATCGCCAACACCCCGCCCGATCGCGACGAACCGCACCGCCCCGCCCTCACCGACCGGGAGACCGAGGTGCTGCGCATGGTCGCGAAGGGCTTGTCCGCCAAGCAGATCGCCACCCGGCTCAGCCTCAGCCATCGCACCGTGGAGAACCATGTGCAGTCCACGCTGCGCAAGCTGCAACTCGGGAATCGGGTGGAGCTCACCCGCTACGCCATCGAACAGGGCCTCGAGTAGGGCCGGATTCAGGGATTGCCCTGATGCGCGCGGGCCCGCAGGCTCGCTAGCCTCGAATCCATGGGTGGTCCTGAATCTGTTTCCGGCGTCGAGACCCCCGTGGTCGGCGACCGGGATCTGCGGGTGTCGGATGTCGAACGCGAACATGTCGGGCGACTGCTGCAACGGGCGGTCGGGCTCGGCATGCTGTCGCTGGGGGAATTCACCGAACGCATGGACACGGCTCTCGCCGCCAAGACGCGCGGCGAGTTGAATGCCGTGCTCGTCGATCTGCCCGGCATCCGGCTGGCCGGGCAGCCCGCGCCCGCGGCCCCGCCGTACCCGGCGCGGCCGCCGTTCGGGCCGGCGCAGGCGCGCTACGCCCACGCGCAGGCTCGGATGGCGCACGCGCAGCAGCGGTTCGCGCACATCCAGCAGCGCTTCGCGCAGGTGCAGGGCGGGCCGCAGCAGGCCGGCGGCAATGTGATCCGCGCCCGGCTGTCCGGCCTGACCCGCAAGGGCACCTGGCAGGTGCCGCCGGTGCTGGTGCTCAACGACTTCATGGGCAGCGTGACCCTCGACTTCACCCAGGCGCAGATGACCACCCAGGTGGTGGAGATCCAGGTCGACGACATCATGACCTCCATCGAGCTGATCGTGCCGTCGGAGGCCACCGTCGATCTGAACAATCTCGACGTCATCGGCGGCGGCATCAACAACAAGGTGCGCACCGGGCCGCCCATGGGCCCGCTGCACCTGGTCGTGCACGGCCGGCTCCGCCTCGGATCGGTGACCGCCAAGTATCCGTTCGCAGCACAGTGGAAGCGCTTCTTCAACGGCGCCTGACTCCGCTCAGCGAAACAGACCGGGCGGCAACAATTTACGGCGGGTATCGTCACGCACATGGTGGAAGGCGGCGTGACAGATTCGGTTCCGGAGCCCTGTATCCGCATCGGCCGCGGCGAACCACTGCTCCTGCTGCACGGACTGGTCCTCACCTGGCAGTCCTGGACTCCGGTCATCGACGGCCTCGCCGGTTCCGCCGGCCGCGACGGCTTCGACATCCTCGCCCCCACCCTGCCCGGCCACTGGGGCGGCCCCGCCCCCGCCCGCCCCGCCACCTTCTCCTCCTTGGCCGACGCCGTGGAAACACTGCTCGACGAAGCCGACTGGACCACCGCCCACATGGCCGGCAACTCGGTAGGCGGCTGGCTGGCCCTCGAACTGGCCGCTCGCGGCCGCGCCCGCTCGGTCACCGCCGTCGCCCCCGCGGGCCTGTGGGCCGGCCCCTCCGCCGCCGCCTCCCTGCTCCGCCGCTACCGCGCCCTGGGCCCCCTCATCGGCCTCGACACCGACCGCCCCCCGGTCATGCCGTCCATGATCCGCAGCCTCCTGGTCCCCCTCCTGGCCCACCGCCCCGCAGCCGTCCCCAACCGCCTCGCCACCGCCATGGCCGCCGCCCCCGCCAACTGCACCATCCTCGCCGACCTGGCCGAAGATCCGGCTCTCCCATGTGGTTTCACCGCCCTGGACACCCTCGACACCCCCGTCACCATCCTGCTCCCCGAACACGACCGCGTCCTCCCCCCACACGTCTACGCCCCCCTCACCGACACTCCGCTCTTGACGGTCCGCCCCCTCCCCGGCGTAGGCCACGTCCCCATGCTCGAGGACCCGGACTCCATCGCCAAGGAAATCCGCGCCACCGCCGCCCGCGCGACAACCGCCGTTCAATCGGCCTGACCAGGCGCGACCACCCGGCGAGTGGGCTGGCCGGTGATCTTCGCGATCATGTCGCAGTCCCCGTCGTAATGAAGCACGGTATGGCGGTGCCGCTCGGCAGTGGCGGCCACGATCAGGTCCGGGAGTGAGACGGCCCGATGATTCCCGGCCGCGACCAAACGAACGACTGTCGTGTGATTCCGTAGGAATCGTCGGCTCGCCGGGTGCTTCTACTCATGCGCGGCAACCTCCCCGGTCGGAAGCATTGCCGGCATGAATACCGCCATCGATCCGCGACTGCTCGCCCGGTTGTCGACCGAATTCGCCTCGCTCAGCACTCACCTGGGTCTGCTCGGCCGCGACCTCGAGGAACTCCACCGCCAGGTCCTCGCCGACCACAGCCGCCAAACCACCACCGAGCCATACCGGCAACCCCACACCCCGCCCGCTGCCGAACCACAGACAGCGGGCGGCGCCATGCCGAGCTCGCCCCCGCCACCGACGGGGTCCGTGCCCGGTGGGGTGCACGGAGGCTGGATGGGTGGCGGGCAGCCGATGTATCAGCCGTATCCGGCTGCGCAGCCGCCGCGCCGACTACCCGCACGGGAGCCGCGGACGCCGTGGTGGCAGCGGGAGGGGGTGATCAGCCGGGTGCTGGCGGTCGCGGGTGTGGGCGTCACGCTGATCGGTGTGGTGATGTTGCTGGTACTGGCGGCGCAGGCCGGGCTTTTCGGGCCGGTGCCGAGAGTTGTTGCGGGGGCGGCGTTCTCGGCGGCACTGGTGGCCGTGGGGATGCGGGTGCACGGGCGGGCCGGGGGACAGGTGGGGGCTATCGCGCTGGCGGCTACGGGTATCGCTGGGGGATATCTGGATGTCGTTGCGGTGACGGCGGTTTACGGGTGGCTGCATCCGGTGGTGGGGTACGCCGTCGCACTCGGGATTGCGGCCGGTGGTGTGGCCCTTGCGCTGCGGTGGCGCTCGCAGGCGCTGGCGGTGCTCGTCGTGCTGGGCGCGGCGCTGCTATCGCCGGCGGTGACCACTGAGCTGGCGCTGCTCGCTTTCCTGATCGTGCTTCAGATCGCTGCACTGCCTGTGCAATTGGTGCGGGATTGGCCGTATCTGCACGTTGTTCGCACCATTCCGGCGGTGCTGGTGACCTTGATCGCTGTCGCGATGGCGAGTCTCGGTGATGAACCGCGTGGGCATCGGTACGAGGTGCTGGCCGCTGCGATCGCCGTGGCGGTGGTGGGGTTGGCGGGTACGGTTCTCGTCGTTCGTCGCCGCGCGGGGGATATCACGGCGAGTCTGACGTTCGCGGCGGCTACCGTGCCGCTGCTGGCCGCGCCCACCATGTTCGAGCGGCGGACCGCCGTCATCGTTTCGGCCGCGTTCGCGGCGGCGCTGCTCCTGGTCGCCGTGCTGCCGTGGCTGCCGAAAGTCGCTGACCGCGTGCGTATTCCGGGTCACTGTGCGGCAGTTGCCGCGGTGGCCGGGGCTTGCGCTGTGCTGGAGGCGTGCCTGGGCGCCACCCGGGTGCAGACTCTGCCGATCGCCCTGTACCTGGTCGCGCTCGCCTTCCTGGCGGTTGCCGGTCAGCAGCGTTCGCGGGTGGCGGCGGGTATCGGTGCGGCCTTCGCTGTGCTCGGCACGCTGGCGTTCCTCTCCAATGCCACGCCGGAGATGCTCGCCGAGCAGCGGTATGCCGAAGACCAGCTGGGCATTTCGACAGCCTTGGCCGCCGTCGCGGCGCTCGCGGTGCTGGCCGTCGTGTTCTGGTGTGTGCGCCGGTTGGGCTTGGCGGCCAATGAATCCGAGACCACGGCGTTGGCCGTGATCAGTGGTATCGCGGGTCTGTACGCCGTCACCGCGCTGGCGGTCTCGATCGGTGTCGCCACCGGCAATCCGGAGGGCTTCCTCGCCGGGCACGGCATTGCCACCGTCGTCTGGATGGCTACCGCGACCACGGCGCTGCTGTTCGGGCTGCGCCGCCTGTCGCGCACGCCGCAACAGGCGAAAGTGGCTCTGGCCGCAGGGCTTCTGGTCACGGCGGCCGCCTTGGCCAAGCTGTTCCTGTTCGATCTGGCCACGCTGGACGGGCTGGTTCGCGCCGGAGCTTTCCTGGTGGTCGGCGTCCTCCTGCTGCTGGCCGGTACCCGCTACGCCCGCGCCTTCGCCGAGGCCGGGAACAACGGGGCGCCGTCGCACTAGAAGTTTGGCCGGGTTTCCGCCCCAGTGTCGGAGATCCCGGTCTGCTGGGACGCCCGGGTGGAACCAGGTTTCACGCGCCTGGGCATGTACAGGTCGGATACGTGAAACGCCCGGCCGGACAAAGGAGTCCGGCCGGGCGTTCGTCGTTGGTCATCGGCCGCTTCGGCGATCAGTCGCGGTTCTGGCGGCGGAGCAGTTCGTTGACGCTCACGGTGCGGCCTTCGCCGCCGCGATGCTTGCCCTCGTCGTCCGGCTTGCCCGGACGGCGCTTGGCGGAGCGGAGGTCCGACATCCACTGCTCGATGCTGCTGCGGCCGCCGCCTGCCTGGGGCTGGTCGTCCACCGAATGGTGGGTCGGGTGCGGTTGTTCCGCCGCATCCGCGGGCTGGGCCGCTTCGGGATCGTGCGGCTGGTACAGCTGGGCGCGAGTGGCCGGATGCGGCGGCAGCTTCGGCACACCGGGCGGCGGCAGCACCCGGTCCGCGCCGGCGGCCGAGTCCTGCGACTGCGATTCCGGTTGCGGGGCAGGCGAAGCCGGCTGCGAGATCGACGGCATGGCCGGTTGCAGCGGCTGTGCGGCGAAGCCGGATTGCTGGGCGAAGGAACCGTCCTGACCGCGCGAGGCGGGCTGATCGCCTGCCGGGCGGGGCATTCCGGCGGGACCGGAATTCGCCGCGGGCGCACCGGAACCGGAGAGCGTGAAGCCCACATCGGGGGTGCGGTCGGGCTGACCACCGGCGGCGGGTGCGCCACCGCCGGGCTGAGCACCGCCGGACGGTGCCCCGAAAGCCGGTCGCGGAGCCGGTATTCCGCCATCCGGCCGCGGCGAGACATCGCCACCCGGGCGGCCGGGCAGCCCGCTGCCGAACGGCGCGGCAGCACCGTTCGCCGATCCGGAACCACCGCCGCTGGCGGCCGGACCCCCACTGCCGGGCATTGCGGAACCAGCACCGCCGGACGCGGCGGAATCGGCACCGCCGGACGCGGCCGAACCAGCCTTGCCGGACGGAATGGGGCCGGCATTGCCGGATACGGCCGAACCGGCGTTGCCGGATGCGGCGGGGCCGGCACTGCCGGACGGTGCGGGACCTCCGCTGCCGGAAGCGGCGGGACCTCCGTTGCCGGGCTGCGCCGGGGTGGTGCCGCTCGATCGCGGTGTAACACCTTGGGCGGGAGCCTGTTTGGCGACGGGGGTCGTCGGGGCGGCGTCGCCCAGTTTCTGGGTCGGGGCCTCGCTGTCGACATCGACGGTGCGGGGCTTGGGCTTGAAGCGGCCGATGCGGGGGAGGGCGCCGCTGGGGGTGAGGGCGGGCATCTGCATGGTGACCGGGTCGGTGACGGGGGTGGTCTTGACCAGGTCGATGACTTCGCCGCCGCCGGGGCGCTCATCGTCGAGGATGGGTTCGCCGAGGCCGATCTTCTGCTGGATCTTCTTCATCCAGGCGGGCGCCCACCAGCAGTCGTCGCCGAGCAGCTTCATGGTGGCGGGCACCAGCAGCATGCGCAGCACGGTGGCGTCGATGAACAGCGCGGCCACCATGCCGTAGGCGATGTACTGCATCATCACCAGTTCGGAGAAGGCGAACGCACCCGTCACCACCAGCAGGATGAGCGCCGCCGCGGTAATGATGCGCCCGGTCTGCGCGGTGCCGATGCGGACCGCCTCGGTGGTGCTCGCGCCCTGGGTGCGCGCTTCCACCATGCGGGACAACAGGAATACCTCGTAGTCCACCGATAGGCCGTAGATGATCGCGATGATCAGCACCAGCACCGGCGACATGATCGGCTGCGGCGTGAAGTTGAGCAGGCTCGCGCCGTGACCGTCGATGAAGATCCAGGTCAGAATGCCCAGCGTGGAACCGAGGCCGAGCGCGCTCATGAGCGCCGCCTTGAGCGGCAGCACCAGCGAGCCGAAGGTCAGGAACATCAGGATGGTGGTGACCAGCAGCACCAGCGCGATCATCAACGGCATGAGATCGAGCAGCGAGTTGATGGAGTCCATCATCATCACGGGCTGACCGGTGACCATGACCTGCGCGCCCTCGGGGACTTCCATCGAGCGCAGGAAGTCGACGGTCTCCTCCGGATGCGCACTGTCCACGACGGTGGCCTCGGAGACCCACACGTTCGACCCGTTCGGCGGTTTGGCCGGAATGCCGAACTGCGCGTTCTTCACCAGTCCGGGCGCCTGATTGGCCTGGGAGAGGATCGGGCCGATATCGCGCGAACTGTCGGTGACGATGATCAGCTGCACCGGATCCGACTTGCGCAGCGGGAACACCTCGTCGAAGTGCTCCTGCGCCAGGCGCGTCGGATTGTCCGGCGGCAGATAGGTTTCCGAGATGCCGCCGAACTGCAGGTTCTTCACCGGAATGATGAGCAGCAGCAGCACGATGGTGAGCGGAATGGCGACCTTGAGCGGGTGCTTCATGACCCACGCGGTCATCCGCCCCCAGAAGCTGTTCTCCACCTCGTCGGCGGTCTTGGTGCGGCGAATCCACTTGAGGCCCAGCATGTCCACGCGCGGACCGAGAATGCTCAGCAGGGCCGGCAGCACGGTGAGCGCGGAGACCATGGCCAGCAGCACCGCGGCGATGGTGCCGTAGGCGACGGACTTGAGGAAGCCCTGCGGGAACAGCAGCATGCCCGCGCTGGCGGCGATGATCATGGTCGCCGAGGAGGTCACAGTGCGCCCGGCCGTCATGACCGAACGCCGCACCGCGGCCTTGGTGTCGTAGCCCTCGGCCAGCTCCTCGCGGAACCGGCTCACGATGAACAGGCCGTAGTCGATGGCCAGGCCCAGGCCGATCATGGACACCACGGCGGAGACGAACGAGTTCACCTCGGTGAACTTGGTCAGCCCCATGATGATGCCGTTGGAGGCCAGAATCGTGAGCCCGCCGATGATCAGCGGCAGCGAGGCGGCGACGATACCGCCGAAGATGAAGAACAGCAGTACCGCGACGGCCGGAAGCGCCAGCAGCTCCATGCGTTTCACGTCGCTGGCGATGGTGTCGTTGAGGGTGAAGGCGATCGGCTGCAGACCGGCCACCTCGACCTTGACGCCCGGAATCTCGAAGGCGTTCTTCACCTTGTTGTAGTTCCGCAGCATCTCGGTGTCGTTATTGCCCTCGAGGGACAGGGCGGCGAAGGCGTACTTCTTGTCCTTGCTGCCCGCGACATTCGGAATCCACTCACCGGTATCGGTCTGCCAATAGGCGCCGTTGACCTTGGTGATGAGCGGGTATTCCTTGGGAAGGCTGTTGAGTTTGTCGACGACCTTCTTACTGAAGTCCTCGCTGTCGATGGTCTCGCCCTCGGGCGCGGTGAACAGCAGCAGGATGTCGGCGCTGTGATCGCGCCCGTACACCTGGTCTTTCAGCTCGGCCGCTTTCACCGACTGCGAGTGCGGGTCGAACCAGCCGCTGGAGCTGAGATGGTCTCCGAGCCCCAACCCGAACACGCCGAGTGCGAGGAAGCCGGCGACGGCTACGCCCAGAACGGTGAAGCGCAGCTTGTAGACCAGGTCGCCCCAGCGGGTGAACACTAAGCGACTCCTTGTGCGGGACGGGAGGTGAGCAGCGCCGACAGCGGCCGGAACGGCTGCAGCCAGGCTCCCTCGTCGGGCAGCGAGTCGAGGCTGACCCGGGGCAGCGGTTCACGAAACACGCCCGGGATGTCCTCGAGATCGATGAACTCGAGAATATCCGACGTGACCGCCCAACTCGCGTGCTCGCGGAATCCGAGCACCTGAACCGGCACGCCGGTGGCGGCGATCTCCTCCAGCGGCGCGCGGAAGGCCTGGCCGTCGGCGGAGGCGACCATGATGCCGGCCAAACCCGCACCGCGGCGGCGCAGTTCGATATGGGCCAGCATGTCGGAGTCGACATCGGAATCTTCGTCGATCTTGGGTTTGGCGAAGACGGCATAGCCGACATTGCGCAGCGCCTCCACCCACGGTCGCACCACATCGGCGGTGCCGGGGGCGATATTGGTGAAGACGGTGGCCTCGGGTTCGACCCGGGTCGGGCTGCCCACGGATAGTTCCGCGGTGCGGGCCAGCAGCCACCGGCCGAGCGCGTCGAAGCGGGGGCGATAGGCGGCCGTGGGCCGGCCGCCGAGAATCGCGCCCAGCCCCATATCGAGGTTCGGCGCGTCCCAGACGAGCAGCACGCGGCGCACATCCGCGGGGCCGCCGGTGATTCCCGGGCCGCCCGTTAGTTCCCCCGAGGCAGTGCCGTGCATTATTTCGGCAACATCCGCGACCTCCGGGGCCATCTCACTGACGCTCATGATTCGATCTTCCCCCAGATGAACTCGCTGATGGCGCTACCCGCGCGGAGTCCTTTGCTTTCGAACTTGGTAATCGGGCGTTCAAAACCGATTGGTGCCTTTTCACGATACGCCTCCGGATCCCCTCCGGTGGTCTCATTCATGCCGATGAGCTGGGATTCTCCCGCTCCGACCTCGGCAATCCACTCGGCGTAATCGGCGTGGTCGGTGGCGACATGCAACACGCCGCCGGTCTTCAGGCGACTCGCGATGAGTGTCAGGGTGGCCGGCTGGAGCAGCCGTCGCTTGTGATGGCGCGCCTTGGGCCACGGGTCCGGGAAGAACACCCGAACGCCCGTCAGCGACTGTGGAGCAATCATGTGTTCCAGAACATCGACCGCATCTCCGCGCAACAACCGGATGTTGTCGATGTTTTCGCGCTCGACCCGCTGCACCAGCTGCGCCAGGCCCGGCTTGTAGACCTCCACGCCGATCAGGTTGAACTGCGGTTCGGCCTGCGCCATGGCGGCGGTGGCGGTGCCGGTGCCGCAGCCGATCTCGATGATCAGCGGCGCGGAACGGCCGAACCAGGCGTCGGCGTCGAGAGATTCGTCGGAGACGTCCCGGCCGATGCGCGGCCACATCCGTTCCCAGGACTGCTGCTGCGACGGCGTCAGCGCGCCGCGGCGGGAGCGGAAACTGGTGACCCGGGGGTAGAGGCGGTTGCCGGTGCGGTGATCGGCGTCACCGGCTCGGTCGGCGGACCGCGGCCCGGGGACTGACTCGGCAGTGTGGTTCGCGGCGTCGTTCACGGGGCCCATTGTCCAGTATTGGATGATTAGCGCAGCAATCGACCACGAGTTCGGGCATGTGCCCTCACTCAGGCTGCCAGGCCCGACGCCTCGGTGGTCGGCGGCGCCGGCTCCGGCGCCAGGGCCAGGCCGAACGTGACACGCATTGCGGTAGTGGCCATTTCCAGCATGCCGCGCCAGCGCGAGGGCGCCAGGGCTACCGACCAGACGGTTCTTGTCGTGGGGGGTTGCAGCGGCTCGCCCGCGAGCCGATCGGCCAGCCAATCCAGGCTCAAGGGGGTCGACAGCGGCAGCAGCGAGAAATGCTCACTGAGACGGTCCCGCACGTACCAGACCGCCGCGCCGCCCTCCCGATAGCGCCGCACCTGGCCGTCGATGCCCGTCACATGAATGATCTGATCGTTCATCGGCTGCACCACCAGCACCGGGCAGGCCGGCGTCGAATTGCCCAGGCGCATGTCGTCGAACATCGGCTCCAGGTCCGGGAGCACCTCGGCCAGCGGTCGCAGCAGGTAGTCGTCCATGCGGCGGCCGATCAGCAGCGGCAGCGCCGCGATCGGGCCCAGGCTCTGCGCGCGCTCCAGAATGCGGCGGCCCTCGGGCGTGAAATCCCTGGCCACCACCTCCGCCAGCGCGGGATACACCCGATGCAGGGCCGCGATCACAATGGCCGGGAATCCGGCGTACATGCTGCCGTTCAACCGCAGGAACACATTCCGGGGATCGCCGACCGGCGCGCCCAGCACCGCGCCGACGATATTCAGCTCCGGCGCGTATTCCGGGGCCATCTCGATCGCCCACGAACTGGCCATGCCGCCGCCCGAATACCCCCACACCGCGACCTTGGTCTCCGACCGCAGGCCCAGCGGCGCGAACCGCAGTGCGGCGCGCACCCCGTCGAGCGTGCGATACCCGGGTTCACGGGCCGCACCGAAATTGCCGTCCGGGCCTTCGTGATCGGCAATGGTCACCGCCCAGCCGCGGCGCAGCGCACCCGCGACCAGCATCCACTCCAATTGCGTGATGGACCCCGGCGCCAGCGCGCCGCGCTGCAAGGCATAGGAGGGCGCGCACCGATCGGTCACGGCGTCCTGCGCCGACTGGAATGCCAGCAGCGGCCGATCCGCGTCCGGCGCAGCGCCCTTGGGCAGCAGCACCGTGGTGACCGCGACCTCCGGCCGGCCGTGCAGGTCACTGCTGCGATAGAGCAGCTGCCACGCCGTCACCTGCTGGGGCACGACGCCCAGCAGTGCCAGCTCCACCGGCCGGCTGCGCAGGATCGTGCCCGGCGCTTGCAGATTGAAGCCCCGCGGCGCGCGGAAGAACGGATCCCGGCTGGGCGGCAGCGGCCGGCCGGCCGTGGGTCTGCCAGGGGTGTCGGTCCCCCCGATGGTCTCGGCACTGAGCGTCATCGCAACCTCCTCCTCGTGTCCCGGCTGCCGGACGCGAGAGGAATATCGCCGAAGCCGTGATCGGCGTAACAGCCGACGAAAAGGCAACATTAGGTGAAGCACGAGTGTCTGTGAAGGGCAGTCGCACCGAATTGTGCTGCCGCACAGGTAGACCCGCTTCACACACCGAGTCGGGTCCCGGTGAGCGGACAACCCGCACCCGTCCGGCCGAACCGCCCACGCGCGCAACCCCGCTGAACTAGGCTGCCCGCGTGCCGCCCGGGCGACTCCTGCGTATCCAGGTGACCGGCCGCGCCCGCGCCGGAAAGACCACGGTACGAAATGCCTTGTCGCTGCTGTCCGCCGAGGAAACCGCGCCGATCGACGAACCCGGACAACCCGATCCGATACTCGACGCCGACCTGGTCCTCTATATCCTCGCCGGATCCCTCCGCCCGGCCGACCGCCGCGCCCTCGCCACCGTGCCCTCCGAGCGGGCGCTCGTCCTCCTGAACAAGGCCGACACCATAGGCACCCGCTGGTCCGATGCCGCGACCGCCGCCGAATCCCACAGCGCCGCCCTCGGCCTGCCCGTCTACCCGATAGTCGCCGCCCTGGCCACCCGCACCCGCGCCGGCACCCTCACCGACGCCGACATGCGAACCCTGCGCCGGCACCGGCACCGCACCGACCCGGCCTGCACCCTCGCCCCGGACCTCTTCACCACCCCCGCGGCCGGCACGGACGTCGCCAACCGCCAACTGCTCCTGGCGCGCTGGGCCCTCCACGGCGTCGCCTGCGCCCTGGCGGCCCTCCACCACGACCCCGCCCTGTCGCCCTGCTCCCTCCTGCAAATCCTCCACTCCGCCAGCGGAATAGACCCCGTCCACCACGAACTCCACCGCCGCCACGAGCTGACATCGGCACCCTGCCGATCCTGAATCACCCCGGCACGAAGCACTTCCTACGCAGCTGGTCCGTGCCACCGCTGGGCTGCGAACCGGCACTTGCCCCCCAACTAAAGGCCCGATCCACCTGGCGGCCCCCGAGCCGTTTGACGGGTACTCGAACCGCTAGCGGTGCTGAGCGCGTCATCGCATGAGGGAGCGGTCCGGGCAGCCGGGCATCGCGATTTCCGGCTGAGGGAAGCAGCTTTCGGCAGGCCGCTCGGAGTTGCTCGGGCTCGCCTGAGCAAGCCGTCGCCGCGCCGGGAACGAACTACCAGTGTTGGACCACGACCCTGCGACCGCCCACCACTCGAACCCGCCCGAGCGCACGGAGCTTCCCGGGCCGGCTGTGGTGCCCGGTGCACTGCCCCACGATCGGTCGTTCGGGCCGCGTGAGGCGCCGCACCGGCCGGAGCGGGAGCGACGTTCGGCGGGGTTGTCGTTGCCCGATCAGGCTCGGAATTCGGCAGGTTCGGCACCCGCCGGGCCAACGGGCGAGTCGAGGGCGCGATCGCTCGAGGCGGAATCGCCTTCGGCGGAGCCGATATCGGCGTTGTTCGCGTCGCTGTCTCTGCCGCCGGTGGAGTCGGTAGCGCCGAGCGCCGAGTTGCCGCCCGGTGGGGCGCGGTCGCCCGATGGCTCGAGCTGCGATACGGCCGCGCCGCAGCTCGATGGGCGCCCTGCTCCAGCGGAAGACGTTCTGCTGGAGAAGGATCCG
Source organism: Nocardia sp. NPDC127526 (assembly GCF_042672265.1). Classification (NCBI taxonomy): domain Bacteria; kingdom Bacillati; phylum Actinomycetota; class Actinomycetes; order Mycobacteriales; family Nocardiaceae; genus Nocardia; species Nocardia sp. NPDC127526. The sequence continues at coordinate 243,873 of NZ_JBHXVO010000008.1, read as the reverse complement.
GGCTCCGAAGCGGTGCGGCTCGCCGCGGGGGTCGAGGCCGTAGTGGCGCGGTGGAATCCGCACGGGCTGGCGTTGTGGCGGGCGATGCGGAGTGCTGCCCGGGCGGACGGCGGATCGGTTGCGCTGATCGGCGAGGGCGATGTGAACGTCATGCTGCTGCGGTCGGAGTTGGCGCGGTGCACGCCGCGGATCGACTTGTTCGAGGCGGGGGGTGATTCGACGCGGTCCGCATCTGCTGGCGATGACGAGGTTCCGCCGCCGGCGGTAGCGCTCGTCGTGCTCGACGGCGGGTCGCCCATCGGTGCGGAGATGCTGGGTACCGTGCGCGGGCTGTGGGCCGATGGGACGCGGATCGTGTTCGCGTTGAACGGGATTCATGCCCACGAGGAGTGGGCGGCAGTGCGGGCGCAGGATATCGCCCGGCTGGCGGCGGAGATACCCGAGGCGGCGGGAACCGGGGCGGGTGAATCAGGGGTCGAGATCATCGCGGTGTCGGCGCGGATGGCGGCGGTAGGGCGGGCGAGTGGGGATGGGGCGCTGGTGGATCGGTCCGGGGTGGGGGTGCTGCACGCGCGGCTGGTGGCGGCGGCCGGGGCCGGTGCGGCCGGGGATCAGGTGGCCATGGTGCGGGAGCGGGTGCTCGCGGAGACGCGGGAGCGGATCGCGCAGCAGCTGGAGAAATTGCGGGGCGGCGGGGATGTGGCGGCATTGCGGGAGGAGCGGGCGAGGTTGCTGGCGGTGGGGGACGGCGGGCGCGGGTCGGCGCTGGCCATGGTGCGGAATCGAACGCATTTGGCGCGGGTGGATTTGGTACACGAAGTGGGCGTGCGAATTCGGGCGGTGAATGCGGGACTGCGCGGGGAGGTCGAACGGTTGCCGCGGGGCGCGCATAAGAGTTTCCCGTTGCGTGTTTCGGAAACAGTGGAAAAACTCACATATGAGATAGACCGCCTCGTTCGCCTTCGAGTCCATGAATTGACGCGGCAAATCGAGCAGGCGCTGGGGGTTTCCGGGTGGGAGATCGATACCGGCGAGAGTCCGCGCGCGCCCGGCGCCGGACCGGATCCGCAGCCGCGCTGGCGGGGTGTGGAGGACCATCTGGTGCTCGCGTTCGGCGCGTCCGCGGGCTTCGGTTTCGGGCGGTTCGTGGTGGCGCCGCTGGCGTGGTGGGAGGCCCTCGACTACGCGATCGTGCCGGTCAGTCTGGTTCTCGGTGTCGCGGTCGCCGGCTGGGTGGTGCGCGCCCGCCGGCACCTCGCCGAACGCGCTCACCTGCAGCAATGGGTCTCCGAAGCGCTGGTGAACGTGAAGGCGCAGCTGGAACAGCGGGTGACCGCCGCACTGATGGCGGCGGAGGAGCGGCTCACCGAGCAGGTGGTCGGGGCGGCCACCGCGCGCATGGTCGAAACAGACCTCCGGGTCGGGGAATTGGAGGCGCAATTGCGGCAGGCGGCGCACCGGAGACCGGGTCTCACCACGGCGTGCGAACGTGACCTCGCCGTACTCGGATTCGCATAGCCGCAGGTCCGAGGTTTCGACCCGGTACCGACTGGACAACCCGATTCCATCCGCCGGGATATATGGCGTTAACCTCTATGGCAGGAACCTGGGCGTCCGCTTGGTCCTTGTACACGCCGTCCAGCCAGGACGTGCATCTGGCAAGTCAGGTGGGTGCCTTGCCGCATTTGGTGGCACGCGGTGTCGCGAGCGCCGTGAGCCACCCATCTCAGGAGAGTTGTTTCATGACCTCAGCGACCATTCCTGGTCTTCACGATGGCACCGCGCCCACCGAGCACAAGGAACTGCTTGCCTGGGTACAGGAGGTCGCAGAACTCACCCAGCCCGACCGCGTGGTCTGGGCGGATGGGTCCGAGGAAGAAGCGGTCCGACTATCCGAGCAGCTGGTCGCCGCCGGCACCTTCAAGAAGCTGAACGAGGCCAAGAAGCCGAACTCCTACCTGGCGCTCTCCGATCCCTCCGACGTCGCCCGCGTCGAATCTCGCACCTACATCTGTTCGCGCGATGAGGCCGACGCCGGCCCCACCAACAACTGGGTCGATCCGGCCGAGATGCGCGCCACCATGACCGAGCTGTACCGCGGCTGCATGAAGGGCCGCACCCTGTACGTGGTGCCCTTCTGCATGGGCCCGCTCGGCGCCGCCGACCCCAAGCTCGGCGTGGAGATCACCGACTCCGAATACGTGGTCGTCTCCATGCGCGTCATGACCCGCATGGGCCAGGCCGCCCTCGAGAAGCTGGGCACCGACAAGCCGTTCGTGAAGGCCCTGCACTCCGTGGGCGCCCCGCTGGCCGAGGGCCAGGCCGACGTGCCGTGGCCGTGCAACGACACCAAGTACATCACCCACTTCCCCGAGGACCGCGAGATCTGGTCCTACGGTTCGGGTTACGGCGGCAACGCGCTGCTGGGCAAGAAGTGCTACTCGCTGCGCATCGCCTCGGCCATGGCGCACGACGAGGGCTGGCTGGCCGAGCACATGCTCATCCTCAAGCTCATCTCGCCGGAGAACAAGGCGTACTACATCGCCGCCGCCTTCCCGTCGGCCTGCGGTAAGACCAACCTCGCCATGATCCAGCCGACCATTCCGGGCTGGCGCGCCGAAACCCTCGGCGACGACATCGCGTGGATGCGCTTCGGCGAGGACGGCCGCCTGTACGCGGTCAATCCGGAATTCGGCTTCTTCGGCGTCGCCCCGGGCACCAACCACAGCTCGAACCCGAACGCCATGGCCACCATGGAGGCCGGCAACACCGTCTACACCAATGTCGCCCTCACCGACGACAACGATGTGTGGTGGGAGGGCCTGGAGGGCACCCCGGACCACCTCATCGACTGGAAGGGCAACGACTGGTACGAGCGCGAGTCGGAAACCCTGGCCGCGCACCCGAACTCGCGCTACTGCACGCCGATGTCGCAGTGCCCGACCCTGGCCCCGGAATGGGACGACCCGCAGGGCGTGCCGATCTCGGCCATCCTCTTCGGCGGCCGCCGCAAGACCACCATCCCGCTGGTGACCGAGTCCTTCGACTGGCAGCACGGCGTGTTCATGGGCGCCACCGTCGGCTCCGAGCAGACCGCCGCCGCCGAGGGCAAGGTAGGCACCGTGCGCCGCGATCCGATGGCCATGCTGCCGTTCATGGGCTACCACGTGGGTGACTACCTGAACCACTGGATCACCCTCGGCAAGAACGCCGACGCCCAGGCGCTGCCGAAGATCTTCTACGTCAACTGGTTCCGCCGCGGCGCGGACGGCCGCTTCCTGTGGCCGGGATTCGGCGAGAATTCCCGCGTGCTGGAGTGGATCGTCAACCGCATCGAGGGCACCGCGAATGCCGAGGCCACCCCGATCGGCAATGTCCCGCACGCCGCCGACCTCGATCTCGAGGGCCTGGACGTGAACGTCGCCGACGTCGACGAGGCGCTCGCGGTCAACGTCGAGGAATGGCAGCGGGAAATCCCCTCCATCGAGGAGTGGTTCGAGTTCATCGGCGACAAGCTGCCTTCGGGGCTGCGCGACGAGTTCGAGGCGCTGAAGCAGCGTTTGGCCTGACGGACGGCCGTGGGGGCTCCGCCCCCCACACCCCCAGACGGCGGCCCGCCGCATGACTTTCAAACGACCGGCCCGCCGCACCATTTTTGGGTGCGGCGGGCCGCTTGTTTTATGCGCGCTAGGAGCCCATGGGCATCAGCAGGGACTTCTGTTCGCAGTAGGCGTCCAGGCCCTCGGGGCCGTTTTCGCGGCCTATGCCGGAGGTTTTGTAGCCGCCGAAGGGGGCGCAGGGGTCGAAGGCGTACCAGTTGATGGCGTAGGTGCCGGTGCGGATTTTGGCGGCTATGGCGGCGCCGTGGTCGATGTCGGTGGTCCAGACGGAGCCTGCCAGGCCGTAGTCGCTGTCGTTGGCGATGGAGATGGCTTCTTCTTCGGTGTCGTAGGGGAGGACGGAGAGGACGGGGCCGAAGATTTCTTCGCGGGCGATGGTCATGGTGTTTGCGACGTCTGCGAAGACGGTGGGTTCGACGTAATAGCCGGGGAGGTCGGCGGGGCGGGTGCCGCCTTGGATGAGGCGGGCGCCTTCGGATTTGCCCTTGGCGATGTAGTTCTCGACGCGGTCGCGTTGGGCGGCCGAGATCAGGGGGCCCAGTTGGGCGGCGGGGTCGGTGGGGAGGCCGAGGGGGAAGGCTTTGGTGGATTCGGTGAGGGCTTCGAGGATTTCGTCGTAGCGGGTGCGGGGAGCGAGGATGCGAGTTTGGGCCACGCAGGCTTGGCCGCTGTTCATCAGGCCGGCGAAGGCGAGCTTCGGCATGTCGGCGATATCCATGTCGGGCAATAGGATCGCGGCCGACTTGCCGCCCAGTTCGAGGGAGCAGCGCTTGAGCCGGCTACCGGCCAGCGCGGCGATTTTGCGGCCGACTGCCGTGCTGCCGGTGAAGGTCACCTTGTCGACGGCGGGGTGGGAGACCAGGTATTCGGAGACTTCGGCGTCGGCGGGGAGTACGGACAGCACGCCTTCGGGGAGACCGGCTTCGGTGAAGATGTCGGCCAGCAGGTTGGCGGCCAGGGGCGTCAGGGGCGCGGGCTTGAGGACGATGGTGCAGCCGGCCAGCAGGGCGGGGGCCAGCTTGTTGATGGCCAGGAAGATCGGGACGTTCCAGGCGATGACGGCGGCGACCACGCCGACCGGTTCGCGGGAGACGCGGGTGGTGCCGAACATGCCGGTGCGGGTCTCGGTCCACGGGAATTCCTTGCCGAGGCCGGCGAAGAAGTCGAGGGTGGCCTTGCCGGGGACGTAGTTGAGGGTGGTGGCGGCCAGGGCGGGGGCGCCCATTTCGGCGGAGAGGGCGGCGGTGAGGTCGCCGGCCTGCTGGTCCAGGAGCTGGGAGACGCGGGCCAGCAGGGCGGCGCGTTCCGCGGGCGGGGTGGACGGCCAGGGTCCGTGGTCGAAGGCCTGCCGGGCGGCGGTGACGGCGGCGTCGACGTCCGCGCGGGTCACGACGGGGACGCTGCCGACGGTTTCCAGGGTGGCCGGTGAGACCACCTCGAGGGTCTCGGCGCCGGCGGGTGCGGTCCAGCGGCCGCCGATGAACAGACTCTGGTAATCCATGAGAACACGTTACAGTTTTGGTCTCTGAACCGTCCCCGCATCAGCCTCGATTCCGTCCCGCTCAGTGGGACCGCAATGAAATTCGAATTCTCGGTTTGCAACCGCGGTAGGCAGACACGCGTGCTCGAATCGCGGATCGCGATTCGGTTTGCCCCGTGGTGGCTTATGCTCGGCGTGATTCTGGTTTTGCCGCCAATCTGGTCGGTTGCTTCAAATTAGCTGTTGAGATCTGCTGGTTCGTTGCGCGAAAGGTAGGCGAATGGCATGGCCGATGTGAACATTGATGATTTCGTTCTCCCGGAGTTAACCGGTCCGGCTGCCGCTCCCGCTAGCACGCCCATGCATCGGGCTGCGAGCCAGTTGCAGAAGGTCTTGCCGCCGGGGTGGAGTGTGGAAGTCGTCGAGGCCACGCCGCGGTTGCCGCGGAACGGTCAGCCGGTGCTGCGATTGGTCGTGCCGGATCTGTGAGTACCGCCGGAAGTGCGGGCGCGCAGGCGATATCGCAAACCAGCGGTTAACTCCGAGCATCGCATATCGGACGAAACCCAACCTGTCGGTTCGCTTTTCGCTGAACGCACTATTGCATTCAGCACCCGTAGCGAGCATGCTTTATAGCTACCGTGGATAGCTCGCTCGATACATGAACCGTTACCGCACAGGGGAGTCCGAGTCATGGCGGTGCAAGTGGTCGGTCGGTCGCTGATGACCAGTGATCTGACCCCTCATCAGGCGAAAAGCGTGGGCGCCGGCGGCTGGGTGGTGTCATTCCTGCCGGGGCGGACCCTCACCACTGAACAGGCCACCGCCGCGCTGCAAGCGGCCGAAGCGGTTGCTGCCGTGAATGTTCTGGCCGGACGGGTCGGGCTCACCGCCATGGAGACCGTCGGGCTCGCAACCCAGGAGGCACCCTGGGGCGAACCCGATTGCGACGGCGGCTTACGCCGATTCTGGCGCCGCGGTCGCGCGGACCGCTGAATCCCGTTCGCCCGCCACGGGTTTCACCGCGGTCGGCGTGGAGTTCACCGCCGCCTTCTTGGTGGCGACCACGACGAGATTGCTGACCAGCAATTCGCGCAATCCGGGCACATGCACCATCCACCAGGCCCAGCGCGGGTGATACCGCGGAAAGACCGTCAGAATCTCCACCTCGTCCGGCGTCTCGCGCGCCCAGCGCAGGCCATCCGACGCGCGCACCGCGAACAAGGATTTCCCGAAGCGATTCTTCGGTTCCCGGCCATGCTTGCGCCGATACCGGCGCGCGGCGTACTCCCCGCCCAGGTAGTGCCACGGCCCGGTCTCGTGCCCGCCGAACGGGCCCAGCCACACGGTGTACGAGAACACCATCAGGCCGCCCGGTTTGGTGACCCGCAGCATTTCCTCGGCCATGACCCACGGCTGCGGCACGTGTTCGGCCACATTCGACGAGATGCACACGTCCACGGCATCGTCCCGGAACGGCAGCGCCATGCCCGATCCGCGCACGGCTCCGGCCACCCGCAGCCCGGCCGCATGCATTTCCGACGGGTCCGGTTCCACCGGCAGATACCGGGCGCCCGACTTGGCGAACTCGTCGGCGAAATACCCGGGACCGCCGCCCACATCCAGCACGATGGCGCCGCGCAGCGAATGCCCGGTCAGATCGCGGTAGAAGTCGCCGACCAGATCGGCGGTATCGGTCGCCACCCCGCCGTAGAACAGCGCCGGATCGGTCTGCTCGAAGCGGAAGCTGCCGAGCAGCCGTAGCGACCGGCGCAGCGTCGCCCGGCGGGCGAAACGCGGACGTCGTCCGGCGCGGCGTGATCCGGTGTCTTCGGCGCGAAGCATGGCGGCCAGTCTCGCACAGCGACCGGCCGGCGACATCTCCCGCCCGGGGCTCGCGGCCCCGGACCCCGCCCTGGGTCCGGCCGGTAACAACAGGTCGTTTGACCACTGAGGGCTCGAATATTGACATCGGGCGATAGGGTGTAGCCCATTGTCCGCAATTCCTGTCAGTGACCCTGGAGATCAACCCGTGCGTGAAGTGCTGCTGCTGTGCTGGCGCGACACCGGGCATCCGCAGGGCGGCGGGAGCGAGCGGTATCTGGAGCAGGTGGGGGCGCAGCTGGCCGCCCGGGGTGTGAAGGTCACGCTGCGGACCGCGCGGTATCCGGGGGCCGCCAAGCGGGAACGGATCGACGGCATCGACATCAGCCGCGCGGGCGGGCGGTACACGGTGTACCCGCGGGCGCTCGCGGCCATCGCGCTGGGGCGATTCGGGCTCGGGCCGCTGGCCGGAATCCGCCCTGACGCGGTCATCGACACCCAGAACGGGATCCCCTTCTTCGCCCGGACCGCGACCCAGGCGCCGACCGTGGTGCTGGTGCATCACGGGCATCGCGAGCAGTGGCCGGTGGCGGGCAAGCTGATCGGGCGGATCGGCTGGTGGATCGAATCCACGCTGTCGCCGCGTGTGCATCGCGGCAACCAGTACCTGACCGTGTCGCTGCCCTCGGCCGAGGAATTGACCGCGCTCGGCGTGGAAGCGGCCCGCATCGCGGTGGTGCGCAATGGCGCCGAACCGGTGCCCGCGCACCTGCCCGCCGGGGACGACGCCACCCGCACCGCGCACCCCAGCGTCGTGGTGCTGTCCCGGCTGGTGCCGCACAAGCAGATCGAGGACGCCATGGCGGCCGTGGCCGGTCTGCGCGCGCGCATTCCGGACCTGCACCTGGATGTCATCGGCGACGGCTGGTGGGCCGACAACCTGCGCGCCCACGCCCGCGAGCTCGGCATCGCCGACGCCGTCACCTTCCACGGGCATGTCGACGAGGACCGCAAACACGAACTGCTGTCCCGCGCCTGGGTGCACGTGCTGCCCTCCCGCAAGGAAGGCTGGGGCCTGGCCGTCATCGAGGCGGCGCAGCACGGCGTGCCCACCGTCGGCTACCGCAGCTCCCGCGGGCTCACCGATTCCATCGTCGACGGCGTGACCGGCCTGCTCGTCGACGACGTCGCCCAGCTCACCGCGGCAGTGGGCGATCTGCTCGACGACCACGAGGCGCGCACCGTGCTGGGGGAGAAGGCGCGCTCCCGCGCCCGCGAATTCTCCTGGGAGCAAACCGGAAACGGCGTGCACCAGGTGCTGTCCGCGGTCGCTGGCGGCGGTCGCGTCGCGGGCCTTGTCAATAGTGCTCCCGCGGAACAACTCTCGTAGCGCCGGAACCCCTGGCAAATCTCTACTACGCTACGTAGTCTCTACGTATGTGGATCATTCCGGTGATCGCCGTGGTGAGTGCCATCCTGATCGCCATCGGATTCTGGCTCGGGTTCCCCGAAGACTGACCCGGCCCGCACCCGCCGCCCCAGCATCTGCCCGCCCGCCGCCAGGATTCCGGTGACCAGCAGCCCGGCCCACAACAGATGCGCCGCACCGGAAATCACCCGTGCCCCCGGAAACCCGTCCGCCGCGAAATAATCCCCCCGCACCCGATACAACTGCAAATCCCGATCCGCATACACCGAAGTCAACTGCGCCAGCGTGTCTTTCGACTCCCCCATCGGCCCCGGCGTCCCGCCCTCCACCAGCACCCACCCCACCCCGAGTCGCGCCAACTCCGCCGCCGACCCACCCCGCAACAACACCCGCTCGACTTCCCGAGCCCGGCTCCCCTCCCCGGAAACAGTCGCCCCCCGCACCGGCAACTCCCCGGTCTGCAACACATCCCGCGGCAACATCCGAGGTGCCGGATCCAACACCGGCGCCGCCCCGGAATACGAGAACTTCCGGAACATCCCACCCGGCAACACCGCCACATCCCCGGTCCCCGGTTCATCAACCAGAGCCGCCACCCGCTCCCACCCTGCGGGGTAGTGCACCGGCCGCATCGCCCCACCCACTCCCCAGGCCAAATCCGGCAGCGCAATGAGCAGCAAGACGATGAAAAGCGCTGCCACCCCACCTGATCGACTGCGACCCCGCCCGCCGTCCTCTCCCTCGTCGCCGGGCACAGCGCTCCGCTCCAGCGCGGCCGTCTGCCCGACCGGGTCCGCCCCTTCCGTCACACCCTCGGCCCGCTCCCGAGCCGCCGCAATCCACTGCGCCACCACCCGGCAGCCCGCTGCCGCGCACAGCGCATACGCAGGCACAGCCAATGCCACGAACTTCTGCGTATCCCGCAGCAGCCCGGCCCCCGGCACCGTCGTCACCAGAAACTCTCCAGCCGACAGTCCCCACCCCGTCGCCCCGAGTGCCGGCGGCACGATCGCCAACACCGCGAGCGCTACCAGCCTGCGACGCGCCGACCGAACAACTCCCTCGGCATCCGGCCTGGCAACCCCCGCGCCCGGTGCATGAGCGCCCTGCCGCACCGGGGCGGCACCTGATGTATCGAGGTTCCGCCCAGTGCCCGCACCGCGTAGGTGAGCCTGCCGCTGCTCAGCGTCGCCACTCGGCGGGTGAGCGCTGTGCCCGGCTGGATCCGCGCTCGGTTCGGTACGCGCCTCGCCCGCATGCGTGGCGGGTGGCTCGATCCCCTCGGCATCGAATACGTCTGCGCGAGTGCTGTGTTCGTCACCGGAGTTCGGGCCCCCGAGCGGGAGGGCAGCGGGTGCCGGGGTGCGGCCGATGACGGCGCGTATGCCGGTGGCGACCAGGCCGAGCAGGAGGACCGTGCCGATGAGCGCGAAAAACGTTGTGCGCGACTCGGGTACCGCGGTGCTGTTCCAGATGCCGCCCAATCCGGCGAGGCTGCCCAGCGTCCCGAGCCATGGTTCGGCGCGTGCGGCGAAGGCGGCGACGCCTGCGGGATCGGAGGGTTCGGCGCCCGCACCCGAGAGGGCGGTGGCCATCAGCCAGGGCGCGGACGCGGCGATCCAGAGCGCAAGGGTGCCAAGCAGATTCCGCCGCCCCACCAGGACCAGAGCGACACAGGCCGCTAGTAGGGAGCCGGTCGGTGTGAGCCCGGCGGCTGCCAGGCAACCGGCGAGTGTGGTCCAGGTCAGCAGGGTGTGTGTTGTACCCGTGCGGATTCTGGTGGCCAGTACGGCGATCCAGGGGAGGGCGGCGTAGCCGGTGAGGAGGCTCCAGTGGCCTTGGAGGAGGCGTTCGGCTACGTAGGGGTTCCAGATGGCGACCGTGGCGGCCACCAGTTGGGGGGCGAGGGGGGCTCGGAGGAGTTCACGGGACAGGACGGCCGCGCCCCAGCCTGCTAGCCAGATGGCTGACAGGAGGATCGCTTTTACGATTAGGCCGCCGTCGATCACTGTGGAGAGGACGGCGATCAGGGCGTCCTGGGGGACGGCTCGGGGGGCGGCGTCGCCCAGGCCGAGGGCGGAGTCGGTGAGGTAGGAGCGGGGGGTGCTGACGGCGTCGCGGAGGAGCAGGTAGCCGGAGCCCAGGAGGGGGCCGAGGACGAGTACGGCCAGCAGCAGGCTGTAGGCCGCGGGGACCCAGGTGGCCGGGATGGGCAGCAGGCGGGTTCGCGGCGGCTTCGGCTCCTCGCTCACACGGGCACCCTACGTGCCGTCCGGCCCGGAATCGGGGACGGTCGCAGCGCTTTCGTTTCCGGTGCGGGCGGTGCGCAGGGCTATGACCGAGATGACGAGGGTGGTGAGGGCCGCTGTCGCCGTGGCGATGGTGATCAGGGTCAGCACCGAGTGGGCGGAGATCAGCATGACGGTGACGCCCATCGCCAGGCCGATCCAGGTGATGGCGGCCGGGGCCGTGCGGTCCGCGGCGATCGCGGAGAGCAACGCGCCCTGCAGCACCGCGAGCAATGCGCCTTGCAGCGCGAACAACCAGAGATAGCCCTGCACCGGCGCGTAATCCTGTCCGGCGAGCAGCGGTGCGAGCGGCGCCGCCACGGCCGCACCGAGCACCCCGAGAGCGCCGACACCGACCAGCACCGCCAGCGCCGACCGCATGGCGCGCGCGGAATGCTGCGGCTGCGCCATTTTCGGGTACAGCACGACCCCGACCGCCTGCGGCAGCCAGAAAGCGATCTTGGCCGCGATCGCCCCGAGCGCATACCGCCCGGCCTCGTCCTCGCTGAGCACAATGCGCGACACCAGCAGATCCGCCGACGACAACGCCATCAACGCCGCCTGCACCTGCGCCGCGCGGAACACCGGCAGTACGCCGACGTCCCCGACATACTTCCGCGCTCTGCCGGACAGATTCGACGCGGACTTCCCGCCCGCGCCTTGCGAATCCGAGGGAGTACCGATGAGGTCCGCCGCGTCGGAGCCGAGAGGCGGTCGGGGATCTGCCCCGCCGGGGTCGAGGGGCTGCGGGGGAAGGGCCGTAGCGGCGGGCGAACTCGTCGATACCGATGTCGTATCCGCCGCGCGCCGGGCTGCGGCGGCGGCGATGGCGATACCGGCGGCGGCGGCCCACAGGGCCGGGGCGGTTCCGCCGCCGGCGGCGAGCACTATCAGCGCGGGGGTGACCCGCGCGATGCCCGCTCCACCGAGCACCATGGCCAGTTCGCGGAAGCGGCTGCGGCCCTGGAGAACACCCTGTTCACCGGAGAGCAGGACCAGCACGGGCGCGGCGCACAGGGCGGCGGCCGAGGCGGCCAGGCCGACATTCAGGACCGCGCTCACGACGGGGACCAGCACCAGGGCGAGGATCGCGACCAGTCCGGCGCAGCGCAGGGCCAGACCGCGGGCGGCGGCAAGGGGTGCGCCGCGGACGATTTCGCGGGCCACGACATTCTGCAGGGCCAGCGCGGGGACGGCGCAGAGGAGTTGGACGGCCAGCAGGCTGGCGAAGGGGCTGTAGCCGGTGACGCCGAGCCAGCGGCTGGCGAGGAGTTGCAGCAGATAGCCCGCGATGTTCGCCGTCATCGCGCCTGCCGTGACCAAGGTCAGGTCCGCTACTACGGGCAGACGGCGTACAACGGACACGATGCAATGCTCCCACCTGGTATCGGGGTGCTACGAGAAGGGCCGCCTCCCACGGTAGAACCAGCGGTTCCCGGGCGTTCGCAGCGGACTTCGGGGCCGGCTTGGTTCGGGGCAGGCGCCGCGCCAGGAACGGCCGCGCCTTCCCCGTGTCGCGGTGGGCGGGGTGAATATGGAGCGGCCCCGCACCCGAAAGGTGCGGGGCCGCTCGATCAGGTCAGCGGATCAGGGCTTCTTGTCCGTATTGATCTGCTGGGTCTTGCTGATGTCGATCTGCTCGGTCGGGGCATCGGCGAAGTTGCCGCCCCGGGCCGGTGCCGGGCCGCCCGCGGGGGCGACGCGGCGCACGGGGGCCGGGCCGCTGCCCGAGCCGCCGAGGAAGCCGATGACGGCGCCGGCGATCAGGGCGATGGCGCCGATGATGCCGAGGATGATCGGCATGGTGCGGCCGTAGAGCGACAGCTTGTCGATGTTCTCCTTGGCCACGGCGATCTGCGACTCGACGGTGTTCTCGTCGAAGACGATGGTGCCCTTGAGCGCGGTCACCTCGGGCTTGTCACCGCTGCGCGCGTAGTAGAGGTGCAGCTGCTCGCCGCCCTTGACCACGGTGCCGGTCTCCGGCTCCACCCACAGGTCGCGGGTGTTGGTGTAGAAGCGGGTCATGGTGATGGGGGTGTCCCCGCCTTCCACGCCCCACTTGGCGGCGGTGAGACCGCTGATCTTGTTGGTGGGGGCGTTGGCGACCGTCGACAGGTCGGTGACCGGGATGGTCTGCTGGAAGTGGTAGACCTTCATGCTGTTGATCTCGGTCTCTTCGACGAAGTTGATGTCGAAGGTCTTGCGCGCGTTGAGATCGAAGTAGGGGTAGGTCTTCTTCTCGGTGCCGATCGGGAAACGGTACTGCAGGCCGACGTGCTGGACCGGGTCCATGACGGACTGGCCCTGCTTGTCCACGGTCACCGCGATGGCGCCATTGGGTCCGCCGTCGACCTCGCTGACCGGCTCACCGCTCTTGCGGTCCACGGTGACGCGGTCGATGGTGGCGGTGAGCAGGCCGGTGTCGCCCTGCTTGTCGGTGCGGCGCAGGGTCTGACCGGCCTGGATGGTCAGCTCCTCCGCATTCGCGGGGTCTTCGACGGTGACGAAGCGCTGCGAGACCAGGGGGACGTTGGTGTCCACCTTCGCCGAGCCCTCTGCCGAAGTCAGGGACTTGGAGTCCAGCACCTCGCTGGGGGTCCCCGGGACATTGGTCGCGACGGTCGTGATCTCCAGGTCCAGCGGGGTCTTCGCGAGCCGGCTCACCGTATAGGTGGGGATCATGATCGCGGCGACGAGCAGCATCGCACCCAGCCCTACGAGCAGGCAGGCCACCGTCCTTCTGGTACCGGCACTCAGTGCCATGCAGGTTCTCCTCGTCATCCGAACAGGTCGTTCTTGTGAGCGTTGCGGTCGCCGCGCAGCACTCGTGAGCCCCGACACTAACAGTCCGGGCGTGGTATGCGTCTCCCCGAGGCAGGAAAACCTGGCGAAACGCGCCTAAGTCAAACACAGGGTGCTCAGATACGGGCGGGACAATGCAAACTGGACCCCTATGACTTCGACGCTGCACCCCTCCTCCGATCCGGCCCGCCCGGTTCGGACGGACGACTCACCACCTGGTGAGCGGGAGGGCGTCGCGATTCCCGAAGCGCAGGTGACGGCGGCATCGGATGCCGCGACGACCACCTCCGCACGCCCCCGGCTGGGCAGTTTCGTCCCGGCGCTGGAGGGCATGCGCGCCCTGGCGGCCCTCGGCGTGGTCCTGACCCATGTCGCATTCCAGACAGGCGCCACCGCGCACCCGGTGCTCGGCCGGGTGTGGGAGCGATTCGATATGGCCGTCGCGGTGTTCTTCGCGCTGTCCGGATTCCTGCTGTGGCGCCCGCACGCCAAGGCCGCGCGCGGCCTCGGGACCGCACCGAAGGCGGGACGGTATTTGCTGCATCGCGCGGCGCGCATCCTGCCCGCCTATTGGGCGGTGGTGTTCGCGGTGCTGATCCTGCTGCCCAATGCCGCGCATACCGCCGGGTTGCGGGTATGGCTGGCGAATCTCGGCCTGCTGCAGGTGTTCGTCCCCTACACGCTGACCGATGGGCTCACCCAGATGTGGAGCCTGTCCGTGGAAGTCGCCTTCTACCTGGTGCTTCCGCTGCTGGCCTTCGGATTGGCGTGGTTGCGCGGGCAGCGGGCGCGCTGGCGGGTGCCCGCGGTGCTGACGGTGGCCGTGCTGTGCCTGGGCTGGAATCTGCTGCCGGTGCCGACCCCCGAGGGCACCAATGCCGACAACTGGCTGCCGGGCTATCTGCCCTGGTTCGCCGCGGGAATGCTGCTGGCCGAACTGGCGGATCAGGATGCGCCGCGGTGGCGCCGGATCGCGGGCAATCGATGGCTCATGTGGCCGCTCGCGCTGATCGCCATGCTGCTGGCGACCACCGATCTGGCCGGGCCGCCCGGGCTCACGCACGGCCAGCCCTGGCAGTACGTGGGGAAGATGGCGCTGGGCACCGTCATCGGTTTCGGCCTGCTGGCGCCGCTGGTGCTGCGCCCGGATATTCCGCACCGCTGGCTGGAGAGCCGCACCGCCGCCGCCCTGGGCCGCTGGTCCTACGGCATCTTCATCTGGCATCTGGCCGTGCTGTCCATCGTGTTCCCGGTTTTCGGCATCGTGCCGTTCCGGGGCGATTTCGTGGTGGTCTACCTGCTGACCGTGCTCTTCACGCTGCCGCTGGCCGCCGCCAGCTACGCGCTGATCGAGGAGCCGGTGCGGGTGTGGACCCGCCGCCGCTTCGGCTGAAGGCCCTGCGCGGTCTCGATCAGTCGCGCCGCGTGGGCAGCGCGGCCAATCCGACCGCGACGATCGCCGCCAGCGCGGGCAGCTGCACCCACAGCGAACCGCCCAGATAGCCCTCGGGCGAACGCCACGGTCCGGTGGACAGCGCGGCCATGGAGATCGCCGTTCCCGCACCGGCGATGCCGACGAGAAGGCGCGACCAGCCGCGCGGCCGGAATCGTGCGGCGACGAGTCCCACTGCGGTGAGGCCGATTCCGACCGGACCGGCGATCAATCCGGTGGCGGCGGCCAGCCCGAGAGCGCCCGCGGTGCGGCTGCGCCAGGTGCGCGGCGTGGGATCCGCGTCCCTAACTGGCGTGCGCGCACTCCGGAAGGCAAGGACCGCAAGGGGGATGAGCAGCAGCAGACCGCCGAAGATGGACAACCGGTACCAGCGATCCGCCGGGAACGAGACGGTGACCGCTCCGTCGGCGCCGGGCGGCAACAGCCACGCCTGCTGCCAGCCGTCGATCACCACCGGCTCGAGCTTCGTGCCGTCGGCGGTCTGCGCCTGCCAGCCGACATTTGTACTGAGGGGAAGGACCAGCAGTCGCGTGCCGGGCGCGGCGCGCACGCCCGCGCGCGCGGGTTCGCTCGTCGACGACCGTGTGGCGTCGGTCCCGGAAGTCGCCGAATCGCCCTCGGGCGCAGCTGATTCACCGGTCGCCTGCCCGGCGTCGGCGGTATCGGCGTCTGCCGTCGGCGGCTGCGGGGGCAGGGCCTCGGAACTCGGTGAATCAGCTGTCGGCACCGCCGCATCGCCGGAGGTTCGCTGCCCATGGGGATCGGTTCCCGGTTCGGCCCGGCCGAGGCGAAGCTCATCGACGGTGAACAGTTCGTTCGGCGCGACGGTGATATCGACGCGTCCGGCCGGCAGCTCGAATTCCGCGCTCGCGTCGGTCATCCGGGTGCTGTCCGAGCCGCTGTTGGGCGTGGATGCGGAATCGGGCGTCCCGCCGGGACCGTCCGTGCTGCCGGTCGTCGCGCCGGGGTCGTCCGCGCCACCGCCGGAACCGCTCGCATCCGGTGCGGTGGCGTCCTCCACCGCGCACACGTGTGCGGGTAGTGGTGCGCCGGACCGGAATTCGGCGGCGGTGCCGGCGACCGCGGTGTGCAGAATCTTGCCCGCCGCAGCGATGGTCGGGCCGTCGGCGCAGTCGATGGTGATAAGGCGGTCGGCGGGGGCGGGGGCCGGATAGTCGGGCCCGAGGACCTGGACCTCGGCAATGCCGGGCGGCTGTTCCTGGGCGAAACCCAGTGCGGTGCGGTCGAGTACGCCGTCCCAGGTCTGCAGGCTGAGCTCGATGCGGTCGGTGACGCGCGGATGCAGGTCGACGCGGGTCGGGACGCCCGCGGCGGGATCGACCTCGCGCACCTGCGGTCCGTCGCCCAGATTGACCGAGACGGAGGTGGGGTGGGCGGGCAGATCACCCAGGGAGGGCGTCAGTTCGAGGCCGGTGACCAGGGCCGGTTCGGGCAGGTCGATGGTCAGGGTGGGTTTGGCGCCGGCCGGATTGCGGACCGTGGTTTCCGGTGCGGTCCACGTGGTGCGCGGATCGCCGTCGGTGGCGGCGAGCGCGGCGCCGCGCGGATCGGCGACATCGGCCTGGCCGCGGGCGACCGGCCGATCCGGATCGGCGAGCAGATTCTCCAGTGCGGGTCCGGGCCGGGTGCGGACGAGCAGCTCCGGTGTCACGGTGACCGGCTGCGGCACTTGCAGGGTGCGCTCGAACAGCCCGGGTTCCTCCGCGGCGAGCGCGAGCGCCTTACTGCACCGCACCCGGTCTGGGGAGTCGAAACAGGCGCTGCGGCCGGGGAATTCCTGTCCGAGTGCCCAGCCCTGCACCTGCGCCCCGGCGGGGACGGGCGGCAGCACGGTGCGATGCCGGATATCCACCTGCACCGGGTTGTCGCGGTCGGCGTAGTCGAACAGGCTGAGTTCGCTGATGCCGAATTGCCCGCCGCGGCTGCCGTTCTCGGTGCGCTTGGCGGTGATCTTGATCCAGTCGGTGGTCCCGGGCGGCAGCGAGATCGACACCGGCGCACCCGGTTCGGTGACCCGCGCGGCCACCGTGCCCTTGGCCGTCTCGACCTCCAGCCATTTCACCGGGCTGCCGATGGCGGCCCCGCTGGTGGTCAGGCGCAGCGCCGCGGCACTGACCGGCTTGTCGAGATCGAGCCGGAGCCATTGCCCCACCGCGTATTCGGTGCCGTTGCTGATCCACGCCGTCGCCGGATCGCCGTCCACCACGGCGGCGGTGGAGCTGCCGGGCGCGGCCCCGCCCAGCTGGGTGGCGTCACCGGCGGCGCTGGAGGCGGTGAGGGTGGCCCCGGACCATTCGCCCTCCACCAGCGGCGCGCCGGGCACCGCGTAGTCGGGGACCAGATTGTGGGTGCGGCGCGCCTCACCGGGGGCGCGCAGTGCCGAATTGTGGTTGTCCACCCGCCCGAAATCGGTTTCCCGATCCATGGGAGTGTCCGTGACCGTGAGGTTCTCGATGGGCAGCCCGGCCGCCGCGGCATCGGCGGCGAGCAGGGCGGGTCCGCCGGGCGTCGCCGGATCGCGGCGCAGCCGCTCCACCACCTCGGGTCCGCCCTGCACCACGGGCACGCCGTCGAGCGGCACCGTGTACGCCCCGGGGAACGCGCCGGGCGCACCGGTTCCGCTGCGCACCTCGGCGGGCGTGCCGGGCGCGCGAGCGTCGACCCGGTAGATCTCGATGGCCGGATAGGCGGGCCGCAGATCCTCATCGGCGGTGAGTCCTTCGACCTGCCCGCTCTGCACCGGATCCCCGAATTCCGCGACCTTGCTCAGCCCGGGCGAGCCCTCGATGGCGCGATGGGCCAGCATGGGCCGCGTGGACCGCGAGGTCTCCGGATCGAGATCATTGCGCAGCACCAGGATTCCGATGCCCTGATCGGCGAGCGTGGCCGCCAGCCCGGCGGAGGGCCGCCCGTCGGCGATGAGCCGCTGCACCGAATCCATGGCCCGGATGGCGCCGGGAGGATTGAGCGGCACCGCGTCCCGCACCGCCCACGGCGTACTGGCCAGGGCCTGAATCGGCTCGTCGCGGGTCAATCCCCACACCTGACTGCCGAACGGCGCGCCCGGCACGATCAGCGCGCGGGTGTCGGAGGCGTTGTCCGCCAGCCACTCCGCGGTCCGATGCCAATAGTCCGGCACCTTGTCGTAGTCGCCGCGCGGCGCGAGCTTCCCCGTCCACGCCAGCGAGGTGGACAGTGCCAGCGCGGTGAGAATGAGCGCCCCGACCGCCACCATCCGATCCCGCTCCGGATGCGCGAAGGCCGTGCGCCACTCCGGCATTCGCACCGAGGCGGGCAGGGGCACCCGGCTCAGCAGCTGCGCCAGCCCCAGCACCAGCGGCAATCGGATGAGCGGTTCCAGCTTGTGCACATTGCGCAGCGGCGCGCCCCCGGAGTCGAGGAACACCCGTATCTGCTCCGCGAACGGTCCGCTCAATTCGCCCACATAACCGGCGCAGATGCCCACCAGGCCGACGCACAGCACCAGCGTGAGCCGCCCGCGAGCCGGCATGGAGCGCATGGCCAGCCCCGCCATGCCGGCCGCCGCCAGCATGCCGGTCGCGAGGACGGCGGCGGGCTGGGTCACCAGCACCGCGCCCGCGATCCGCTCCGGCGAGACGAACGGCGTCCAGCTATCGGTGCCGCGCAGCACCTCCCCGAGCGAGGCCCACTGCGTGGTCACCCCCGACGATTCGATGTAGTCCAGGAACGGCGGACTCACCTTGCCCAGCAACAGCAATGGCACAGCCCACCAGAAGGTGGCGAGCACCAGCAGCGGAATCCATGCGCGGGTGAACCGCCACCAGCGCCGGTTCGGGCGGTAGGACATCCAGAACAGCGCGGCGGGCAGGAACGCGGCGGCCGTCGCGACTGCGTTGACCGATCCCATGAGCGCCAGGGCAAGAGCACTCCCGGCAGGCGTGGCAGCGCCCTGCCAGCGTCCGTCAACCTCGTCATTCCGGCGTGGTTTTGGCCGGAATCTACGGATGCGGGCGATGGATCCCGGCCAAAAGCGCGCCGGGATGACGGAATTCAGGGCCGAAGTGGCGGGGGTCGGGTCGGCGGTGACCGTGGTGGTGGCACCCGTGCCTTGCCTTCGCAATGCCACACCGAGTGCGGCCGGGGCCAGCAGCACCCAGGGCGCGAGCATCATCGGCAGGGTCTCGGAGGAGATGGAACCCAGCGTGGTGAGCACGCGCGGGGACAGCGCGAAGGCGATCGCGGCGATGACACGCGATCCCCGGCTGCCGATCCCGAGGGTTTCGCAGAGCCGGATGATGCCCCAGAACCCGGCGAGCAGCAGCAGCGCCCACCAGATGCGCTGGGTCACCCAGGCGGGCAGTCCGAGCAGATTGCCGAGGGAGAAGAACGCCCCGTGCGGAAAGAAGTACCCGTACGCCTGGTTCTGCACCTGACCCATGGGCGCCTGGCTGCTCCACAGGTGGGAGGCGCGCTCGAGAAAGCCGAGCGGATTCTGCGCCAGATCGTATTTGGTGTCGGCGACAGTGCGGCCGGGCGCCTGCAGGAAGGTCAGCAGGAATGCGGCGATGACGGTGCCGAGCAGCCAGCGGCGGCCCAGCGGTGCGGTAGTCGGCGACCGGTCCTCGGCCGGACCGGTCGGCGCGGGTGGAACGGAGGTCAGCCGGTTGTCAGCGGGCGCCGTACTCAACGTTGTTGAGCAGCGACGAGGACGCGTCGCCGCTGCGGTCGACATCGGGACGCTTGTCCTGCGACGCAGCCATCGTGATGACCAGCACCGCGGCCAGGCCGAGGAGGGCTCCGCCGGCAGCGCTCGCTACACCAGGAACGGCAAACTTCATCGCGGTACTCCCATACATCGACGCATGCGTAACTCGAGCAAACCTAGCAGGTTGATCTCCGGTAGGCAGCGAGGTCCGTACCGTCTGGCATTTACTCCGGGACGGCGCAGTGCAGACCACCCAGGAAGGTGCGCAGTTTCGCGGTGGTCTCCACCAGCTCGACCTGCGGATCCGAGGCCGCGACAATGCCGCCGCCGCCGAAGGCGCGCAGCGAGCGGCCGTCGGCGGCGAGTTCGGCGCAGCGGATGGCGACGACCCATTCGCCGTCGCCGCGATCGTCGCACCAGCCGACCGCGCCGCCGTAGAAGCCGCGTTCGCCCTCCAGGTCGCGGATGGCGTCGAGGGCCAGGTCGGTGGGTGTGCCGCAGACGGCCGGGGTGGGGTGCAGCAGGACCGCCAGATCCAGGGCGGTGATCTCCGGATCGCGCAACCGGCCGGTGATGGGCGTGGCCAGATGCCAGACCTCGGGGGTGCTCAGCAGTTCCGGGCCCTCCGGGACGGTGAGCTCGACGCAGACGGGCGCCAGCTGCCGCCGGATCCATTCGACGACGTAGGCGTGCTCCTCGCGATTCTTCGTGCTGGCCAGCAGCTCCCGGGCCTGCGCCTCATCCGCGCCGGGATCGGTCAGGCGGGGCAGGGTCCCGGCCAGCGGGCGCAGCCTGACGGTGCGGCCGTGCCGGGCGACCAGGACCTCGGGTGTCGCGCCGAGCAGCACGTCGCCGGGGCGTCCCGCGGGCGTGAGGTCGACGGCGTACACATTGGCGCGCGGATGCCGGGTGACCAGGTGCGCCGCGATGACCTCCGGCTCCAGCGGGGCGTCGGCCTCGGCCAGCAGGGAGCGGGCGGCTACCACCTTGCGCAAGGGCTGTCCCGGATCGCCGAGCTGCTCGACGAGTTTCGTCACGCGCGCCACATGCTCTGCGGGACTGGGCATTTCGGAGACGACCCGCACCGGCGGCAGGTCGGGCAGCGCGGCGGGCCGCCACGGTCCCACGGTGTGCGCCGCCTCGGCGGGTGCGCAGAGCGCGGCGGGACGGCCGGGATCGAAGGGGAGGGCGCCGACAATGAGGTCGGCGGATCCGATGCGCAGCGCCGCGGCGGCGGCACTCGCGCTGTCGAACGCGGTGCGGACGCCGGTGGTGCGGACGACGCCGTCGGGCGTCGCGAGCAGGAATCCGTCCATGATGTTCTCGACCATAGTCCGGCCGCGCGGCGGCGAACCCGGAGAGCGATACAGCTCTCAGTGGGTGTCGGGCCTGCCGCGCCGCACGGCGCTTCCACCACAGCTCAGTGCTGTTGTGCCACTCAGCCTTTTGGCGCGGGTTCCTTGCCGGGCGGCACCATGAGCACCGGGCGATGACTGTGCTTGACCACCGCGTCGGCCACGCTGGAGTGCAGCAGCGCCCGGATTCCGGTGGCTCCGCGGGTGCCGGCCACAATGATGTCCACATCCAGTTCGTCCGCCACCTCGACAATGGCGTTCCAGATGGTGGTGGTGCATTCGGCGGTGCGCGCCTCGGCGTTCAGCCCGGCCAGTTTGGCCAGCCGCACCCCTTCGGCATTGATGTTCTTGGCGTCGACGAAGGCGACGTCCTCGATCTCGTCGTCGGGCACCCATTCCGGTTGCATGACCCCGGACAGCCCGGACAGGCGCGCCGCCTGGCGCACCATCGGCTCCCAGGCCGTGAGCACGACCGCTCTGTTCGCGGACAGGAAACGGCCCGCGTATTCGACGGCCCGCCGCGCATTCTCGGACCCGTCGTAGGCGATGAGCATCAAATCGCACGGCATGACGAACCTCCTGATAGGAACGCATGTCTCCGACCCGAGCCTACTCCGGAAAGAGTGCGATGCACGGACCCCGCGCTACGCGGCAGGTCCCGGCCGGGACTTGTAGCGACTCCGAACGAAAGCACCACAGTCTCTCCACAGTTTGCGAACGATTCACCCAATTCAGTGGTGCCGGGGCTCGGTCCGGTTTTCACTGGAAACGTCGGCTTCTCGTGCCGACGATCGACATCGCCGTCGTTGGAGCAGGGCCCGAACGAGGGGTGGAATGTGCGGTTGGACGAGCTGACGACCCCGCAGGAGTGGGCACGGGTATACCGCTCACTGTTCGGGTTACCCCATGTGCACGTGACCACACCCGGATTCGTGGTGTTACCTCTGGTGGACACCGTCGCGGCCCTGAACACGCCGGAACCGTTGGGCGCCTTGATACTCGGCGAACTCACCGTGCGCGGTACGCCCGGACCCGTATTGGTCCGGGAAAAACCGCCGCGCCGAACGTTTCTCGCGGTGTTCGATGGATACCCCTCGGAGGAATGTCTCGAACTACTGGAGCGGAACAGCGTGGACATCGGACCACATCGTAGCAATGTCATCCTGCCCACCGGTTTCGGCAGGCATACCCATGAGGGGCGCTGGTGGGCGCGCGCACCCCAGCGCGACGAGTCCCTGCCCCTGCTCTCGGAGGTGGTCGCCGCCACCCGAGCGGTGCTCTGATGCCGGTGGACACGACGTCGAACACGGTGGAATCGGCGTTCTTCGGCCATCACGAGGCCGATCCGCGGGCGCTGCTGTACTACGAATGGTGTCAGCGGCGCGAATCCGGTTATGCGGTGGACGATTTCGCGGAGGAGGTGCGTGAGCTCACCAATACCGACCTGCCCATGGAGGCGGCCTGCTGGCGGCTGCTGGATCGCATCGAGTCCGCGCCGCGGCTGCCCGAGTGGCCGTACACCGAATGGGTGGACGCCGCCGCGGAATTCGATCCCGTGACCGCGCCCGCGACCACACCGGTGGCGAGTCCGGCTGCCGCGCTGCGGCATTCGGCGGAGCTACCGGACCGTATTCACGGCGGCTGGCTGGGCCGCTGTGTGGGGTGCACCCTGGGCAAGCCGCTGGAGAACGGGTTCGTGTGGACGCCGCGGCGCATCCGCGGCTACCTCGACCCCATCGGCGCGTATCCGCTGCGGGACTACGTGCCGGTCCGCGACCCCATGCCGCCGGATGCCGAATTGCATTGGACCTGGCCGGAATCCACGCTGGGCAATATCGACGGCTGCCCGCGCGACGACGATCTCGACTACACCGTGCTCGGCCTGCACCTGCTCGAACAGCACGGCCCGGCCTTCACCGCCGACGATGTCGCGGCGCTGTGGCTGGAACGGCTGCCGTTCCTGCAGACCTACACCGCCGAACGCGTCGCCTACCGCAATCTGATCGACGGCTACGCCCCGCCCGACACCGCCACCTACCGCAATCCCTACCGGGAGTGGATCGGCGCCCTCATCCGCGCCGACATCCACGGCTACACGAACCCGGGCAATCCGTCGCGCGCGGCGGCCCTTGCCGCCCGCGATGCCTCGGTTTCCCATGTGGGCAACGGACTATGGGCCGCCAGGTGGGCGGCGGCGCTGATCTCCGCGTCCTTCACCGCGCCCAACCCCGAACAGGCCCTGCTCGCCGCGCACACGGTGATCCCCGCCCAGTCCCGCCTCGGCATCGCCCTGACCGAAGTGGTCCTCGACCACGGCGACGGCCGCAGCTGGGAGGAGGCCATCGCCCAGATCCGCGCCCGCCACTCCCGCTACAACTGGGTGCACGCCATCGGCAACGCCTGCGTCATCGCGGCCGGACTGCTCTGGGGCGAAGGCGATTTCACCAAAACCATCGCCCTCACCGTCCAAGGCGGCTGGGACACCGACTCCAATACGGCCACCGCCGGCTCGGTCGCGGGCATCCTCACCGGAGCCGCCGCCATCCCCGCCCACTGGACCGACCCCTTCCACGACCGCCTCCGCAGCGCGGTAGCCGGCTATGACGGCAGCAGCATCTCCGAATTGGCCGCCCGCACTGTGCGACTGGTCG
This sequence comes from Nocardia sp. NPDC127526, assembly GCF_042672265.1. Lineage (NCBI taxonomy): Bacteria > Bacillati > Actinomycetota > Actinomycetes > Mycobacteriales > Nocardiaceae > Nocardia > Nocardia sp. NPDC127526. Next base: position 220,263 of record NZ_JBHXVO010000008.1, on the reverse strand, counting down.
GTAAAGGGGTTTCAGGGGAAGCCGTCTGAGAGCTGGTAAGGGGTTTCAGGGGAAGCCCCTGAGAGCCACGAGAGTTGAAAGGGCGGCATCTGGTCGTCGTCCGGGACCCGATGCCGCCCTCTTATCCCCCGCGCCTACCTACCGACGCGAAAGTCCTTGGCTGTCAGCGCTCAACAATAGCGACAACACCCTGACCTCCGGCGGCGCAAATGGAAACCAGTGCGCGCCCGCCGCCCTTTTCCGCCAGCTGCTTGGCGGTCTGAGCGATGATGCGCCCGCCCGTGGCGGCGAACGGGTGACCCGCGGCGAGCGAGGACCCGTTGACATTGAGCTTGCTGCGATCGATCGGCCCCAGCGCGCCGTCCAGGCCCAGCCGCCCCTTGCAGTACTCGTCCGACTCCCACGCCTGCAGGGTGGCGAGCACCACGGAGGCGAAGGCCTCGTGGATCTCGTAGTAGTCGAAGTCCTGCAGCGTCAGCCCATTCCGGGCGAGCAGGCGCGGCACCGCGTAGGTCGGGGCCATGAGCAGCCCGTCCGGGCCGTGGATGTAGTCGACGGCGGCGACTTCGGAGTCGACCAGGTAGGCCAGCGGCGACAGATTGCGCGAGGCCGCCCACTCCTCGCTGCCCAGCAGCACCGCGGAGGCGCCGTCGGTGAGCGGAGTGGAGTTGCCGGCGGTCATGGTGGCGTCGCCCAGCTTGGTGCCGAAGACCGGCTTGAGGGTGGCCAGCTTCTCCAGGGTGGAGCCGGGACGCAGGTTGTCGTCGCGGGTCAGGCCCAGGAACGGGGTGATGAGGTCGTCCATGAACCCGCGGTCGTAGGCGGCGGCCATGTTCTTGTGCGACAGGTAGGCCAGCTCGTCCTGGGCCTCGCGGGCGATGCCGAATTCCTTGGCGGTGATGGCGGCGTGCTCGCCCATGGACAGCCCGGTGCGCGGTTCGGCATTGCGCGGGATCTCGATGCCGACCATGGACGGCCGCAGCCGGCCGACCAGCTTGACGTAATCCTTGTTGTTGCGGGCGCGGTTGGCGTCCAGCATCCACTCGCGCATGGACTCGCTGACGCCGATCGGCGCGTCCGAGGTGGTGTCGGTGCCGCCGCCGATGCCGTTCTCCAGCCGGCCCAGCGCGATGCCGTCGGCCACGGTCACGATGGACTGCAGGCCGGTGCCGCAGGCCAGCTGCAGATCATGGGCGGGGGTGTAGGGCGACAGGGTGGAGCCGAGGACGCTCTCGCGGATCATGCCGTGCTCGCCGACGCGCTTGAGCACCGCGCCGCCGACGACCATGCCCAGGCGCTCGCCCTGCAGGCCGAAGCGGCTGACCAGACCGTTCAGCGCGGCGGTGAACATGTCCTGGTTGGAGGCGTGCGCGTACTTGCCGTCCGACCGGGCGAACGGAATCCGGTTGCCGCCCAGGATCGCAACGGGGCGGGCCTGCTTGCTGCTCTTGGCCGCGGTCTTCGCCGAACGGGCTTTGGTGGTCACTCGAGTCTCCAGATCTCGTCGGGGATGTCCGTCACGGCCGATCCCGCGGGACCGGCGTCGGTCGGTTTACATTAAACTTACTCTGGAGTAAGTTCATTGTCGACACCGGGTATCCCGCAACCGAGACAGAGAAGGTAGGAAAAGTGGCTGCCAGCAAGAGCAAGGGCGCTCCCAACCTGTACGGATCCTTCATCCACTCCGCTCCGGGCGCGTTCCTGGCCAGCAAGCTCGGCCTGCCGCAGCCGGAGAACCTGCGCCGCTACGTCGCCGGCCAGCCGCCGCTGCCCGGCCCGGTGCTGGTGGGCGGTAAGGGCCGCGTCGCCGACGCCGTGCGAAACCTGCTGTCGGACTACACCTTCGTGGACTCCGTCACCCCCGGCGTGAAGTTCGGCGGCCTGGTCTTCGACGCCACCGGCATCCGCACCGTCGAGGAATTGCAGCAGCTGTTCGACTTCTTCCAGCCGGCCATGCGCAGCGTCGCCGCCTCCGGCCGCATCCTGGTCATCGGCACCACGCCGGAACTGGCCGCGTCCGTGGACGAGCAGATCGCCCAGCGCGCCCTGGAGGGCTTCAGCCGCTCGGTCGCCAAGGAACTGCTCAAGGGCGCCACCGCCAACCTGGTCTACCTGCACCCCGAGGCCGCCGCCGCGGCCACCGGCGTCGAATCCACCCTGCGCTTCCTGCTTTCCGGCAAGTCGGCCTTCGTCGACGGCCAGGTCTTCCGGGTCGGCAAGGACGACGCCACCGCCCCGGCCAGCTGGGACAAGCCCCTCGAAGGCAAGGTCGCCGTGGTCACCGGCGCCGCCCGCGGCATCGGCGCCACCATTGCCGAGGTCTTCGCCCGCGATGGCGCGACCGTCATCGTCGCCGATATCCCGGCCGCCGGTGAGGCGCTGTCGGCCACCGCCAACAAGGTAGGCGCCACCGCCCTCGCGCTGGACGTCACCGCCGCCGACGCCGCGGAGAAGCTGGCCGCCTTCGCCGCCGAGCGCTTCGGCGGCATCGACATCGTCGTGCACAATGCCGGCATCACCCGCGACAAGCTGCTCGCGAACATGGACGAGGGCCGCTGGAACTCGGTCATCAATGTGAACCTGGCCGCGCCGCACCGCATTACCGAGGGCCTGGTCGCCGCGGGCGCGCTGAAGTCCGGCGGCCGCGTCATCGACGTGTCCTCCATCGCCGGCATCGCGGGCAACCGCGGCCAGACCAACTACGGCGCCTCCAAGGCCGGCGTCATCGGCATGGTCAATGCCGAGGCCCCCAAGCTGGCCGAGAAGGGCATCACCATCAATGCCGTGGCGCCCGGCTTCATCGAGACCGCCATGACCGCCGCCATCCCGCTGGCCACCCGTGAGGCCGGCCGCCTGATGTCCTCGCTGCTGCAGGGCGGCCAGACCGTCGACGTCGCCGAGACCATCGCCTACTTCGCCTCCCCGGCCTCGAATGCGGTGAGCGGCAATATCGTTCGCGTCTGCGGTCAGAGCCTGATCGGAGCATGATGAGCCAGAATCACACGCTCACCGAGGTGCCCAAGGCGGGCGGCCTGTACCTGAAGGCCGCCCTGGGCGCGCTGCCGGTGCCGGGGCTCGCCAACCGCAAGCAGGAGATCCCGGACCGGTCGCTGACCCTCGAAGGGTTCAAGGTCGATCCCGACCACCTGGCCGCCTACTGCCATGCCACCGGGCTGCGGTTCGGCGACGCGCTGCCGCTGACCTACCCGTTCGTGCTCACCTTTCCGCTCGCCATGGCGCTGGTGGTGCAGCGTGACTTCCCGTTCGTGGCGGTCGGCGCGGTGCACGCGGAGAACCTGATCGAGCGCACCCGCGACATCTCGGTCTCCGAGCCGCTCGATATCAAGACCCACATCGAGAACCTGCGCGAGCATCCCAAGGGCCTGCTGGTGGATGCCATCAGCGAGGTCAGCGTGGGTCGCGAGCAGGTGTGGCGGCAGGTCACCACCTTCCTGCACCAGCAGAAGACCTCGCTGTCGGGCGGGCCCAAGCCGGAACCCAAGCCGGACGAGCAGCCGCCGCTGCCGCTGCGTCAGCTGCGTGTGGATCAGGGCATGATCCACCGCTACGCGGCCGCCTCCGGTGACCGCAACCCCATCCACATGTCCGCGCTGGGCGCCAAGGCGCTGGGCTTCCCCAAGCCCATTGCGCACGGCATGTGGTCGGCGGCGGCCATTCTCGGCGCCATCGAGGGCCGGATTCCCGAAAAGGCCGCCTACGCCGTGAAATTCGGCAAGCCGATCTTCCTCCCGTCCACGGTCAACGTGTACGCCGACAAGGTCGCCGACGGCTGGGACCTCGCCCTGAAGCACCCCAAGAAGGGCTACCCCCACCTCACCGCGACCATCCGCTGAACAGGAGGACCCAACTCTCGGGGACTCTCAGGGGCAAGCCCCTGAAACCCCGGGAGTCGAGGGCCCTCGGGACTCTCAGGGGCGAGCCGCCGAAACCCGAGAGCTGTGGGTCCTCGGGATTCTCCGGAGCAGGTACCCGAGACCTCAGGAGCTGCGAGGGTCGTGGCGCAGATGCGCCATACGCTCATCAGAGCCGGGGCCGACAAGGGACGACTGGTCGTCTTCCGGCGACAATGCCCTGCTACCCCAGGTAGGGTCGGGCAGCCGACCTCGTCGGCCCCTCAGGGGCGGGACAAGAGCCGCGCTCCGAATCGCCACCGTATGTCGCCACGCAGGGGTTTCGACATCCGGCCCGCGAATCGGCGCGCGGCTCTGACGTTGTTCAGCAGTCGCAACCACAGCATTCGCAACAGTTGCAGCAATCGCCGCAGTCACCGCATCCATCGCAGCCGCAGCGTTTGATCCAGGGATCCTTGGGTTCGCCGCTGCACGGGCGGTTGTGGTCATTGCAGCAGGCGTAGCAGGTGCAGTACTGGGTGCAGATGATGCCGATGCCCTCCAGGAGAGTCGGCTTCGCGCGTTTGGGTTCGACCACGCACTTCTTGCGCGTGGGTTCGACCTTTCGCTTCTCGTACGGGGATTTGCTGTGGCGGGCGCTCGCGCAGACGTGCGCCACACCGGAGACCCGGCCCAGCCTGCGGACGACGCTGGTGAGCGGATCCAGCAGCATCCAGCGCACAGTGGCGGCGCGTTCCAGGCCGACGCGCGTCAGCGCCGCCCGCAGCAGCGAATTCGATTCGTGCAGTAGCGCATGCGCCTGCTCGGCGCTGGTTCCCGTGGCCGCGAGCGGGTTGAACCGCCCCCGCTCCCGGTCCTCGTCCAGATCCTCGATGGCATCGGCGAGATGAGCGATGCGACCGAAATGCCATCCGGCTTCCCGCAGCGCGTCCGCGTTTTCGGGCTTTCCGGCGAGAATCGCGGTGTGCGCGAACAGTTCCGCAGCGCAGAGCTGGGTCGGCGCGGTCAGGTCGTCGAGCCGGCTGTCGGCGGAGTTCTCCAGCCGGGCCTGGGATTCGATCGCCGCGATGAGCGGTTCGATATCCAAGTCGATCGGAGCCGCGGCCGCCTGCGCCCGGGCGCGCCAGCGGTCGGAGACGCGCGTGAGCGGTCCCGCGGAGAGGCGGCCGGTGTCCCCGTCGTCGACGTGATCCCGGATCTTGGCCGCGCCCAACAGCAGTGACGCGGTGGCGGCCAGTTGGATCCCGGGTGAGTCGGCGGGCGCGACGCTGGCTCGCCGCATGCCGCGCAAGGGGCATGGTCCGGCGGTGGTGCGGGCCGCGGGCCGGTCCTGCTGGGCCTCGGTGAGCACGCCCAGCACGATGGCGTCGGTATTGGTTGCGGCGCGGGCCAATTGGCCGTGCCCGTCCCGCAGGCCCAGGCAGAGTCCGCACATCTGGGTTTGCCAGGCGGTGGTGTCCATGCCGTAGTCGGCGGCACTGTGCGCACATGGCGTGAGCAATCCGAACAACGTGTTCCCCGTCCCCGGCCGAACGATCCGGCCGTCCTGGTGGAGAAGTTATACGTCCTTCTTCTTGCCTGCCAGACCGCGCCAGGCGAGGTTGTCGATGAGATCCACGGCCTCGGCCATATCCACCTGCCCGGCGGCGACCCGGTCGGCGATGGCCTCGCCCGCGCCGATGACCGCGACCGCCACCACTTCGAAATTGGTGCCGGGCTCGGCGTATTTGGCGCTGGATTCGAGCAGTTTGGAGGTCAGCTCGATGATCCGGTCGCGGCTGTTGAGGATCTCGGAGGCGAAGGACTGCTGACCCAGGGCCTGCCGGTAGAGCACCTGCCAGGACAGCCGGTTCTGGTCGACATAGGACAGGAATGCCTCGAGGCCGGCGCGGAGTTGCTCGTGCGGGGTGAGTTTGGGGTTGCCCGCGACCGCGACGGCCTCGATGAAGCGCATGCTCTCCCGGTGGATACAGGCCCGGAAGAGTTCGTCCTTGGAGCCGTAGTACAGGTAGAGCATGGGCTTGGAGATCTTCGCCTCGGCGGCGATCGCGTCCATGGAGGTGTCGTGATACCCCTTGCGCGAGAAGACCTCCACGGCGGCATCGAGCATCTGCTGCTCGCGCACAGCGCGAGGAAGCCGTTTCGTTCCGCCTGCCATTCACTCTCCTAGACCGTGCTTGTTCAAAGCAGGGATGAAGCCCCTATCTTACTCCAAGGTAAGTTCCGTGAGTGTGAATTGCCGGTGATTCGCCGACTGGGCCCTCAGCACTGCGGGGCGGTGCCTTTGAACTTTGCCATGCGAAGCACCGAAGCATCCACTTGGTGTCCCGGCAGCCGGCCCGCGGCGACGGCCTGTTCGAGCTGATCGAGCACGCTCGACACCGCGTCCGTGCTGATCCACAGGGCATTGTCGGCCCCCGCGACCAGGGCGGCTTCCACCGCGTCGGCAATGCCCATGCGGCTGGTGATGGCCGCCATGCCGCTCAGATCATCGGTGAAGATCACACCGTCGAAGGGCGCCGCACCGTATCCCGCGCCCTGCCGCAGCAGCGCCATCGCCTGCGGGCTGATGCTCGCCGGAATATTCGGCTCGGTGAGCCCCGGCACATCCAGATGCCCGACCATGACGCCCGCGCCCGAGCCGACCAGCTCCCGGTAGGGCACCAGATCCTTGTCCTGCAGGTCGGCCAGCGGCGGCGTGCGCACCGCGCCGGTGTGCGAATCGCCGGAGCCGGAGCCGTGACCCGGGAAATGCTTCATGACCGTGCCCACGCCGGCCTCGGTCATGGCGCGGATGTAGGCGTCCGCGTACTGCACCACCACGGCCGGATCGTCGGAGAAGGACCGGTCGCCGATCACCGAATCATCGGGCTGGCCGCTGACGTCCACGTCGGGCGCGAAATCCACGGTGATGCCCAGCGCCTTCAACTTCTGCCCGCGTTCCAGGCTGAACCGATAGAACTCGTCCGGGCTCATGGTCTGCGCGACCACCCGCGCGGACGGGGCCGGTCCGATCAGGTCCTTGACCCGGGAGACCCGGCCGCCCTCCTCGTCGATGGTCACCATGAGCGGGGTGCGCGCCGCGGCCTTGACCTGCTCCATCCGCCCGCCGGACAGCATGGACTTATCGGTCCAGCCGCCGACGAAGATGCCGCCGACCTGCTCGGTCGCGATCACGTTCTCCGCGTCCGCGGCCCCGGTCACGCCCACGGTGAGCAGCTGGGCCAGCTTCTGCCGCAGCGTGAACTGCGCCAGATAGCCGGCCGCGCAGTCCTGCTGCCCGGTCGTGGTCGTGGGCGCCGTGCTGCCGCCGGATTCGGTGCTGCGGGTTGCCGATTCGTTGGAGGGGGCGGAGCCGCCGCCCGAGCAGGCGGTCAGCACGACCGCGGTCATTGCGAGGACGATCCCCGGGACAATGCGCATGCCCCCGACGGTAGCTGGCCGTGCGCGCCGCGGGGTGCCAAGGGCCGCTTACTGCTTGGGCAGCTCGTGATGGCCGCCGAAGGCCTGGCGCATGGCGGAGAGCACCTTGTCGGCGTAGAGGGCATTGCCGCGCGAGGAGAAACGCTGGAACAACGCCGCCGACAGCACCGGCGCGGGCACACCCTCGTCGATGGCGGCGTCGACTGTCCAGCGGCCTTCACCGGAGTCGGAGACGCGCCCGCCGAAGGAGTCCAGGCCGGGATCGGCGTGCAGCGCGGCGGCGGTCAGGTCGAGCAGCCAGGAGGCGACCACCGAACCGCGCCGCCACACCTCGGTGACCTCGGGGACGTCGATGTCGTACCGGTAGTACTCCGGGTTCTCCAGCGGGGTGACCTCGGCGGAGTGCTCCTGATCCTGCTGCTTGCCGACATTGGCGTTGTGCAGGATGTTCATGCCCTCGGCATAGGCGGCCATGGCGCCGTATTCGATGCCGTTGTGCACCATCTTCACGAAGTGGCCCGCACCGGCGGGGCCGCAGTGCAGATAGCCCTGCTCGGCCGGACCGGGCTCGCCGGTGCGGCCGGGCGTGCGCTCGGCGGCGTCGACGCCGGGGGCGATGGATTTCAGCAGCGGTTCGAGATAGGAGACGGTGTCGGCTTCGCCGCCGATCATCAGGCAGTACCCGCGGGTGAGGCCGAACACGCCGCCGGAGGTGCCGATGTCGACATAGTGAATGCCCTTGGGGCCGAGCGCCTTCGCGCGCTTGATGTCCTCGTGGTAGCGACTGTTGCCGCCGTCGATGATGATGTCGCCGGGTTCGAGCAGACCGGATAGTTCGTCGATGACCGCGCCGGTGGCGCCGGCGGGGATCATCACCCAGACCACGCGGGGGGCCTCGAGCATGGCCACGAACTTGGGCAGATCGGTGGTCCCGGCGAAGCTGTCGCCCAGTTCGCCGGAGAGTTCGTCGATATGCGGGCGGTGGCGCTCGTAGCCGACCGCGGTATGCCCGTCCTTGACGATGCGCCGCACGATATTGGCGCCCATCCGGCCGAGCCCGATCATTCCGAGCTGCATGACTCATCTCCTCGTGTCGGTCTCACTGCCTGATTGCGGCAACTTGTCCGATTGTCCCAGGTTCGCCGGGCGGAAGAATTTTCCGGTCTCGTGGCGAAGGTGTGTAACGCGCCCGGGTGGGCGTCGATAGACGAGGTGGCTCCGTGCTGTTGCCAGACCCCCGACCCGGCAACCGCACGGAGCTCTTTTGGTATGCGGGTGAGATGTTGCACAGAGTTTGCTGTCGGCCTGGCCGGGGCGCGCGTGTCGGTGCCGACCATTATGGTGGGCGGTGAACTCGCGCTGTGTGAGTCGGCATTCAACCATTGGGAGGATGGTTCGTGACCAGCGGTAGTCCCGGGCGGCATTCGCGTGCGCGCAGCGCCGCGGAGGAACCAGCGTCCGGACGGCAGATCCTGAACTCCGCGGCCGCACGCCGCGCCGGAATCGCGGCGGGTGTGCTGATGGCGGCGGGCGGGCTGGCCTTCGCGGTGGATTGGTCGCTATCTTCCGGCGAGGTGCCGCGCGGGGTGCAGGTCGCGGGCATCGATATCGGCGGCATGGACCGGGAATTGGCGCAGTCCCGGCTGGAGACCGTGCTGAATCAGCGCGCCGCGCAGCCGCTGACGGTCCAGATCGGTGATGTGCGAACCGAATTGGTGCCGCGCGAGGCGGGGCTGTCGGTGGACTGGGACGGCACCTGGGATCGCATCGGCAGCCAGTCCGTGAATCCCTTCACCCGCCTGGCGTCCTTCTTCACCACGCGCACGGTGGAACCCGCCGCCACCATCGACGACACCGCCATGACCACGCAGCTGGAGACGCTGCGAGCGCACGATCGGCAACCGGTGGAGGGCGGTGTCGTGTTCGAGGACGCCAGACCCGTGCCGGTGCAGCCGGTGCCCGGTCGAGTGCTCGACGTCCCCGCGGCCCGCGTTGTGCTGGCGGAACACTGGGCCGACGGACCGGTGCTGGAACTCCCGGCCGTCGAAACCCTCGCGACGGTCCGCGCCGAGGCGGTGGATCGCGCACTGCGCGAGAAGGCCGCCCCCGCGGTCGCCGCGCCCATCACCTTCACCGGCAAGGGCGGCAATGCCGTCCTGGAGCCCGCGCAGATCGCCGGCGCGCTGTCCTTCCAGCCGGACGGCGAAGGCGGACTGAAACTTTCGTACAACTCCGAGGCGCTCATCGCCGCCCTCGAACCCCAGCTGAAGCCCACCGAGGTGGAGCCCAAGGACGCCACCTTCAATCTCACCGGCGGCCGCCCCACCGTGGTCCCCGCGGTCGTGGGCGACACCATCACCTGGGACAAGACGCTGGAATCCTTTGACACCCTGGTGGTTTCGGCGGGCGACCGCTCCCGGGCCGTGGTCTACGAGCAGGTGAAGCCCAAGCTCGCCACCGAGGATGCCGAGAAGCTCGGCGTGGTCCAAATGGTCGGCACCTTCACCACCAGTGGCTTCAGCGGCCCCTCCGGCGTGAATATCAAGGTGGTGGCCCGCCAGGTCAACGGCGCGGTGGTGAAACCCGGAGATACCTTCTCGCTCAACGACTTCACCGGTCCGCGCGGGGTCGAGCAGGGCTATGTCGAGTCCGGCATCATCGACAAGGGCCGCCCCAGCACCGCGGTGGGCGGCGGCATCAGCCAGTTCGCCACCACCCTCTACAACGCCGCCTATTTCGCGGGCATGGAGGACGCGGGCCACACCGAGCACAGCTACTACATCTCGCGGTATCCGGCCGCACGCGAGGCCACCGTCTTCGACGGCGCCATCGATCTGAAGTTCAAGAACAACACCCCCTACGGCGTCTTCATCGAGACGGCCACCACCGATTCCGAGGTGACGGTCCGGCTGTGGAGCACCAAAACCGTTGAGGTGGAATCCATTACGGGGGACCGCAGCAAACCGACGGAGCCGCAGACCATTACCCTTCCCAAGGGCAAGGAATGCATCGCCACCGAGGGCGCGCCCGGATTCACCACATCCGACACCCGCGTCATCAAGGACATCCGCACCGGCAAGGAGATCTCCCGGACCACCCGCACGGTGAAGTACGACCCCATTCCGGTGGTCAAGTGCGAGTAGGCCCGGACAGCGCCGCTGCCTGGGGTTTCGGGGGCAGCGGCCCGGGCTGAACGTACTTACACTGGGGATTCCGGTGCCCGCCCCACGCGGCGGGCCGGGGATCAGGGGAAGGGGTTGATGTTGTCGGCGGTGCACATCTCGCGGGCGGACAGGTGCACGATGGTGCGAACCTGGTGGCGAGATCCGGTCGACTACACCTGGCTGGTGCATCGGCTGGAGGCCCGCGGTGCACTGGGCAGCTTCAAGATCGTGGTCGCGACCGGCGGCGCGATGATGTTCGTGATCTCCATCTTGACCTGGATCTCGCCCGCCGGTCCGTCCGGATTCACCGGTCAGCTGGTGTTCGGCTGCGTGGCAGCCGGGGCGGGGCTGTGGACGCTGTACTGGTGGATCGCGCCCTGGCCGAGCGCGAACACCTCGCTATTGCTCCTGGGCGGCGCCGATGTGCTCGTCACGGCCGCCTGCCTGATGGACCGCAACCGCGTCTACGGCTCACTCGGCGCCATCCTGCTGGTGGTCACCGGCGGCTACCTGACCTTCTTCCACGGCCCGCGGGTGCTGGCCGCGCACACCATCTGGTCACTGCTGTCGGTCCTGACCCTCAGCACCCTCATGGTCATCACCGACACCGGTGACCTGGCCCTGGCCCTGTCCATCATCCTGATCATGGCCGCCGCCACCGTCCTGGTCCTGCCCGCCCTGCAATTCCTCTACTGGCTGCTGCGCACCGACGCCCTGTCCGACCCCCTGACCATGCTGCTCAACCGCCGTGGCCTCGACTACTACCTGTCCCAATGGTTCGACGCCGCCCCGGACGATCCGATCGGCGTCATGATCGTCGACCTGGACCGCTTCAAAGCCGTCAACGACACCTACGGCCACTCCGCCGGCGACGAGGTCCTGGTCCGCGCCGCCCGCTGCCTCCGCTCCTCGGTAGACCCCGGCGCCCTCGTAGCCCGCAGCGGCGGCGAGGAATTCGTCATCATCACCCACCTCAACCGCGCCGACGCCCGCACAGCCGCCGAACGCATCCGCCGCGCCATAGCCACCGCCACCGGAACCCGCACCGCCATCACCGCCAGCATCGGCATAGCCGTCAACGACGGCCCCGAATCCCCCCTGACCCCGGACCAACTGCTGCGAGCAGCGGATTCGGCCATGTACCAAGCCAAGAACCTGGGCGGCAACGCCGTGATCATGGCCGGAGCCGAGTCGTCGTAGGAAATGAAAAGCACTGCGGCCCGGATTCATCCGGGCCGCAGTGCTTTTCAGGTACTGCTCAGCCTCAGAAGGCGGCTTCGTCCAGCTCCATGATGTCGTTGTCCAGGGCCGACAGCACGGTGCGGACGGAGGTCAGCTCCGGCAGCACGTTGCGGGCGAAGAACTGCGCGGTGGCGACCTTGCCGGTGTAGAACGGCTCGGTGGAACCGTTGTCGAGGGCCTTGATGGCGACCTCGGCCTGCACCAGCAGCTGCCAGCCGATGAGCAGGTCGCCCACGGCGAGCAGGAAGCGCACCGAACCCAGGCCGACCTTGTAGAGCTCCTTCGGATCCTGCTGGGCGCCCATCAGGTGCCCGGTCAGGGTGGCGGCCATGGCCTGCACATCCTCGAGGGCGGTCGCGAGGAGCTTGCGCTCGGCCTTGAGACGGCCGTTGCCGCCCTCACGCTCGATGAAGGCCTGCACCTGGCCGGCCACGTGGGCCAGCGCCACGCCGCGGTCGCGGGCGATCTTGCGGAAGAAGAAGTCCTGCGCCTGGATGGCGGTGGTGCCCTCGTACAGCGAGTCGATCTTGGCGTCGCGGATGTACTGCTCGATCGGGTAGTCCTGCAGGAAGCCGGAGCCGCCGAAGGTCTGCAGCGATTCGGTCAGGTACTGGTAGGCGCGCTCGGAGCCGACGCCCTTGACGATCGGCAGCAGCAGATCGTTGACCCGGAAGGCGACATCCTTGTCCGCACCCGAGACGAGGTTCGCGATGTCCTCGTTCTGGTGGGCGGCGGTGTAGAGGTAGATGGCGCGCAGGCCCTCGGCGTACGCCTTCTGCATGGCCAGCGAGCGGCGCACGTCCGGGTGGTGGGTGATGGTGACGCGCGGAGCCGACTTGTCGGTCATCTGGGTCAGGTCGGCGCCCTGCACGCGGGTCTTGGCGTACTCCAGCGCGTTCAGGTAACCGGTCGACAGGGTGGCGATGGCCTTGGTGCCCACCATCATTCGAGCGTTCTCGATGACGTCGAACATCTGCGCGATGCCATTGTGCACCTCGCCGACCAGCCAGCCCTTGGCGGGCACGCCGTGGCCGCCGAAGGTGACCTCACAGGTGGCCGAGACCTTGATGCCCATCTTGTGCTCGACATTGGTGACGAACACGCCGTTGCGCTCACCCAGGGTCTGGGTGTCGAAGTCGAAGTGGTACTTCGGCACGTAGAACAGCGACAGGCCCTTGGTGCCCGGGCCGGCGCCCTCGGGGCGGGCCAGCACCAGGTGCATGATGTTCTCGAACAGGTCGTCGGAGTCGCCCGAGGTGATGAAGCGCTTGACGCCCTCGATGTGCCAGGAGCCGTCCTCCTGCTGCACCGCCTTGGTGCGGCCGGCGCCGACGTCGGAGCCGGCGTCCGGCTCGGTCAGCACCATGGTGGCGCCCCAGTTGCGGTCGGCGATGATCTGAGCCCACTTCTTCTGCTCATCGGTGCCGTTGTTGTAGAAGACCTGCGCGAAACCGGCGCCGGCGGCGTACATCTGGGCCGGCGGGTTGGCGCCGAGGATCATTTCGCCCAGGGCCCAGCCGACGACGGACGGGGCGCCGAGGCCGCCGAGCTCCTCGCGCACGGGCACCTTGGACCAGCCGGCGTCCTCGAGGGCCTTGTAGGACTTCTTGAAGGACTCGGGGAGAGTCACGGTGTGAGTAGCCGGATCGAAGGTCGGCGGGTTGCGGTCGCCGTCGACGAAGGAGTCGGCGAGCGGGCCCTCGGCCAGGCGGCGGACCTCGTTCAGCATTTCCTTGACGGTGTCGGCGTCCAGGTCGCCGTAGGCGCCGGCGTCGAGCAGCTGCTGGATGCCGAGGACCTCGAAGAGGTTGAACTCGAGGTCGCGGACGTTTGCCTTGTAGTGACCCATGGTCGTACTCACTCTCCATTGAGATGGGTGCGGTTCGGTTGGTGCCGTTCCCGCCCGTTAGGTCTCCACCGGGTAGACACCGTAAAGCAGCGCTACTGGCGGGTAACTTATGCGCCATGTTACCGACGGGTAGAACCGTCGCCAAGGCGATCATGGGCGATTGTGACGAGAAGCACGCGCGTTGCTTGGCGGCGCGTTTCCGTTGAGCCCGAGGCGATCCCGGAACCGCAGGTAGGGGCGGTTCTCGCCGGGCCGCGCGCGCCGTTGTGAGATCACCGACAGGCCCGGTTACCGTGCGCTATGCGCATCGAAACGAGTGCCGGACCGGCCGACGTGGAGATCGACCGGCCCGCGGGCGGGACGCCGCGGTTCCTGTTGCTGCTCACGCACGGGGCCGGGGGCGGGAACGATGCGAAAGACATTCTGGCCGTGCGGGATTCGGCCGTAGCGCGGGGCGGCGTGGTGGCGCTGGTGACGCAGCCGTACCGGGTGGCGGGACGGCGCGCCCCCGGTAATGCCGAGGCGCAGGACACGGCGTGGCTGGAGATCGTCGCGGCGCTGCGCAAGAAGACGGTGCTGAAGACGAAGCTCGCCGCGCTGCCCTTGATTCAGGGCGGGCGCAGCAATGGCGCGCGGGTCGCCTGCCGCACCGCCCGGGAGGCCGGGGCGCGCGGCGTGGTGGCGTTGTCCTTCCCGCTGCATCCGCCGGGCAAGCCGGAGAAGTCGCGGCGGGAGGAGTTGCTGGCGCCGGGCGATATCGAGGTGGTCGTGGTCAATGGCGGGCGCGATCCGTTCGGAATTCCGGCGGCCGCCGACGCCGCCGAGGTGCGGGTAATCGCGGGCCAGGCGCATTCCTACCGCGCGGGATTCGACGAGATCGCCGCGGCCGTCGCGCCCTGGCTGGAGCGCTGGGCGGGCTAGTCCTCCAGCGCCAGCGGATCCTCGGGCGGGACCGGGCCCGGTTTGGTGGCCACGACCAGGGCGTCGATGGCGTCGCGGTCCTCGGTGGGCCGGGCGATGCGTTCGGCCACGCGAATGCGGATCTCGTCGCCGGCCACGCCCAGCTCGTCGACGATGTCGTCAGGGGTGAACAGCCGGTCGGGATCCTGTTCGCCGCCATAGCCTTCGGTGCGGTTGAGGGTGTCGTTGCCGAGGATCAGCAGCGTGCCCTCGGGGGAGAGCATCTCGACCGCGCGCAGCAGCAGGGTGCGGCGGTCGGCGCCGGGCAGTTGCAGGAACGCCATGAGAATGAGCTCGTAGGGCCCGGTGAGATCGGTGCCGTCGAGTTCGGTGACATCGGCGCAGTGCCAGCTGATACGGCCGCGCACCGACCGGGACAGCCGCGAGGCCACGGTGCGGCCCTTGTCGATGCCGGTCTGGGAGAAGTCGACGGCGTCGACCTGCCAGCCGTGGGTGGCCAGCCACAGGGTGTTGCGGCCGTCGCCGCAGCCGAGGTCCAGGGCGCGGGGGAGTTCGGGGCGCGGCTCCCCGACGGTGAAGGGACCCGCGGGCAGTCGGCGTTCGAGGCCGAAGACCTGCTCCACGACGGTGTCGCTGGGCGGTGCGCCCCAGACCAATTCGGTTCGGGCGTAGTGCTCGTCCCACTCGGCGGCGTCCATGCCCCGAGTCTATGGGCTGATCCCGCACACGAATCGGCCGCGAACACGCGCGGGTGTTCGCCGCCGGATCAGTCGGACTCAGAGCGTGGTGCGCATGAGGATGACGTTGTACTGGCTGTGCACGGTGGTGAGGAAGTACAGGTCACGCCCGGTCTGGTACGGGAAGATCGACGGGGCGTAGGCGCTGGGCAGTTCGCGGGTGTCGATGAGCACCTCCGGGCCGCCCCACGGGCCTTCCGGATGCGGGGCGCGGTACATGACCACCGAATTCCACGGATCCGTGGTGAGCATGATGTATTCGCCGAGGTAGTCGTTCCACATGACCGACATTTCGGAGACGCCGCCGCCGATCACGGGCGCGGCCGCGTTCACGTCGTCCTTCACCCACTTGTCGCCGTTCCAGTATTCGTAGGCGGGCAGGTCGCCGATGGCGGCCTCCGGGACGCGCGCCACGAAGGCGGGATTGTTGCGCCCGGAGGCGGTGCCGTATTCGTAGACGAAGCCGTCGGCCTTGAGGAAGGCGTTCATCTGGAAGTTGCTGTTGCCGCCGTCGTCCGGGCGCCGGGTGGCGGGCAGTTCCAGCCAGTTCTCGCCATTGTCGCCGGAGACGGCGAGGCCGGAGAAATTGGTGGTCCACTCGCCGACGTCGTCCCAGGTCTTGACCGACATGAGGCTCATGTACTGGACGCCGCCCACCGAGATGCCGGCGGTGGGAATACGGCTGATCTCCAGCCACGGAATCTTGGGGCTGGGGATCAGATCGCGCGCCTGGCCGAAGATATCGCGCACGACGCTGTCGAAGTAGATGCCATTGGCGGGGTTCTGGGTGTGCGAGCGCACCAGAATGTTCGAGCGCCAGGCCCAGGTGCTGCCGACCAGCAGATTCGGGAAGCCGAGTCCGGCGGTGTCACCGAAGGCGGTGAGCATTTCGCCGTGCCCGTTGTCCCACATGATGCCGAGGTCGGTGCCGAGCACGTTGTAGTTCTGGGTGTTGTTGGGGCTGGCCATTCCGGTGACCTGGAAGACCGCCTTGGAACGTCCGGGCAATTGCGGCAAACCATTGGTGCCGTTGAGCACCGGGATCGGATTGATGGCATTGGGGTTGGCTGCGGCCGGGGTGGTCACGGTAAGGAGCAAGGCCGTGGCACCTGCTATCGCGGACAGCAGCAGGGGGGCGGTCTTGGTCAATGCGGTGCTTCCTCCGAGTCTCGCCGAATGGTGTGCGCGGACCGGACCGTGTGTGACGGGCCGCACAAAGTGTTCGACTCGCTGGCAAAGTGTGAAAATGCTAACAGCGTTACCCCGGAGGTTGGGGTTCCAAACCGGATTGTTTGCAGTGAGTTCGCTTACTTTTGCGAAATCGCGTCCTGCTCAGTGCGAATTCGATCCTCGGTTCAGGGCTTGCCGGACGATCAAAGGCAGCTGTGTCGCACGTTCGATCGACAGCGTACGGCGAACCGACGCCTGCCACGTGCGATCGAAGAGCTTTTTCGCGGCCGCCACGGCATGCGCCGGGCGCGCGGCAATGCGGTCGGCGAGCTTCTCCGCGGCCGCCCGCGGATCCGCGGATACCTCGGTGACCAGGCCGATTCGCTCCGCATAGGCGGCATCCACCGGGTCGGCGGTCATGGTCAGCAACAGGGCCTGATCAATGCCGACCAGGCGTGAAAGGGTCGCCGCGCCGGTCATGTCCGGAATGAGACCGTGCTTGGCCTCCATCACCGAGAATTCCGAATCCGGTGTGACGAACCGGAAATCGGCGGCCAGCGCCAGCTGCAGGCCGCCGCCGTAGCAACGTCCGTGCACCACCGCGATGACCGGCTGCGGCAGCCGCCGCCACGCCCAGCACGCCTCCTGGAACACATTGGTGCCGCGCCACGGCAGCGGGACGAAGGCGCGCAGCACGTCGAGCGGATTGCCCATGGCCTTGGCGATGTCCAGGCCGGAGGAGAAGCTGGGGCCGTTGCCGGACAGGATGACCACGCGAATATCGGTGCGCCGCGCGATGACTCCGGCCAGGCGCACCAGCTCGCGCAGCATCTCGATGGTGAGGCCGTTGTGCTTGTCCGGCCGGTCCAGCGCGACGTAGGCGCGATCGCCGTCCACGGTGAGGGTGACATTGGTGCCCACGGTCGTACCTCCGGGTCAGAGCTGGTCCAGTAGCAGCCGGGCGCAGCCGGCCGGGTCGTCGTAGAACGGCGTGTGCCCGCTGCCGTGCAGCGTGACATGCCGTGCGCCGGGCAGCACTTCGCGGGCGTGCCGGGCTTGCGTGGCGTAGGTGAGCAGGATGTCACGGTTGCCCCAGGCGATGGTCACGGGGATATCGGCGACGGCGCTGCGATCGGGCAGCCGGAAGTCGGTGAAGGAGGCCAGCGCGGGCTCGAAGCCCTCGGCGGCGAGCAGGGCCTCGACGGTGTCGACGGCGACTCGCGCATCGACCGCCCACGGCTTGCCGAGCACCAGGCCCATGAACGTCGTCCGCCCGGCGACGGTGCCGAGCAGCCCGGGGACCGCCGGGCGCAGCAGCTTGCTGAGATCCTTGGCGCGGCCCAGGGCCTGCTGGCACCAGATGCGGCCGGGCTTGTCCCAGAACCCGATCGGTGAGTACGCGGTGACGGAGCGGGCCAGCCCGCGCGCGGCCAGATCCAGCGCGATGCCGCCGCCCATGGAATTGCCGCCCAGATGCGGTCTTTCGATGCCCTGCTCGGCCAGGAAGTCGACCAGGGCGTCGGCGAGCGTGGACACCGTGGTGTGCGGCAGCGGTTCGCTGCCGCCGAAACCGGGCAGATCGACCGCGATGACATCGAAGGATTCGGCGAGCGTGCTGACAATGGGTTCCCAGACCTGCCAGCGGCTGCCGACGCCGTGCACGAGCACGAGCGGTTCGCCGCTGCCCGCGCGGACATAGTTCAATTTCGTCATCGTCGACTCCCCGGAAAAGGTCCCTGCGGTCTGACCCTAACAGCGGTTGTCGCACGGCCAATTGAGGTTTTCGGCCCCTCCCCGCCAACCCCGCATGTGTGGGGTTCTCAGGGGCAAAGCCCCTGAGAACCCCTTCTTTCGTAGCTTTGGAAGGGGGCATCCGGCGGTACGATAAAAGGTATGGCAACCCGGAAAGTGACCTTGTCGCTGGACGCGGCGGCCTGGTCGTATGCGGAGCAAGCAGCCGCTCGTGCGGGCATGTCGCCCTCGGCGTGGATATCGCGCGCCGCCCGGCGGGAAGCCGTGCGCACGGGCTGCCTCCCCGGCCCCGACCCGGTCGATATCGCGGAAGCCGACGAGCGAGAGCGCGCCGCCGCGGAGAAGGAGCTGCGTGCGCAGGGGTGAGCTCTGGGTCTATCACCCACACGGCACTCGCAAGACACGCAACATCATTCTCATCAGCAGTGACGGCATCAACGAGTCACCGCGGCCCTGGCTGATCGCCGCCGAGGTGGAGGCCGAGGATCCGCGCGACATTCTGGCCGTGCCCATTCCGGGTCACGGCTGGGTGCACGCCGGGAATCTGGGCCGCATCTATCGCGGCTGGCTGGCCCGGCGCATCGATGCCGTCGACGCCGAGACCGCGGATCGAATCGACACAGCGCTGCGCGCGGCCATGGATCTGTGAGATCGTCTCTCCGGCATATCCAGTTCCGTGAGAAACGAGGAACCCGTGCGTATTTCCCTGCTCACCGCCGCGCTCGTCGCCCTGCCGTTGCTGGCCGCCTGCGGCAGTGACGACAAGGCGCCGGACATCACCCCGGCGGAGGTGTCGAAGGCGCTGCAGGCGGGTGGTCTCAAGGATGCGGCGCTGGCCGACTGTGCGGCGCGCATCTATGTGGAGCAGGGGATTTCGCAGGACGGGCTGCGGTTGATGATCAAGAATGATCAGAAGGCCGCCACCGCCACCAATATGGAGGAGCTCGGCATGACCGGCGAGGATGCGGACAAGGCGCGCGCGGCCACCAACAAGATCGTCGGGGAATGCCTGAAGAAGTGAGCTGAGCTCACGGTACGCCTTGGGTGCCTGCGGTTTTAGCGATCCATTGCCCGATCCCAAGCGGTCGCGGCCAGTCTCTTGGGTGATGTGACGAGCCGTCACCCAGGAGATCCGAGGACTGCGATGAAGAAAACCGTTGCCGCCGTGGCATTGCTGGCGCTGCCGGTGCTGGCCGCCTGTAGCACCAAGGAGTCGTCGACGCCGGCGGGACCGGTCGCCGCGCCCTCGACCTCGGCGGGGGTGACCTCCGCGCCGGTCACCACGACCTCGGGCGCGCCGGCCTCCGTCGTGCCGCCTACCACGACCACTTCGGGCGCCACGACCACTTCGGGCGGCGTGGTCGCGTCCGGCGGCCTGACCTCTGAGCAGATCTCGAAGTCCTTGCAGGACAAGGCGAAACTGAATCAGCAGACCGCCAACTGCATCGCGAACATCTATATCGAGGAAGGCATTTCGCAGAGCGGCCTGGGCAAGATCATCGATGAGGGCTACAGCTCCGGCTCGATCACCATCAACCCGGCCACGCTCGGCCTGTCCAGCGATGACTTCCGCAAGGTCAGCAAGGCGACCAGTCGCGTTGTGTCGGAATGCGCCTGATCGATCAGTCGCGGCGCCAGGGCAGGCGCAGCGGTTCGCCCGGAATGTCGCCGATGAGGAGTCGCTCCAATAGTCCGGCCAGGCCGAGCGGGAAAACGTGATCGGATGTTTCGCGCAGGTCCGGCAGCGCCCACCAGCGGTGGCCGGACAGCGCGCGGCGTTCGATCTCCTCGTGGCCGGAGATGTCCACTTCGAAGGCCGCGGCCCGCACGAAGAAATAGGAGTCGGTCGCGTCGTAGACCGTACCGTCCTCGGCCGACCACTGTCCCGCGCTGACCGCGACCACCGGACTCAGCTGCGCGCGATCGATGCGATATCCGGTCTCCTCGAACAGTTCTCGCACCGCACCGTCCTCGAGACTCTCCCCGGGATCGAGCCCGCCGCCCGGGGTGAGCCAGCCCGGATCGGGTTCGAACGGCGGCGGTGGCTTGAACCGGAAGAGCAGGACGCGGTCGTCCGGGTCGACGAGGATGACCCGGGCCGTGGCGCGCTGGATTCCCATGGGAACGATCTTATGGCGCAGGAGATCCGGTGCCGCTGGCCAGATATTGACGAATGTGGGCCCCTAGGCCACTCGAACGCCGGAGCCACCGCTGGCAGGGTCGGCACATGATGGAAAATCCTTGGCCGGTAGTCGAATTGCGGCAGTACACCCTGCGCCCGGGCACGCGGGACGTCATGATCGAGCTGTTCGACCGTGAGCTCGTGGAGACGCAGGAAGAGGTCGGCATCCGCGTCGTCGCGCAGTTCCGGGACGAATCGAATCCGGACCGCTTCGTCTGGATGCGAGCGTTTCCGGATATCCCCGCGCGCACGGCATCATTGACGGCTTTCTATGTCGACGGCGCGGTCTGGCGCGAACACGCCCCGGCCGCGCGGGCGACCATGCTGGACACCGACAATGCGCTGCTGCTGCGCCCCGCGACCGCGGACTCCGCCTTCGATCTCTCCGGCCAACGTCCACCGGCAGGAGCCCACGAACTCCCGAAATCCCGTGCGCTGGCGACGATTTACTACCCGGGATGTGCTCCGGAGGACTTCACCGAGTTCTTCGACCGCCGGGTGCGTCCCGCGCTGGGCGTGACCCCTATCGGCTGCTATCGCACCGACCCCACCCCGAACGATTTCACCCGGCTCCCGGTGCGGACGGAGACGGTGTTCGCCTGGTTCGCGCTGTTCCCCGACGCGGACGCGCGCGCCGCGGCACTCGACGCGCTCGAGGAATCGCGGGAGTGGACCGAGCGGATCCTGCCGGAGCTGCGCGAACGGTCCTGCGCCCCGGCCGAGCAGCTGCTCCTCGCGCCGACCGCACGCTCGCTGCTGCGCTGAGAACGAAACAAGCCCCCTGCCGCATTGCTGCTGGTCAGGGGGCTTGCCGGAAAGAGCCGATGACGGGAATCGAACCCGCACTCTCAGCTTGGGAAGCTGATGTTCTACCACTAAACTACATCGGCATTTGCTCGGCCCCGGGGGGTCGAGGTGCGTTCGCGACTCTATCAGACGGGGGCTGACGGGACGCAACTCTTTAGGTGTTGTGCCTGGTCGGGGTGGCGGCCGCGGCGGGCCGGGGGCGGCGCGCCGGTGATCTTGCGGGTTGTTTCGTCGAAGCAGGGAGTTTCAGCTACGGGCGGTCGTAGACTGTGCTCGCAGATCGAAAACCCGTCCACCACAAGTAGTTTGGATATGCTGGACGTTTGCTGAGGCGTGCGGCGTCTCCTGCTCGGCGGTCGAGGAGGACGTATGACCGCGACACCTGCGCGTGAAGTCTCCCGTCTCGAGCCCGCGCGGCCGTTTCCGGCGCGGATGGGTCCCAAGGGGTCCTATCTGTGGAAGGCCATCACCACCACCGATCCCAAGATGCTCGGGAACATGTATTTGTTCACGGCCATGACGTTCTTCCTGATCGGCGGGCTGATGGCGCTGCTGATGCGGGTGGAGCTGGCGCGGCCCGGACTGCAGATGCTCTCGCCCGAGCAGTTCAATCAGCTGTTCACCATGCACGGCACGATCATGCTGCTGTTCTATGCGACGCCGATCGTTTTCGGATTCGCCAATGCGGTGCTGCCCTTGCAGATCGGGGCCCCGGATGTGGCGTTCCCGCGGTTGAACGCCTTCAGCTACTGGCTGTATCTGTTCGGGGCCACCATGGCCACGGCCGGGTTCATCACGCCGGGCGGGGCCGCGGACTTCGGCTGGACCGGGTACACGCCGCTCAGCAATATGACGCACTCGGTGGGGGTGGGCGCGGACCTGTGGATCATGGGGCTGATCGTCTCCGGCCTGGGCACCATCCTGGGCGCGGTGAACATGATCACGACGGTGATCTGCCTGCGCTGCCCGGGTATGACCATGTTCCGGATGCCCATCTTCGTGTGGAACATCCTGGTGACGAGTGTGCTTGTGCTGCTGGCGTTTCCGATTCTCACCGCGGCGCTGTTCGCGCTCGGCATCGACCGGCACCTGGGTGCGCACATCTATGACGCCTCCAATGGCGGGGCCATGCTGTGGCAGCACCTGTTCTGGTTCTTCGGGCATCCCGAGGTGTACATCGTGGCGCTGCCGTTCTTCGGCATCGTGACCGAGATCTTCCCGGTGTTCAGCCGCAAACCGCTGTTCGGGTATTCGACGCTGGTGTACGCCACCCTCGCCATCGGCGCGCTGTCGGTGGCGGTGT
Source organism: Nocardia sp. NPDC127526 (assembly GCF_042672265.1). NCBI lineage: Bacteria > Bacillati > Actinomycetota > Actinomycetes > Mycobacteriales > Nocardiaceae > Nocardia > Nocardia sp. NPDC127526. Next base: position 197,841 of record NZ_JBHXVO010000008.1, on the reverse strand, counting down.
GGGCGCATCACATGTACGCCACGGGCGCGGTGCTGCTGCCGTTCTTCTCGCTCATGACCTTCCTCATCGCGGTGCCCACGGGCGTGAAGTTCTTCAACTGGATCGGCACCATGTGGCGCGGTCAGCTGACCTTCGAGACACCCATGCTGTTCTCCCTCGGCTTCCTGGTGACCTTCCTGTTCGGTGGTCTGTCCGGCGTGGTGCTGGCCTCCCCGCCGCTGGACTTCCACGTCTCCGACACCTATTTCGTGGTGGCGCACTTCCACTACGTGCTGTTCGGCACCATCGTGTTCGCCACCTTCGCGGGCATCTACTTCTGGTTCCCCAAGATGACCGGGCGGCTGCTGGACGAGCGGATCGGCAAACTGCACTTCTGGACCACGTTCCTCGGCTTCCACCTCACCTTCCTGGTGCAGCACTGGCTGGGGAACGAGGGCATGCCGCGGCGGTACTCGGACTATCTGCCCATGGACGGGTTCACCATGCTGAACACCATCTCGACCATCGGCTCGTTCGTGCTCGGCTTCTCGATGCTGACCTTCGTCTGGAACGTCTTCAAGAGCTACCGCTACGGCGAACTGGTGACCGTGGACGATCCGTGGGGTTACGGCAACTCCCTGGAGTGGGCGACCTCCTGCCCGCCGCCCCGGCACAACTTCTACGAGCTGCCGCGGGTGCGGTCCGAGCGGCCGGCCTTCGAGCTGCACTACCCGCACATGATCGAGCGCATGCGCGCCGAGGCGTACTCCACCTTCGGCCTGCGCAAACCGCAACAGGTCACCGAAGCGGCGGGCGCACCCGCCGAACTACCGCCGAAACCACCGGAGGGCCCGGACCTGACCAAGCCCTGACCACACCCGGCGCGGTGCCGCACCCGGCAGCAACTACCCTGTTCGGCGTGCTGCTTTCCGATCGCGACATCCGCAAGGAAATCGACGCCGGTCGTCTCGGGGTCGACCCGTTCGACGACAAACTGGTGCAACCGTCGAGTATCGATGTGCGGCTGGACAGTTTGTTCCGGGTGTTCAACAACACCCGCTACACCCATATCGATCCCGCGCAGCGGCAGGACGAGCTGACCACCCTGGTCGAACCCACCGAGGGCGAGCCGTTCGTACTGCACCCGGGCGAGTTCGTGCTCGGCTCCACCCTCGAGGTGTGCAGCCTGCCCGATGATCTGGCCGGACGCCTGGAGGGCAAGTCCAGCCTGGGCCGGCTCGGCCTGCTCACCCATTCCACCGCGGGCTTCATCGATCCGGGTTTCAGCGGCCACATCACCCTGGAACTGTCGAATGTGGCGAATCTGCCCATCACGCTGTGGCCGGGTATGAAGATCGGCCAGCTCTGCCTGTTCCGGCTGACCAGCCCGGCCGAGAACCCCTACGGCAGCGCGGCCGCCGGATCCAAGTACCAGGGCCAGCGCGGCCCGACCCCCTCGCGCGCCTACCTGAATTTCCCGGTCGGCTCCTGATCGGCGAATACCGCTGCGCCGCAGCGGACTCCTGTCTGCGGGGCTTGATCGGTGCCTGCGGGGTGAACTCCCGGGTGTACTCGGGACTCTCGGCATCGTAGGGTGATCGCGACAGGTACAGTGACCCCACCGCAAGTGTGATCACCGCACGTGACGCGATGCAGGTCGGCCGTTCGACGGCATCCGCTCGATTCGGTGAATGTGGAAACGAGATGGGCTGCAGATGAGTTCGGTACTGGGAGTTTCGGTGGGGGCGGGCGCGGTTCGCGTCGCACGGCCCGTTGCCGGGAATTCCGCCGAGCGCGCCTTCGACGTGCAGACCGTCCCGGTGGGCGACCGTCCGGTGGAGGTGCTCGTCGCCGATGCCGTCGGCGCGGTGCTGGCGGCGGATCCGCAGATCAGCGCCACCGCCATCGCCTACCGCGACGAACAGCACGCGCGGGCCGTCCGGGCGGAGCTGGCGCGCCGGCAGTTCACCAATTACGAGCTGGTGCCCGATGTGATCACCGCCCTGGAGTTCCTGGAGAACTCCGGTGAGCTGCAGGGTTTCGGCACCGTCGCGCTCTACGATCTCGGCGCGTCCGGTTTGTCGGTAACCGTGGTGGACACCGGCGCCCGGCAGATCAATATCAGCGAGCGCACCAGCGATATCAGCGGCGACTACCTGGATTCGCTGATCCGCGAACAGCAGATCGCCTCGGGGCGCATCGCCCATCCGCCGGATGCCGCGGGCCTGGCCGAGCTGGACGCGCTGTGCCGGCAGGCCAAGGAGCAGCTGTCCGCCAACAGCGCGGTGGCGCTGCCGTCCACCGAGGGCCTGGTGCTGTTGTCCCAGGAGAACTTCGAAGCGCTGATCATGCTGGCCGTGGAGTCCTCCGCGCGCATGACCCGCGATGTCATCCTGCGCTCCGAACAGCCGGTGCAGGCCGTCGCCGTCATCGGCGGCTGCGCCCAGATTCCGCTCGTGGCACGGGTTTTACGGCGCTGGCTGGGCGTGCCGGTGATCGTGGCCCCGGGCCCGGACACCATCGCCACCCGCGGCGCCGCCATGCTGGCCCGTCCGGTGCGGCAGCGCTCCGCGCCCGCGCCGTTCCCTGTGGCCCTGCTGCCCGAGGACGCCGCCCCGGCGCCCGCGGAGGCCGGGACGTCCTGGCTATCGAGTTCGGGTTCCGGGGAGAAGTTCACCCGGCGCCGCGAGATCAGCGTGGCCGGCGTGGCGGTGGGCGCACTGGTCGTGGTGGCCGCCATCGGCGTCTCGCTGGGCTGGGGTCCGCAAGTGCTGGAACACGATTCGCAGAGCACCGACGCCACCACCTCGGCGCCGGCCACCACCACTCCCGCCGCGAGCGCCCCGGCCACCCAGGTCCCGGTCACCACGGACGCCACCAATGAATCCCTGGCCGCGCCGCCGCCGCGCTGGGCGCCGACCACCACCGAGGAGACCACCCCGGCGCCGGGGCCCAACACCATCACCATCATTCCGGGCCTGCCGCCGGTGGTGGTGCCCACCATTCCGCCGCTCTTCCCGGCCCCCGCACCCTGACCGCACACGCCGAGTCCGCCCCGTCGACTGCCAGAAAGGGGCGGACTCGGTGGGTCCGGCGCGCGTCCGCGGAGGTTGTTGCGGTGCCGCGCCGGTGCGAGGACCTGCTGCGTTCAGTCCTCGCTTCCGGTTCCCACCGCCAGAGCTGTCGTGATGACCACGGACAGGGGTGGGAGACGAAGATCGCGGGTGGGCGGTGAAACCCAGTGGCAGCCTTCACGAGTCCACCGGCCCAGACCGGTGGGGAGCATGACGGCGCTGCCAATGGCGGGTATGCCGATGTCGAGGCGGTTGAGGACATCCATGATCTGCTCGCCGGGAGTGGAATCGGGTTCGGTCAGAAAGCTCCAGCGGATCTGCCGCGCCAGCATGGGTCCGGCGCGTTTGCGCTGTTCCAGTGCGGTGCGGACCTTTTCGGCGCGCGCAACGGGCAAATGCACCACGCCGATCTTTCCGGTGACGGGAAGCATGACGAAGCCGCCGCGCTCGGTGACCGGGAGCCCGAACTCGTGACGGTAGTACGCCACCCAGTCATCGATGGTTCTCAGCCTGTCCGCGTTCACGATCCCCGCTCCTCTTCGCCTCCCGGTTACAGGGTCGCGGCTGCCGGGGCATTGTGAAAACGCCCGCATGCCCTCCTTGCGCTGCCCTTCCGCCGCCACTATTACCAACCCGTATAAAGCCTGGTACCAGGTAGGTTTCGCTTGTGGCCGCAGGCACCTCACGCTCGTACCCTGGACATGGAGTTCGTTCGGAAGGATGACGTCGTGGTCCGGCAGTGGTCAGGCAAAGAGGCCCGCGCCCTCCGCGATGCCAAGCGGATGAGTATCCGAGAGTTCGCGGCGCACTTGGGCGTGCACGAACGCTTGGTTTCGAAGTGGGAAGCCGGGGGGGATCGGGTCCATCCCCGTCCCGTGAATCAGGCCGCCCTCGATACCTCTCTGGCCAGGTCCGACGATGTTGTGCGGGCACGGTTCGCGGCCTTGATCGACCAGCCTCTGATCGACCGCCCCGCCGTACCCGGTTTCGATGTGCGCCAGCCCGGTTCCCCCTTGGGCCTGGGCAATCCGGTGCAAGCCAGTTATTCCAGCGACGCGGAACTGCTGGCACTCGTCGACACGGGTGCGATGAGAGGCGATGCGTTAGCAGCGATTTCGGAGAGGGATCTGATCATGGCGGCAGCCCACGAAGCCAGCGAGCACGCAGGGAGGGCCGAGAGCTCCAATGTCGGCGCGACCACGCTGGAACAGCTCGATGCGGATGTCACGCGCATCGCCAACGATTATGTGCACGTACCGCCGGTACCCATGATGGTGGAGATGCTGCGGGTGCGCCGCCGCGTCTACCGCCTGCTCGAAGGCCATCAGCGGCCCGCCGACACCGGGCATCTGTATCTGCTGGCCGGCACGCTGTCCGGTTTGCTCGCCAATGCCAGCACCGATCTCGGCTATGTCGATGCCGCCGGCGAACAGGCAAGGGCGGCATGGGCTTACGCGGAATTGTGCGGGCACAACGGATTACGCGCCTGGACCCGCGGCATGCAGGCGCTCATCGAATACTGGTCGGAGCGCCCGCGCCGGGCGGTGCTGCTCGCTCAGTCCGGCCAGCAGTACGCCGAATCGGCCACCTCGAAGGTGCGGCTGCACAATATCGAGGCCCGTATCTGGTCCAAGCTGGGCAGCAATGCCGATACCGAACGGTGTATCCGGGAGGCCGACGGCGCCCGCGAGGGCGAGGTCGGAGACACCCTGCACGACGAGGTCGGCGGCGTGTTCGGGTTCAACCAGCCCAAGAGCCACTACTACGCGGGAGCCACCTATATCCATCTCGGGCAGGCCGAGCCCGCGCTGGAGCACACCCGCCGCGCCATCGACCTGTACGCCAACGGCCCGACCGAGCAGCGCTCCTACGGCGCGGAGTCGCTGGCCCGGGTGGACAGCGCGGCCGCGCACCTGATCAACGGCAGTCTGGACGGGGCGGCCGAGGCGCTGCAGCCGGTGCTGCAACTGGACGAGGACAAGCGCATCGCGCAGCTGGAGGAACGGCTCACGGGGCTGCGGCAGCGGCTGACCCGGCCGGAGTTCCGGGATGCGGTCGAGGCGCGGTATCTGGACGAGCGAATCGAGGAATTCTGCGGGAACACGGCCGCGACCGGCATGTTGCCACCCGATACCTCGCGGTGAAAACAACGCCCACATTTTGAGGCCCGCGACCAAGACAGGTGGTGGACGAGCCGGTATGCGGGCGGATGGCACCATTGTTCGGGTGAGCCCTTCCAGTCACCTACCGCATCGGTCCCCGCGCACCCTGGAGCAATCGACCAAGCTCCAGAACGTCCTGTACGAAATCCGGGGGCCGGTACACGCACACGCGGCACGGCTGGAATCCGAGGGTCACCGCATCCTCAAGCTGAATATCGGCAACCCCGCGCCGTTCGGATTCGACGCGCCCGACGTGATCATGCGCGACATCATCGCGGCGCTGCCGTACGCGCAGGGCTACTCCGAATCGAAGGGCATCCTGCCCGCGCGCCGCGCCATCTTCACCCGCTACGAGCTGGTCCCGGGCTTCCCGGAGTTCGATGTCGACGACGTGTACCTGGGCAACGGCGTCTCCGAGCTGATCACCATGACCATGCAGGCGCTGCTGGACAATGGCGACGAGGTGCTGATCCCGGCGCCGGACTATCCGCTGTGGACGGCCATGACCTCCCTCGCCGGCGGCACGCCGGTGCACTATCTGTGCGACGAGTCCAACGACTGGCAGCCGGATATCGCCGATATGGAATCCAAGATCACCGACAAGACCAAGGCCATTGTCGTGATCAACCCCAACAACCCGACCGGCGCGGTGTACTCGGCCGAGGTGCTGCAGCAGGTCGTGGACCTGGCGCGCAAGCATCAGCTGCTGCTGCTGGCCGACGAGATCTACGACAAGATCCTCTACGACGATGCCAAGCACGTGTCGCTGGCCACGCTCGCGCCGGATCTGCTGTGCCTGACCTTCAACGGGCTGTCCAAGGCGTACCGGGTGGCCGGGTACCGCTCCGGATGGCTGGTGATCACCGGCCCGAAGGATCACGCCGCCGGCTTCATCGAGGGCATCGACCTGCTGGCCTCCACCCGCCTGTGCCCGAATGTGCCCGCGCAGCATGCGATTCAGGTGGCTCTCGGCGGGCATCAGAGCATCGAGGATCTGGTACTGCCCGGCGGGCGGCTGCTCGAGCAGCGCGATGTGGCGTGGGAGAAGCTCAACACGATTCCGGGCGTTTCCTGCGTCAAGCCCAAGGGCGCGCTGTACGCGTTCCCGCGGCTGGATCCGGAAGTCCATGAGATCCACGATGATTCGAAACTGGTGCTGGATCTGCTGCTGCAGGAGAAGATCTTGATGGTGCAGGGCACCGGCTTCAACTGGCCGCATCACGATCATCTGCGCATCGTGACGCTGCCCTGGGCGCGGGACCTGTCGGTGGCCATCGAGCGGTTCGGCAACTTCCTCGCCTCCTACCGGCAGTGATAGGGGATCTGAGAGTTGAACCCCCACATCGCTTCCGGTTAAAACAAACCGCTGGTTCGAAAAAGTTGGGTTTTTAGAGACTTAGCTAGCGCAAAGAACCGCCTTTTGTGTACAGTGGTCCTCGGCACCTTGAGTGCCCGGCCGGACCGCCTACCCCCCCTGGGCCGTCCGGCCCTGGATTGGGCCGGCCTACCCCCCCTGGGCCGCCGATCCCGGGCGGCGGAGACATCCCCCTGCTCTCCGCCGCCCCCTCCAGGAAATCCCGACCTCATGCCGAATTCCGGCCGCATGGTAGGTGACAACTGATCTCGTGAGGTCCGGGTAACTCATCGGGTACGCCCAAAATCGGCTCGGCACCCGACCGCACTACGCGTGCTCGACGTCGACGGCTCTCGGCCGGGCGCAAAAGTCCCGGGGAGGCGGAACAGAGAACGATTTTCGTTTAGGGTCGTCCGAGTGAGCGATCACCACCATCACCACCACGATCATTCGGGCCCGGTCCCGGTCGGCGCCAAGGCCGCCCGCGTTGTCATCGGGCTTCTCGTACTCATCGGAATCGCGGTGGTGGCCGGGCTGGTGTGGCTGTGGCCGAGCGCCCAGCGCGTCGACATTCCGCTGCCGATGCAGAGCGCGGGCGGCGGGGCCTTCCAGACCGAGGCGGGCACCGTCATCCGGCAGGACCTCGGGGCGTGCGGCAGCGCGTCGCTGGGCAAGCCGTTCGCGGACGAGCCGCAGGCGCCGCGCACCAATGCCTATGAGTGCCAGCGCAGTATCGTCGCCATCGAATCCGGGCCCGACGAGGGTAAGCGGACGCTGTTCGAAATCGCGCCCGGCCCAGGGCAACCCGACCTGCGGGTGGGCGACGAGATCCGCATCGTGCGATCGACGGATCCGACCGGTGCGCCCATCTACGGGTTCGACGACTATTCGCGCGGGCTGCCGCTGACCGTCATCGTCATCGCCTTCGCGGTGGTCATCATCGCGGTGGCGCGCTGGCGCGGGCTGCGGGCGCTGATCGGACTGATCTTCGCCTTCGCCGTGCTGGTCAAATTCCTGCTGCCCGCCCTGCTGGACGGGAAGCCCGCCATACCGGTCGCCCTGGTGGCGGGCGCGCTCATTCTCTATGTGGTGCTGTACCTCGCGCACGGGCTGAACCTGCGCACCAGTTCCGCCCTGCTGGGCACGCTGACCTCGATGGGCCTGGCCGCCTTCCTGTCCTGGCTCACTCTGAAGGTCACGCATCTGACCGGGTTGTCGGAGGAGCAGAACACCAACGTCGCCACCTATCTGGAGCACGTCAGCATTACCGGACTGCTGCTGGCCGGCTTCATCATCGGCACCCTCGGCGTGCTCAACGATGTGACCATCACGCAGGCCTCGGCCGCCTTCGAGCTGGCGGCGCTGGACGAAAAGGCCAATCGCCGCAGCATTTTCGGCGCCGCCATGCGGGTGGGTCGCGACCATATCGCCAGTACCGTCTACACCCTGGTGCTCGCCTACGCCGGCGGCGCGCTGCCGCTGCTGCTGCTGTTCAGCGTGGCGGGCCGCAATATCACCGATGTGCTCACCGGCGACGCCGTCGGCATCGAGATCGCGCGATCCGCGGTCGGCGGTATCGCGCTCGCGCTGTCGGTGCCGCTGACCACCGGTATCGCGGTCATGCTGGCGCGGCCGTTCGGGCACAAGCCGGAGCCGGTGCGGCCCGCCAAGCGCAGCCGGACCGCGGCCGAGCGGCCCGCGCCGGCCGGCAGGACGCGCTCGGCGGCCACGACCGGGACGCTGCGCAAGGTCGCGGCCGACGACGCGCCGCGCACCACCGCCCCGGCCGAGCCCGCGCCGCCGAATCCGTATACCGGTGTGGTGCGGCTGAATCCGAGCCCGGCGCCCGAGCCGTACGACCCGGATACCGAGGATCTGCCCGTCTGGCCGCCGCAGGAGCCGCCGAATCCGCCCAATCCGCCGCGCGGCGGCGGTCGGCATTCCAGGCCCTGATCGCACCATCGAGTACGGTGACCCACATCCCGAGATCGCCGTGGGGTAGCAGTTTTCCTGGTTCGTAGCGTCGTCACGTTTCGGTTAGGAGCGCTGTCCTGATGCTCACGAAATTCAAGATGATCGTGGCCGCCGGGATCACCGGGATCGCCGCCGCGACGGGTGCGGCGCCGGGCACCGCGTCGGCGGCGGAACTGCCGGTGGTGTGGGGCATGGGGCCGTTCATCGATTCCTCGCTGAATGCCAAGGCCCCCTACGATCCACCGGGCGGCAACGACTGGAGCTGCACACCCGATCCGGCCCATCCGCTGCCGGTGGTCCTGGTGCACGGGCTCGCAGGCAATGGCGAGAACAGCTGGCAGGCGGTGTCACCGCTGCTGAAGAATCTGGGCTACTGTGTCTTCGCGCTCACTTATGGCACGTATCCGGGAGACAGCGGGCTGCTGGAGGGTGTCGGCGGGCGCATTCCGATCATGAATTCGGCGCCGGAGCTGTCCCGGTACGTGGATCGCGTGCTGGCCGCGACCGGAGCGCCGAAGGTGAAGCTGCTGACCTGGTCGGAGGGCACGCTGGTGGCCGCGGCCTACATCCAGTTCATGGGCGGGGACGAGCTGGTCGACACCCAGGTGTCGCTGGCGCCGATCTGGAAGGGCACGCGGGTCGCCCAGAGCCTGTCCGATACCGCTCGGGCGCTGGGCATCTACAACCAGGTCTACGCGGCCATGAATCCGCCGTGCGCCGCCTGCGTGGACATGCTGACCGGCTCCGGATTCATCCAGCAGCTGCAGGAGAGCGGCGTCTACTCGCCGAAGGTCCGCTACTACTCGGTTCTCACCGAGGCCGACAACCAGGTCGTGCCGTACACCAATGGGCTGAAGGACGCGCCCAATGCGACGAATGTGATTCTGCAGCAGGTCTGCCCGCAGGACATGACCGGGCATCTGTTCCTGACCAGCGATCCCGTGGCGGCGACGCTGGCGATGCAGGGCCTGGATCCGGAAGCGCCGCTGGTCGTCCCGTGCGTGCCGAACTCAACCCCGGCGGGGCTGTAGACCGCGGAACCCGGTGTGCGGGTGGAATTCCGGAGTGGGAACGATGTTCAGATCGAGTTTCACCGGACCGCGTCGCAGAGCGCGGCGACCCCGGCGGCATCCGTCTCGAAGTGGTCGAAGCCGCGCGGCACGCCGAATTCGGCGAAGTCGACCTCGGTGTCCCCCGGCGCCAGGCCCGGCACCGGAATGCGCACGGCGGCATGCAGATCGCGCACATTGGTCAGCTCGATGACGCGGCGGGCATTGTCGGCGCGCAGGCCGCCGCAGGCCATCACCTCGATGCGGTCGTCAGCGAGCGCGACCAGGCGGGCGATGAGCGCGGCGCCGTCGAGCACCGATACCTGCCGGCCGGAGGTGAGCAGCCGGGTGAAACCCAATTCCAGCAGCCGGTCGAAGCCGCCGTACGGATCGGCGCAGACATCGAAGGCGCGATGGAAGGTGACCTCCATATCCTCGGCGGCCGCCAGCAATTCGGTATTGGCCCCGGCGTCGACGTTCCCGTCCTCGCCGAGCACGCCGACCACCACGCCGTGCGCGCCCAGCTCCCGCATGCGCGCGACATCGGCGCGCATGAGCGCCACCTCGTCGTCGTTGTAGCGGAAGTCGCCGGGGCGCGGACGGACGAGCACATGGATCTCGGTGGTCGAGGCCGCGGCCACCGCCGCCTCGACCAGCGCGGCCCCGGGGGTCAGGCCGCCGGCGGATAGTCCGGTGCAGAGTTCGACCCGTGTCGCGCCCGCCGCTTCCGCAATGCGGACCCCGGCCACCGACTCCACCCCGATCTCGACCCGAACCGTACGCGCATCCGTCATACCTTGCAGTATGGGCGAACGGCGCCGGGTTCGATTGCCCGGGATTAGCAGAACTGATCATGCGAGGTGACTGCCTGGCGATATGCCGTATCGGTATTGCCGGGCAGTCACCTCGGGGGCTCGATCAGAGCGCCTGCCAGAGCGCGGGCGTCGCGTCCGGGGTCCAGTTCGGATCGTGCACGGTGTGCGCCTGCAGGCAGCGGTACTGCTTGCCCTGATAGGTGACCACGTCACCGATCGCGTAGGAGGCGTGTGTGCGCCATTCGCCGCCGGCGGGCTGATCGGTGGTCGTGCCCGGAGCCGTGGTGGTGACCGGCGGAGTCGTGCTCGGCGCGGTCGTCGTGCTCGGGGCGGTGGTCGTCGGCGGCGCCGTAGTGGTCGGCGCGGTCGTGGTGGGCGGCGTTGTGGTGGGCGGGGTTTCACCGCCGCCGATGTTCAGGTCGATGCAGTTGTAGAAGGCATTGGTCGTATCGCCGATGTTCCAGACGGCGAGCAGCTTCTGCTTGCCCGAGAAGCCCGACAGGTCGATGCTGTGCGTCACCGACATGGGCGGGTTCTCGCCGTTCCCGGCGACGTGGCCGACGCGGGTGCCGCCGATGAAGTACTCCCAGTCCTTCGTGCGGTGGTTGGCGGTGAACTTCCAGGTGAAGTCGACCGTGGTGCCGACCGAGTGCACCTGCCAGCCCTTGCTGTCGTCGTCCAGCTCGGCCCACCTCGGATCGCCCGCGCTGCAATTGCGTTGGCCCTGCGGGCCTTCCACGCTCTGCGGCTCGTATTTGATGGCCCCGCACGAGACCGTGCCCGCCGCGCACTGCGCCTGGCGGCTCGCCGGTCCGGTGACATAGCCGTGCGCGTTCGCGGTGGCCGCGGGCAACAAGGCCACCAGCAACGGGGCGATGCCGGCAGCAGCCCCGACCGTGGATAGCAGTCTTCTACCAACCATTACTGAAACTCCCTCGAAAATTGTTGGGACGCAGGGGCCGGCGTGCGTCCCGCGGATCCACGGCTGAGACGCGGATCACAATTGAAAGTTGGGTGTTCCAGAAGTTAGAGGTTCAGCAACATTCCGGTCAAGGGATCTCTCCCCAGTTGACGGCGCCATACGCGGTTGGGCGCGTGGCGCTTCTGCGCCGCGCCGAACTCCGGCAACTCGCGCCTGCCTGGAGTGATAGCGATCCGAGTGCTATTTGGAGATTCGCACAACGGACAATCCGGAATGGCTCGAGATGGCCAGGTGCCCGGAAATGCATTGCCTGGAAATGGCGAAGACGCGCCACCGAAATCGGTGACGCGCCTTCACGCGTTGGTGCGGGCTAGCTCTTCTTGCCCGGCGCCTTCATGCCCGACTTGAAGCCGAGACCGCCTGGCTTGGCGGCCGGGGGCTTGGCGGCGCCATTGCCCTCGGCGGCGCTGCTCGCCGTGCCGTTGGCCTCGGTCGCGGCCGGAGCCGCGGGAGCCGACTCGACCGGAGCTGCGGGAGTCGATTCGGCCGGGGCAGCCGGAGCCGATTCGGCCGGGGCGGCCGGAGCCGAATCAGCCGGGGCGGCAGGTGCTTCGGCGGCCGGGGACGGAGCGGCCGCGCCCGGAGCCTTCGGTCCGGGACGCTTGAGCCCGGACTTCATGGCCAAGCCCTTGGCGGCAACGGTCGGCTTGGCCTCGGCGGCCGGGCCGGGAGCCTCGGTCGGGGCAGCAGCCGGAGCGGCGGTCGGGGCCGAAGCGGTCTCCGCGGGCTGAGCCGGAGCGGCCGGGGCGGCGGGCTTGGCGCCCGGAGCCTTGGCCGCGCCCTTCATGGCCAGACCGCCCGGCTTGGCGCCGGGGGCCTTCAGCCCGCCCTTCATGGCCAGGCCGCCGGGCTTGGCGGCCGGGGTCGCCGGCGCCGCGCTCGATTCGGCCGCCGGAGCAGACTCGGCCGGAGCCGAAGCGGTAGCGGCGGATTCGGCCGGGGCAGCAGCGCCCGCGGACTTCGCGCCAGGAGCCTTGAGGCCGCCCTTCATGGCGAGACCCTTACCGGGAGCCTTGGCCGGACCCTTCATGGCCAGACCCTTGGCGGGTGCGGCCGGAGCCTCGGCGGCCGGAGCGGCCTCGGCGGCCGGAGCCGCTTCCGCCTTCGCGCCCGGAGCCTTGAGCCCGCCCTTCATGGCCAGGCCCTTGCCGCCGCCGGGCGGCTTCAGGCCACCCTTCATGCCCAGTCCGCCACCGGCCGGTGCGGCCTTCGGCGCGGCCGGAGCCTCCGGTTCGGCGACAGCGGCCGAGGCGGTCGCGGGCTCCGAGACCGGTTCCGGCTCAGCGACCTTGGGCTCCTGGACGACCTTCAGGTTCTCGCTGAGCTGCGCGGCCTCGATGCGGTCGATGGAGTTCAGCATGAGCTGCGCGACGTCGACGACCTCGACACCCTGGCCGACCTCGCCGCCGTCCTTGCGGGCGGTGACGCCGTCGGTGAGCATGACGCGGCAGAACGGGCAGCCGGTCGCGATCATGGACGGCTCGTTGCCGCCGTTCAGGGTGCTCAGCGCCTCGTCGACACGGTCGACATTGATGCGCTTGCCGAGCTGCTCCTCCATCCACATGCGCGCGCCACCGGCGCCACAGCACATGGAACGCTCACCGTGGCGGGGCATTTCGACCAGGGTCGAGCCCGAGGCTTCCATCAGCTCGCGCGGCGCGTTGTAGATCTTGTTGTGCCGGCCCAGATAGCAGGGGTCGTGGTAGGTGACGTTCTGCGCCACCGGCGACACCGGGATCAGCTTCTTGGACCGCACCAGGCGGTTCAGCAGCTGGGTGTGGTGCACGACCTCGTAGGTGCCGCCCACCTGCGGGTACTCATTGTTGAGCGCATTGAAGCAGTGCGCACAGGTGACGACGATCTTCTTCTTCGCCTGCTCGACACCCTCGAACACCGAATTCAGCAATTCGATGTTCTGCATGGCGAGCTGCTGGAACAGGAATTCATTACCCGCGCGGCGCGCCGAGTCGCCGGTGCAGGTTTCCTCCTGGCCGAGCACCATGAACTTCACGCCCGCGGTGGCGAGCAGTTCCGCGACCGCCTTGGTGGTCTTCTTGGCGCGGTCCTCATAGGCGCCGGCACAGCCCACCCAGAACAGGTATTCGTAGCCGTCGAAGGATTCCGCATCCTGTCCGAAGACCGGAATGTCGAAGTCCACCTCGGAAATCCAGTTCAGGCGATCCTTGGCGTTCTGGCCCCACGGATTGCCCTTGTTCTCCAGATTCTTGAACAGGCCCGCCAGCTCGGAGGGGAACTCCGATTCGATGAGCACCTGGTAGCGGCGCATATCGATAATGTGGTCGACGTGCTCGATATCCACCGGGCACTGCTCCACGCAGGCGCCACAGGTGGTGCAGGACCACAGCACCTCGGGATCGATGATGCCGTTGACATCCTCGCCGCCGACCAGCGGCCGCTCGGCCTCGGCGCGGGCCTCCTCCGAGATCTTCGCCAGCGCACGCTCGTTCGGCTTGCCCTCGGCGTCGACCAGGCCGATTTCCTCACCGGCCATATCCTTGCGGCCGCCGGCCAGCAGGTACGGGGCCTTGGCGTAACCGTGGTCGCGCAGCGACATGATCAGCAGCTTGGGCGAGAGCGGCTTACCGGTGTTCCAGGCCGGGCACTGGGACTGGCAGCGACCGCACTCGGTACAGGTGGTGACGTCGAGGATGCCCTTCCAGGAGAAGTCCTCGAACTTGCCGACGCCGAAGGTGTCGTTGTCGGGATCGGCCGTCTCCATATCGATGGCCTTGCCCTTGGACATCATCGGCTTGGCCGCGCCCAGGGCGACGCCGCCGTCGTCCTCACGCTTGAAGTAGATGTTCGGGAACGCCGAGAAACGGTGCCAGGCAACGCCCCAGGTGACATTGCGCCCGACGAGCAGCAGGAAGAGCGCGCCGGAGAGCAGCTTGATCAGCGCGAAGATCGACACCATGATCGCGCTCTCGGGCAGCAGCTTGGCGACCTGCTCGGTGAAGAAGTCGGACCAGGTCGCGGAGTGGTGATAGGTCGCGATCTTCCCGGCCTTCACGAAGATCATGCCCAGGCCCTCGACCAGGACAATGCTCTCGATCACATAGGCGGGGCCGAACTTCGAACCGCTGAAACGGGAAAGGCGCTCCGGCACGCGGGGATGGTTCAGCTGGCGAATCACGATCAGCGTCACGATGCCGACAACCGTTCCGATGCCGAGGATCTCGTCCGCGAGGTGGTAGATGCCCCAGGAACCGACGATCGGCCAATGGAATTCGGGGTCGAAGACCTGGCCGTACGCCTCGAACCAGAGGATGAACCCGGCGAGGAAGCCGATCATGACCAGCCAGTGCGCCCAGCCCACGGTGCGGAACTTGTTCATCCGCGTGTGCGCCAGGAATTCGATGAGCATCGTCTTCAGGCGGGGGAAGAACGGCCGCCAGCGGTCGGGGGCGGACTGACCGACCATGATGGTGCGCACGATCGTCCGTACGCCATCGATGAGCGATGCCCAGCAAAAGATTGTGAGCACTGCTCCAATCGTGCCCAGCGTCACTGTCAGGGCATTCATGTCGCGACCTTTCCTACGAGTTTCCGAGGACGTCCTGGTACGCCCGGTTGGCTCGTATCCTAACGAACAGTAAGTTACCCGTCGGTAACTTATCTGTCCAGGGTGTACCGACACCGTAAATCCCGGCATTTCCGAAACCCAACAAAGGTCAGGCTTACTTGCGAAAAGCTCTGGGTTACCGATCAGTTCGGGTTGGAAGGAATGTCGCATCTAGCGGGGTGTTCGAGTAGGCTCGCGCTGTCCGATTGCTGTGCGCATCTTCACATGCTCGGGGAGGTTTCGTTTCGCGCGCGACTAGGCCTGAGGGAAGCCTGGGTCTCGCGTGTCGGAGATGCTCACAGCGGCTCTACCTGATGACGGATTGGAAAAACCGAATGAAGTTTCGCAGCACCACCGCGGCGGCTGCTTTGGTCATCGGCGCAATGACCATGGGCACCACGGTCTCCCACGCCGATGCCGAACCTGCGCAGCCCGCGCAGTCCGCGGACATCTCCTACTCCACCAAGCTCATCGATCAGAAGATCGACGAGAAGGACGTCAAGACCGTTGTCTCCACGCTGAAGAACGGGACGTTCGAGCTTTCCGAGCAGGAGGGTGCGACTCCTGAGGACCCGAAGACGACTCTGGTCAATGTGAAGGACAAGGACGGCGCCACCGTCATCACCTTCCCGCTGCAGTTCGTCAACGCCGGCGTCGAGATCCCGACCACGGCCGAGGTCAAGGAAGACGGCAAGGTTCTCGAGGTCACCCCCGAGAAGCCGGCCGGCTTCCAGCCGAGCGCCGAGCCGGTCGCCGCGCGGCCGATCATCGCCACCGAGATCGCCTCGCCGGTCGAGAACCAGCGCGCCATGAGCCAGTTCTCCAGCCAGTTCGGCATCTCGACCGCCATCGGCGGCTTCGTGGGCACCGCGGTCGGCGCCATCATCGGCTGCATCGTGACCTTCGTCGCGGGCTGCGTGCCGGGTCTGGTCGCGGGCGCCGGCATCGGCGGCATCCTGGGCACCATCGCCGTGGGCGGCCCGACGCTGATCGCCGCCGGCCTGGAGCTCATCCAGGTCATCCAGGCGCCGGACGGCACCACCAAGTGGGCTAACTAAACTCTCTAGGCTCTCAGGGGTTTCACCCCTGAAACCCCAGGAGCACCTCGGGGCTTCGCCCCTGAACCCCAAGGGCATTCGGGGCTTCGCCCCTGAACCTCGAGGAGTTCTCGGGGCTTCGCCCCTAGGCCTCCGGGTTCTCGCTCTGCACAACCGGCTCGCCTCCCTCGTCGGGGCGGGCCGGTTGTGTGTTTGCGGGGAGGTTCTCAGGCCGGGATTTCGAGTTGGCCGGTGAGGGTGACCGTGCCCTTGCGGCGGCCGAAGCGGGCGAAGGTGCGTTCGGTCATTTCGAAGGAGCCGTCTTCGCGGACCAGTAGGACCGTGCTGCAACGGGTTCCGTGCAGGGGGCTGTTGACGAAGCGGGAGGAGGCGGCGCGCTCGGCGTGTTTGCCGATGCCGGTGTCGGGGAGTTCGGCGTCGGGGGCTCGTTTGCGGTCTGCCAGGACTTCCAGGTAGCCCGCCACATTCGCGGGGTTGGACTCGACGACCGAGCGCAGTGCCAGCACGCCGTCGCGGACCTTGGGCCAGGCGGGGGTGTCGGTGCCGGTGACGACCTGGCCGTCGGGTTCCAGGGAGCCGACCAGGTAGCCGTTGGAGACGCCGTGGAAGCCCGGCGCCAGTTCGCGCGGTGCGAGTGCGCTGCGGTTGCTGTGCCACCACAGCGTTTCCAGATCCGAGACCAGCAGGTTGAATCCGTTGTAGTCATCGGGGGCCGCCGCGACGCCGCGGACGAACTTCTCCGGACCCGCGTCGCCGCGCAGGAAATCGAGTAGCAGTGCGCCGCGAGAGGGGGCGTCCCCGCGCTCCACGCCGTGGCCGCGCACATTGGTGACGGTCGTGAAGCGGCGCTGGTCGGCCGCCAGCCCGAGCCAGGTGCCCGGGAGGTCGCCGCTCGCGCCCAGGTCACGCCCGGCGAGCAGGCCCGGGACCTCCTCCCAGCGGCGCAGCGATTCGGTTGGCCGCGTGAAGAACTCATCGCGATTCGCGGCGATGATGAGCCGATACTCCGGATGCGCCCGCCATCCGGCCAACACCAAACACATGCCTCCAGCATGCCGGATCAGCCGAATACCCGTGCAGGCCCGGCGGTGCCCACCCGATGCCTCCGGCGGCGCCGCCCATGCCCGCGGCAATGCCCGCCCAATGCCCCTGTGCCGCCCGAACGCCGCCGCTGTGAGGTTGCCCCTCGTTTCGCGGACTCCCGTGGACAGCAGAAGGCCGGTAGCCCCCGAGGGGGCTACCGGCCTTTGCGGCTCTTGCCGTTTCGTTCTAGGTGCGCACCCGCAGGCCCGGGTTGTCGGAGAGCACCACGCTCACCGGCTGGGCGAACAGCTGCGGCGCGTTGCCGGTCAGCAGGCCGATCAGGTTGGGGATCTCGCAGATCGGGTAGTCGGCGACCGAGGAGGCGCTGGAGATGCCCAGGGCCAGGGTGCCGGTCACGATCGGGCCGCCGGAGTCGCCGGGCAGCGCGCAGATATTGGCGGAGAACGACTGGGTCAGCAGGCGGTCGCCGACCTGGACGGTCTGATCGATGGCATTCACCACGCCGCAGCTGAAGCCGGTGCGGGAGCCCGACTTGCAGACCGGGGCGCCGACCACCGGGATGGCCACGCCGGTGACCGCGATGGGCGCGGCGTTGGGGACGCGAACCAGGTTGTTGGAGAACGCGTCACGGGCGTTGTCGTTGACCGACACGATGGAGTAGTCCTGGTTGCCCAGCACCGACTTCTGGAAGGTGCCGATCTGCGGGCCGACCCGGTCCCCGGCCAGGATCTCGTGCACCGAGGGCGAATTCGCGCCGCCGGTGGCCGGAATGTTCGGGTTGCAGTGTCCCGCGGTGATGTTCACGACATTGCCGGCGCCGTCGGTGCCGTTGAAGCCGAGCGAGCAGCGCAGCGACATGCGGCCCGCCACCGAGGCGTAGCCGTCGCCGGCGGCCTTCACGCCCGGGGCCTCGCCGGCGATGGCGGCGGCCTGCTGGACGTCGAGCTCCTCGCTACCGGTCGGCGGGACCGGCATCACGATGACGCGGGCCGGGTCGACGAAACCGGGCAGCGGCAGGCCGGCCTCGGCCGCGCGCACCGCGATGGAGTTGTTCACGGTGTCGATGGCGACGCCGAGGACGGCCTTCGACACATCGGCGGGCTGATCCTCCAGCCACTTCTGGAAGGCGTTCTTCTCGCTGCGCAGCACCGATTCGCTCTTGCTGACGTCCTTGACCGAGAAGCCGGCGTCCTGCGCCGCCTTGCGCGCGTCCTCCGCGCCGGTGCCGGGGGCCAGGCCGATGACGGCCTTACCGGTCTCGTCGAGCCAGGCGCCGGCGAACACCTCCGGGTACTGGCGCTGCGCGGTGGCGGCGAAGGCGGCCACCTGCTGGGCGAGATCCGCGCGCTGCAGGTAGTCCTTCGGCGAGATCTTCAGATCGCGGGTGATGGCGGTGATCAGTTCCGCGGGCAGATCGGGGGTCGCGGGCTCCGCGTGTGCGCTCGCCGCCAGTGTTCCGGTGATCAGCAATGCGGAGGCCGCGATGGCTGTTCTGCGGACAAGGGAGCGTGGGCCGGTGCCCACGGCAGGCGAGGAAAAGCGCATACGTGGCAGGAGCATGAGCCGACTATATGGTGTCGGGCCCGTTATGCCTACTTATTGCCGGGTGACGATTCGGTATTCGCAGGGCAAACGAACGGCGTGTCGGATTCAAGATCGGGGCGTGTCGCCCACTAGCCCGCGTTGGGCTTGGTCCGCACCTGAATTCCGTTGCCCAGTCCACCACCGGAATTGGCCTCGATATCGGCCAGGATGGCGCGGATCGGAATACCCAGGGTCGCGGTACCACCGTACTGCGCCATGACCGCATTGGCCTCGTTGCAGTTCGGCGCGTCGGCCGCATTCGATCCGCTGGTGATGCCCAGCGCCAGGGTGCCGGACACGATGGCGCCGCCGCTGTCGCCGCCCAGGGTGCAGGCGCTGGAGGCGAAACCGCGGACCGTCTTGGACTGGCCCTCGGAGGTGTAGAGCTGCGTCTCCACCCGGTCGGCGATCACGAAACCACAAGTGAACGTGGAGGATTGGCCCGACTTGCAGACCGGCGCGCCGGTGATCGGGTTGGCGATGCCGGTAATGGCGAGCGTGGTGCCGTTGGCGCCGCGCACGCTGGGCTGGTCCATGCCAGCGGCCACGGCGTCGGCATTGAGCTCGATGACCGAGTAGTCCAGGGCCGCGCCGCCGCCCACCTGCGAGTGCACGAAGGTGCCCACCTGCGGGCTGGCGATCAGATTCTTGACATCGGGCAGGTAGACCGAGGCTCGGTCGTTCGCCTTGCCCAGATTCGGATTGCAGTGTCCGGCACTGATATTCAGCGCATTGCCGGAGGCGTCGGTGGCATTGAAGCCGAAGGAGCACACGTCCACGCTCTGCAGCGAGGAGTCGCCGAGCGAGGTGGGGGCGCTGATGTAGGTGTCGCCGCCCATGGGCCGGCGCTCGATCGGGCCGCCGGCGTCGGGGGACAGGATCACCTTGATATTCGCGATCAGGGTGGGCAGATTCAGCAGATGCCCGCCCGGGGTGTTGGCGACATTCACGACCAGCTGGCTGTTGAGGAAATCGATGGCCACCGAATTGATGGCGCCCGAGATTTCGCGCGGCAGACCGCCGATCCACTTGTTCAGCTGATCGAGGGAACCCTCGAGGCCGTCGGCATTGATGGGGGCCAGGCGGGTCTGATAACCGTCCTCGGCCACCACGCGGGCGGCGTCGAGAGAGGTCACGGCGAGCACCGGCTTACCGTCGGCGCCCATCCACGCGCCGGCGAATTCCTCGGGTCGCTCGGTGCGGAATTCCTTTGCGTAATCCTGCAATTGCTGGGCCTTGGCGGCGCGGTCCAGGTACTCGACCGGCGTCATCCGCAGATCGCGCTCGATCGCCTGCGCCAGTTCGGCGGGAAGGTTCTCGGCCGCAAGCTGATTCGGCGATTCCGCGGTGGCGGGTGCGGTGGTGAGCAAGGGACCGGCGAGGACGGCCGCAGCGAATCCGATGACCGTGGCGCGGCGCGCCATGAACTTGCGCATGGAGTCCCTTCGTAGTGCACCCAGCAGACCGACGAGCCGGTTACTTCGCGGAACATCGGTCAGCGCATCACTTTAGGGCACAAACCACAGAAGGTCGCAGTGAACTATCGCGGATTCTGCGCCCAGGGATCCTCCCACCCCGGCGGCATCGGCAAGTCGAAGGTGGGTACCGGCGGGTAACGGTAGATGGGCGGCACCGGACGGGTCGTGGTGGTCGAACTCGGCGGCGGCGTCGTGGGCGGCGGCGTGGTGACGGTGGTGGTCTCGCTGGTGGTGCTCGGCGGCTCCGTCGTCGGCTCCAGCTGCTCGGCGATCGGCGGGGCGATCGGAGCCGGTTCCTCGGAACTCGTCGGCGGCGGTAGCAGCGGCGGCACCGCACCGGCGGTCCCCGGATCGGAGACTACCTCGCCGCGCGGCGGGCCGGGCTTCTCCTCGTCGGCGCGCAACATCGCCGCCACCCCGAGGCCACCCAGGAGCAAACCGATCACCGCGGTGACCGCGGCGATCACGTAGGGGCCGCGATGGGAGCGCGGCTTGATCTTGACCGCCTCGGATTCGGCGGTGTCGGTCCGCACGGCGGGCTCGGCGGTGGTGGAGATCGAGAGCGCCGCGGAATACGCCTGCGCCACCGGTTCCGGGAACTTCAGCGCCGGCAGCACCTCGGTGACCTCGGCGGCGTTCTCGGTGCTCGCGGTGGGATCGGGCGGGGTGAGACCCGCCGGAGTCGAGAGCACCGCGGCCAGGGCCGCGCGGGCGGCGTTGTAGACGAGCGATTTTCCGGTCTCGCCCTCCGGCTGGGGTAGGTCGCGCTCGCTGACCAGCACCACCGACTTCAGGCCCAGGTAGTCCAGCGCCTCGCGCAGGGCGCGGATATGCGCCTCGGACCATCCGGTCGGATGGGTGGCATAGAACTCGGCCGGGCCGTTGAGGTGATCGGCCGCCAGCTGAATAAGGCAGAAGGCGGCCGTGGCCATCAGATCCTCGGCGCGGTACGCCTCGCCGTCGTCGACCGGGATGCCCGCCGGATCGCCGACCGCCGTCACGAAACCGCTGATGGAATGCGTATGCCCGTCCGGCTGCGGTCCGCCCAGCGCGGCATCGCCGTCATCGGACATGTGCAGGACCGACTCGCGCACGATGTAGTGCACCGGAAGTGTGGAGTCGTCACCGGTGACGACCGCCACGACGCATTCGTCGTCCGCGATCCGCAGGCCCACCCCTGTGGCCATCCTCGTTACCTCACTCGGTGCGTCCGGGTCCTCCCCGCGCCGTGATCATACGAGGAGTGATCCGTGACCCATGGCGCGGAGCATCGACAATAACTCCGATCGGCTGCTCGCACCGATCCGGCGCCGGATCCGGGCCACGTGATGCTCCACGGTTTTCGCGGAGATATAGAGGCGAGCGCCTATCTCACGATAGGTCAAGCCCAGTAGCACCAGTTCGGCGACCTCCCGCTCGCGATCACTGAGCACGGCGTCGACCACCGGTTGCGGCCGCGGGACCGGGGCCTCCGGAGCGCCCGGACGCACCGGAGCCTCCGGCGGCCGCGATTGCGCGCGCACCGTCCGGGCCAGCTTCAGCAGCGCCGTGGCGGTGGCCGCGTCATCGGCCGCCAGCGCCGCCTCGCTGGCCAGCCGGGCCGCATCCCAGCTGGCGCCGAGCGCCGCCAGCCGCTGCACCGCCGCCTCCACGGCCTCCCGCTCCACCTCACCGCGCAGTACCAGCACCCAGGTGCGGCCCGCATCGGCCAGGGCGGCCGCCTGCGGATCGCCCGCCGCGGCCGCGGTCTTGAGCCGATGGGCGTGCGGCAGCAGGTCACCCGGGCTCTCGTGCGCGATGGCGGCCTGAATCGCGTACCAGTGGAAGGCATTCGCCCACGCGGGCGGATCGCCCAGGCGCCGCAGCAGCTCCAGCGCCGCGTCCACCAGCGGCAGCACCCGCGCCTCGTCCCGCAGGCGCACACCCGCCAGCCACAGCTCCCCGATCGGCAGCAGCGCCAGCAGATCCGCGCCCACCTCGTCGAACAGTGGGCACGCGGCCCGCCACGCCACGGTCAGCGCGGTGTGATCGCCGCCTCGCCGCGCCAGCCCCACCAGCGCACCGTGGGCCAGCAGCCGATCCCGCGGCGCCAGCGTGGCCAGGTCCACCCCGCCGAGCGCCTCCGCCGCCGCTTGCTCATTACCGCCGAGCATGGCGACCCACGCCCCCAGCACCCGCTGCTGTGGATCACGCGCCCCATCCCGCAGCGCATCCGCCGCCCGGCGCGGATCACCCATGCTCAGGCACAGCAGCGTCGCGATCGACACGGCCGAGCACGGCAGAAATCGATCCCCGCCATTGTCGGCGGGCGCCACCCCGGAATGCGCGGCGTGAATCAGCGCGGCGGCCGCCGCCACAGCCGCGCCGCGCCCGCCGGGCGCGGGACCCGCGCGCCGTGTGGCGGATGCGAGCGCCCCCGGGATGGAGGTTGTCGGAAGCGAGTCGCCGGCTCCATCGGGAATGGACGCGGGTCGCGGTGCGGAGTCGCTCGTCATGGAAAGAGTTGGCGGCCAATGGGTACCGGGCGTGTCGGGCCTGCGATCAGCGCGCCGCGTGATCGGGGCCGCCGGCACCGACCTGCCGGATCCGCCGGGTGTGGACCGCGATCGAGATCCGATATCGCTTGCCGCGGGAGTCCCTGGCGGCCGGTCGAAACCAGCATCCGCGGGGCCGAGATCATCCTGCGGCTCGGCCGGGAGCGCGCCTGCCGAGCGCCGGGTGGCCGATGCTGCGCCGTGCGGGGTTTCGCTGCTGGTCCGATCCGGAGTCGAACCGTGCGGCAGTTGGCTGGAGTCGGATGTCGAGGGGATGGAATCAGTTGGCCGGACCGGGATTTCGGCGGCCGCCGTGGTGCCGGACAGGGCGTCGGCGATCAAGGCGGCGCGCGCCGTGGCCTCGGTCGGGGGCCAGTGGGAGGAGAACGCCGCGAGGGTGCGGGCGCCCGCGGCGTCACCGGCGAGGGACAGGATGGTCGCGCCGACCGCCCAGTCCGCGCCGATGCGGTGCGGGCCGAGCCAGGTGTAGAGCTGCGCGGCACGGGCGGTCAGGCCGCGGCGGGTCCAGACGCCGGCGCAGATGCGAACGGCGGCAGCCAATTCCGGCGGTGAGACGTCCGCACGGGCCAGGACGGGCTCGGCCAGTCGCAGCGCCGTCTCGCAATCGCCGGCGCGAGCGGCCGCGTCGGCCCAGCGGACCGCGATGGCCTCGCGGTCGGCGCCCGCCGCCGAGGCGGCCGCATAGTGGCGGACGGCCTCGTCTCCGGCCTTCTCGGCTGTCGTGCAGAGGAATTCGGCCAGCTGCGGGTCGCGCACACCGGACTCGGCGAGCAGCAGGGCGGTGTGCTCACGCAAGAGTCCGGCGTCCAGGCGGGCGTGCAGGAGGCGGCGCTGCACGGCGAGGTAGCGGCGGTCGCCGACCAGGGTGCGCAGGGCGGGGACCGCAGGCTCCAGCAGCAGGTCCGCATCGGTGATCAGGGCGCTGCCGCGGGCGCGATCCACCAGCGCCTGTGCCGCGCTGGGCGATACGTCCAGCACCTCGGTGATCTCGCTGGTGTCCAGGCCCGCGCCGATGGCGGCGACCACGAAGGTGTCGAGCAGGTCCGGGTCCGCCTCGTCGAGACGAGTGCGCGCCCAGGCGGCGACGGCGTCGTCCACGGCGGCGACACCGGCGTCCAAGCGGGTCGCGCAGGCGGCGGTGAGCGCCGCCACCACGCCGCCGTGGATCCCGGCCGTCCGGTTGTGGATGTGCTGGGCCAGGCTCGGCGGCACCATCATGCCGAGTTCGCGTGCGAAGGGCGCGATTTCGGCCACGCCGAGCGCCCGCAGATCCAGCACCCGGCCGCGGCGCGCCACCAGATCCGCCAGTTCCCGCAGCCGGGCGTCGTGCGGCCGCGGGCGCATCGCGAGGATCACCGGGCAGCGGGCGGATTCCACTGTGGTGCAGAGGAGTTCGAACGCGGTCCGGTCCAGGGTGTGCACGTCGTCGAGCACCAGCGCCGGCCGCGCCGGAGCGGCCGGACCGCCGGGCGCGGCTGCGTCGGCGGCCTGCGCGCCGGCGCTCTCCGATCCGGCGGACGGGAGCGCATCGCGCGGATTGTCGGTGAGGGTGAGCCCGCGGTGGCGGAGTCTGGTGCGGGCGGCGGCCAGCAGGATGGACTTGCCGGTGCCGGAGCGGCCGCGGATCAGGTAGAGCGGGGGAGCCGGATCATCGGAGTCCAGCTCCCGCAGGATTTCTCGCGCGCACGGCAGCGATTCGAGCGCGATCGGGGAATTGCCTATCACGAAAAACCAACTCTCAGCCGCCGGAACGCGGAAGGATCTGGCCCGGCACCGGGGGAACCGCGCTGCCGAGCTGGTCGACGGCATCGGTGAGGGCCCCGGTGGGGAGCGATGGGATGGACGGCGCATGTTGCACATCGGGCTGCGGTAGCGCGGGTAGCTGAGCGGGGGCGGACGGATCCTGCTGCGGTGACGAGGGACCCGCGGCGACAGGCTGGGTGGACGGGTCGGTGGTGGGCTGACCGGGGGTGGGACCGGTGGCGGCGGCCGGCGCCGAACCCGGGGCGGCGGCGCCCGGCGGCGCGGCCGTGACGACCGGATTGCCGACGGGGGCGGCCGGATCGGAGGACTGCGGGGCCTCCGGATCGCCGATGGCCGCAACCGTGGTCGAAGCGGGTTGCGGGGCAGCGGGTTCCGAGGGTGCGGACTGCGCGCCGGTGCCCATGGCGAGCGTGCCCGTGGCCAGGGCTGCCACCGCGATCGCGGCGGCGCCGATGACGGCCGCGCGCCGCCAGTGCGTGAAGCCGCCCGGGCGGTTCGCCTCGCTCGGCAGCGCCGGGAGTGCCCGGTCCACGGCGGCTTCCTCGTGCGCGTCGCGGACGGCTGGAACCGCCGCGATCGGCCCGGTGCGGTCGTCACCCTGGCCGGACTCGCCGATCCGGGCCGGGGCGTTGCGGGTCTCGACGGGCGGGGCCGACCGGTCTTCGGGGTGGCGGGCGCGAGTGGACGGCAGCGCCGACAGTGCCGCGTGTGGTTCGGTGGGGGTGGTGTCGGCCAGCAGGTCGGCGGCCAATAGAGCGGCGCCGTGGGTGCTGAGGTGGGCCGGATCGGCGGCGGTCGCGACCGGGATGCCGAATTCGGTGGAGAGCAGCTCGGTGACCAGCGGAATGGCGGAGCCGCCGCCGGTGAGCAGGATGCCGTCGAGCTCGCCGCTGGTCAGGCCGGCGCGGCGGATGGCCTCGCGGACCAGGTCGAGGGAGGTGACCAGGCGGGAGCGGTAGAGGTCCTCCACTTCGTCGCGGACCAGGCGGACGTCCATACCGAGGGCGGGCAAACGGACGGGAACCATGGTCGCCGTCTTTTTGGAGAGCGTTTCTTTCGCAATTCTGCAGCGGTCGCGCAGGGCCGACAATTCTTGCTCCAGCAAAGGATCGAACGGGTCGAAATCCTTTTCGCCCACCGCGAATGCGAGGACATGGCGCATGGTCAGCAGATCGAATTCCGCACCCGCCACGGTGGTGGCGCGCACCGGTTCACCGAGCAAACCGGACATACTGCCGGTACGGGCGACGGAAACGGTCAAACCCGTTGCCCCCAGGTCGTACACCACCATGGCGCCGTCGTGGCTGGATTCGTGGACTTCCTGTAGCCATCGCATGGCCGCCGCGGGCTCCGGGACGAGCGCCACGCCGTCGAGTCCGGCGGCGCTGAGGGCGGCCCGCTGCACCTCCACCGTGTGCTGGGGCCACCAGGCCGGATAGCAGGCGACCGTGGCTGCGGCCGGCCCGGTGGCGTCGATGGCGCGGCCGATCGCGCGCGCCACGAGATCCGCTGCGCGAACAGCGGATCCGTCTCTGGTGCGGATGTCCACCGGGTCCCCCACCCGGGAAAGGAAGCTGTCCGGAAGTTCCGGTTCGCCGCCGAGCGCGTTCGGCAGCGGGTGTACGGTGCGCTGTCCCCCCGAAGCCGTCACGGCGACCGTGTTCGACGACCCGACCGTGATGCCGAGCGCCAGACCCTGACTCATTCGAGTTCCCCTGTCACATTTCCAGACACGCGTCGGGTGAATCGCGTGCGGCTCGAAAGCTCTTCAGTCCGATAAGTACGAAAACCGTGGGTAGGCCGGGCGGCCCACCGTTCCTGTCGGTTGCTGGGCGACCGTCGTTACTGTTCACCCCCCAGTTCGGGGAAATTCCCCTAATGGCCGCCAACCCCCCAATCCGGACCAACCGGAAACCTGGGGGTTTCACCCCGTTTCGGCGTAACGCGTCGGCTTCCTAGCGTGAAAGGCAATTCGAGCAGCGCGGGTCAACCGGACCCGCCCATCCAGGAGACGATTAACCATGAGCCCCAACGCAATTCTCGAGTTCATCCTCAACCTGCTGCGGGATCAGGACGCAGCCGCCGCCTACTGCACCGCCCCCGGCGAAGCCCTCGCCGCCGCCGGCCTGGGCGCCGTCACCCCCGAGGACATTGCCGCCGTCGCCCCCATGGTCGCCGAATCCGCGCTGGTAGCCGGCGGTTCGCAGCTGTCCGCCATCATTGCCGCGGGCGCCGGCGCGGCCGCCGAAGCCGGGGCCGCCGCCGGACTGAATGGCGCCGCCGGTCTCAATGGCGCCGCGGGCCTCAACGGTGCGCTCGGCGCGAACGGCGCCACCGGAGTGAACCTCGGCACGGTCGCGGCGGGGACGACCGGAGCCGCCGTGAATATCGGCGCCGGCGCCGAGGTCGGCCTGGGCGCCGACCTCGCCGCGGGCCTCGACCTCGGCCTCGCCACCGGCCTGGGCGGCGTCGTCGGCGCGGCCACCACCATCGGCGCGGACCTGTCGGCGGGCCTCGGCACCGCCGTCTCCGCGGCCGCCGACGCCGCCGCCGGCCTGGAAGCCGGTCTCGGCGCGGCTCTCGGCGCGGGCACCGCCCTCACCGGCGGCCTGGAAACCGGCCTCGGCGGCGCGATCGACGCGGCCGCCCAACTCGGCGCAGGCCTCGAAACCGGCCTGTCCGCCGGAATCGGTGCGGCCGTGAACGCCGGCGCACAAGCGGGCGCAAGCCTCGAGACCGCCTTGAACACCGGCCTCCAGGCAGGAGCCGGCCTCGAAACCGGCCTCGCCGGAACCATCGACGCGGCAACAGGCTTGGGCGCGCAACTCGGCGCGGGCCTCGGCGCCGGTTTGTCCGCAGCTGTCGATGGGGCTGTGAATGCCGGTGGACAGGTCGGCGCAGGTGTCGAAACCGGCCTCGGCGCGGCCCTGGATGCCGGTGCGCAGGTAGGGGCCGGCCTCGAGGCGGCCCTCGACACCGGTATCGAGGTAGGAGCCGCACTCGGTGGAAGCATCAACGCGGCAACAGGTTTGGGTGCGGATCTCGGCGCGGGGTTGTCCACAGCTGTCGATGGGGCTGTGAATGCCGGTGGACAGGTCGGCGCCGGACTGGAAACCGGTCTTGGTGCGGGCCTCGGCGCGGCCGTGGATGCCGGTGCGCAGGTGGGTGCCGGACTGGAAACCGGACTCGATGCGGGTCTCGGTGCGGCCGTGGGTGCTGGTGCGCAGGTAGGTGCGGGCCTCGAGGCGGCCCTCGACACCGGTATCGAGGTAGGAGCCGGACTCGGTGGAAGCATTGACGCGGCAACGGGTTTGGGTGCGGATCTCGGCGCGGGGTTGTCCACAGCTGTCGGTGGGGCTGTGAATGCCGGTGGACAGGTCGGTGCCGGTCTCGAAACCGGTCTCGGTGCGGGCCTTGGTGCGGCTGTGGATGCCAGTGGGCAGGTAGGTGCCGGACTGGAAACGGGGCTGGGCGGAGCGGTCGACGCGGTCGTCGGAGCGGGCGGGCAGCTCGGAAGCGGTTTGGGGGCTGGTCTTTCGGGTGCGGTCGACGCCACCGTCGGCGCTGGCGCGCAGCTCGGCTCGGGGCTTGACGCTGGAATCTCCGGCGGGCTGGATGCGGCCGCGAATGCGGGCGGCGTGCTGGGTACCGGGCTGGACGCCGGTCTGTCCGGCGCCGCAGGGGTGGGCGCTGAGCTCGGAAGTGGGTTGGAAACCGGGCTTTCGGGTGCGGTGGATACCACTGTTGGCGCTGGCGCGCAGCTCGGTTCGGGGCTTGACGCTGGAATCTCCGGTGGGCTCGATGCGGCGGCGAACGTGGGCGGTGCGGTGGGCACGGGACTCGAGGCTGGTTTGAACGGTGCGGCCGGGGTGGGTGCGGAACTCGGAAGTGGTTTGGAGACTGGGATTTCTGGCGGGGTCGACGCGGGGCTGGGATTGGGCTCGCAGGTCGGGGCCGGACTGGAGACCGGTCTTTCGGGTGCTGTGGATACCACCGTGGGCGCTGGCGCGCAGCTCGGTTCGGGGCTCGACGCTGGAATCTCCGGTGGGCTCGATGCGGCGGCGAACGCAGGTGGGGCGGTCGGCACAGGGCTCGAGGCCGGTTTGGGCGGTGCGGCCGGGGTGGGTGCTGAGCTGGGTAGCGGTGTGGAGACCGGGTTGACCGGTGTGGGGAATGCGGTTGCGGGGGTGGAGACTTCGGTGGGGAATGGGGTCGAGGTCGGTGTGGGTGGCGGGGGTGCGGTGGAGGCCGGGGTTTCGGTGGGGGCGAATCCTTGGGCGGGGGTGGATGTTTCGCAGGCGTTCGGGGGCGGGGTGGAGGGCGGCCTGGATGGGGGATTGTTCGCGGATGGCGGGGTGCAGGGCGGGGTGGAGTTCGGTGGTGGGGCGGGCGGGGATGTCGTGGGCGACATGCTGCACTCCTGATGTCCGCTGAACGTAGTTGAAGGATCGGTGAGAATCGCTGTGTCGGGGACTGTGGTCGCGCATCCGCTGCTGTCGATGCTGTCGGAGACCATTGCGGTGGCGCGGGACGCGCAACGCGGGGATCTGGTCGGGCGGCTGGAGACGCTCGCCGGGCGGGTGCGCGATCCGCGGCGGCGGATCGTGGTGGCCGGGCTGGGGAACCAGGGCAAGAGCCAGTTCGTGAACGCGCTGCTCAACCTGGAGATCTGCCCGGTGGGGGATGACACCACCACGACGGTGACGGCGCTGCTGTCCCACGGCGCGCAAGCGCGCGCGGAGCTGGTGCTCGCCGGAAATGAGGGCGGCGAGACCACCCGGGTGCCGGTGCCGGTCGAGGAGATCGGCGCCGGCACCGCCCGGGCCCCGCAGGCCCAGGGGCGGCCGGTGCTGCGGGTGGAGATCGAGATGCCGAACCGGCTGCTGGCCGACGGGATCGTCGTCGCCGACACCCCCGGACTGGGCACGCACGGCAGCGGCGGCGGGGCGGCGGTGCTCGCCCAGGCCCCCGCCGCCGACGCGGTGCTGGTGCTCACCGACGCCTCCACGGAGATCACCGATCCGGAAATGGATTTCCTGCGCCAGGTGCGGGAACTGTGCCCGGCGGTCGCGCTGCTGCTCACCAAGATCGACCTGTATCCGCACTGGCGGCAGGTGTTCGAGGCGAACGAACGGCATCTGCGCACCGCCGGTCTCGAGGTGGCGATGCTGCCGGTGTCGTCCGTGCTGCGCACGCACGCGCTGCGCCTGCAGGACGAGCAGCTCGGCCGCGAATCCGGGTTCGGCCCGGTATTCCAATTCCTGCGCGACCAGGTCGTGGCCCGCGATCAATCCGCCATGCGGCGCACGGTCGCCCTCGATATCGGTTCGGCGGCAGAGCATTTGGCCCTGGCGCTGGGCAGCGAGCTGGTCGCGCTGCGCGATCCGGAACGCGGCGCGGCCGCCATCCGCGAACTGCACTCCGCCAAATCCGCCGCGGAGCAACTACAGCGCCGCACCGCGGCCTGGCAGCAGACCCTCGCCGACGGCATTACCGACCTGGCCGGCGATATCGACCACGACCTGCGCAATCGCCTCCGGAATATCGCCCGCACCGCCGAGGACTGGATCGACGACCACGATCCGGGCCGGCACTGGGACAGCATGGACGAATGGCTGACCACCACCGTCGGCACCGCCGTGGGCGACAATCTGCTGTGGACCAGCACCCGCACCGTCCGCCTCGCCGAAAAGGTGGCGACCCATTTCACCGAACTCGGCACGGTCGATCTCCCCGACGTCCGGGAGAACCTGGAGGACAACGCATCCCGGGCCGGATCCTGCACCCTCGCGGATCTGGAACCGGACCTCGGCTTCACCCACAAGGTGCTGGTGGGCGTCAAGGGCTCCTACGGCGGCGTGGTCATGGTCGGTCTGGTCGGCACGCTCGCGGGCATGGCCCTCATCAATCCGCTGTCCCTGGGCGCGGGAGCCATCCTCGGCGGCAAGGCCTTCCGTGACGACAAACAGGCCCGCCTGGCCAAGCGCCGCAATGACGCCAAGATCGCGGTCCGCCGCTATCTCGACGATGTCGCCTTCCACACCGCCAAGGAGACCAAGGACCGCCTGCACCGCATTCACCGTCTGCTGCGCGACCACTTCACGGCCATCGCCGACCGCACCCTGCGCTCCCTCGACGAATCCCTGCGCGCCGCCCAGCAGGCCGCCACCGTCGAATCCACCCGCCGCACCGAACGCTGCGCCGAACTCGAGCGCCGCCTGCGCGTGGTGGCCGAACTCCGCCGCCAGGCGGACGCCATCCTCACCCCGCCCAAACCCCAGCGGGAATTGAACGGGTAGCCGGGGGGCAGAGGCCCTCCCCGTCATCGGTCCTCCCCGTCATCCCGGCATGCTCTTGGCCGGGATCTCCCACCACGTGGTGGATTCCGGCCAAAACCGCGCCGGAATGACGAGGCAGACATCCGAGCAGCCGCCCCGGGCCGGGCGGGGAGTGATAACGCGGGGCGGGTTTCGGGCGAATGCCTTGCGATGGCTGGAGGTGAGGCGTGCTTCGGAATCGGGAGCCGATGAGGGATGAAGCGGGACCGGGATTCGGGCTGGGACCCGAGACTCGCGGGCTCGTGGCGGCGGCGCGGCGGGCGTTCGCGCAGCAGCCGGGCGTGCGCGCGCAGCTCGAGGAATGCGCGCGCCGGCTGGATCAGCCATTGCGGGTGGCGCTGGCCGGACAGCTCAAGGCGGGTAAGTCGACGCTGTTGAATGCGCTGGTGGGGCAGGACATCGCGCCCACCGACGCGACCGAGTGCACCCGGCTGGTCACCTGGTACCGCAATGGCGCGGCCCCGCGGGTCACCGCGTATTCGATGGACGGCGCCCGCGCCGATGTGGTGGTCCGGCGCGGGCGCGGGGCCGAGGGGCTGCCGGGGGCGCACGGGCTCACCTTCGATCTGTCGGCGCTGCGCTGGAATTCGGCACGGCCCCGCGAGGTGGACCATCTCGCGGTGGAATGGCCCTCTGCCGAATTGGAACAGACCACCATCATCGACACGCCCGGCATCTCCTCCCTCTCGCGCGACGTGTCGGCGCGCACCTCGCGGCTGCTCACCCCGGGCGGAGGTGCGGCGCTACCCAGTGCGGACGCGGTGCTCTACCTGCTGCGCAGGCTCGACGCCGCCGATGTGGACTTCCTCGAGCAGATCGGCGCGGGCGGAAACAGCGGCCACGGCGCATCGCGGAGCATGTCGAATGCCATGGGATCGGCTGCGGTGCACGGGTTTTCCGGCGTCGGAACCTCCGGTCCGCTGGGTGTGATCGGCGTGGTGTCCCGGGCCGACGAGATCGGTGCCGGCCGCATCGACGCGCTGCATTCCGCCCGCGATGTGGCCTCGCGGTTCGCGGGTGAGCTGGAGCGAACCGGCTTGTGCCAGTCCGTGATCCCGGTCGCGGGCCTGCTCGCCTTCGCCGCCGCCACCCTGCGGCAACGCGAATACGCGGCCTTCGAGGAACTCGCCACGCTGCCCGTCGACGAGCTGAGCGCGGCCCTGCTCTCCGCCGATCGCTTCGCGCGCCCCGACCTGCCGCTCCCGGTCCCGCCGGAGTTGCGCGCCCACTTGGCCGCCCGCTTCGGCTTGTTCGGCATCCGCCTGGCCGTCACCCTCATCCGGTTGGGGGTCCGCGATTCCCAGGCGCTGGCCGCCGAGCTCACCGCGCGCTCCGGGCTCGACGAACTCCGCACCATCCTGGACGTCCAATTCGCCCAGCGCGCCGAGGAATTGAAGGCCCACTCCGCCCTGACCGCCCTCGCCCGGATTCTCGCGGCGAATCCGGGCACTCCGGCCGACGCGCTCCTTCCGCGCGTGCGGACCCTGCTCGCCGATGTGCACGGCTTCGCCGAACTCCGCCTGCTCGGTCATCTGCGGGCCGACGAATTGCCGCTGCCCGCAGCGGATCTGGCCGAACTGCATCGGCTCATCGGCGGCGCGGGCGTCGCTCCGCATCTGCGCTTGGGCCTGTCCGCCCACACCGATCTGGCGACCCAGCGCGAGGAAGCCCTTGCCGCCGTGCACAAGTGGCGGTCGCGGGCCCGTCACCCGCTGGCCGATCAGATGATGGCCTCCGCCTGCTCGATCGCCGCCCGCAGCGCGGAGGGCCTGCTCGACATCCTGCACGAGCTGCCGACCACGCCCTTCCCGAGCCTGCGCCCCTACCGCTGAGGCGTTCTCACACGGTCGCGACGCTGCTGCGGGGATCGATCAGGATCTTGGCGTGGTGTTCGGGGGAGGCGAGGGCGGTGTAGGCGGCGTCCACGCCGTCGAGGCCGACGGTTCCGGTGATGAGCGGCGCCGGATCCACCTTGCCGTCGGCGAGCATGTGCAGGGTGTCGCGGAATTCGCCCGGGTCGTAGCCGAAGGCGAAGCGGAGTTCGATCTCCTTGTTGATGGCCAGCGCCGGGCGGAAGGTGTCCGGCTGCATGCAGACGCCGACCACGATCACGCGCGACATCGGCGGCGCGCCCGCGAGGATCTGATCGATGATGCCGGGAACCCCCACGCATTCGAAAATGGCCGGACCGGAAGGACCTTGGTTGAAGGTGTGGGCGGCCCGGAACAGATACCACCAGGGGAGGCCGGGCAGGCCGCGCAGGCGTTCCATGGCATCGAAGCCGAGATTGAGCACATCGGTGGCGCCGCTGATCCGGGACTTCTTGGGCGAAGCGGTCCACGGCGAGTCGGTGACCGGGTCCACGACGATATCGGCCCCGCAGCGGGTGGCCAGCTCGCGCCGGCGGGGCGAGAGGTCGCTGGCGATGACCGTCCGCACTCCGGCGGCCTTCAACATGGCGATGACCGCCAAACCGATAGGGCCGCAACCGATGACGAAGGCGGGCCGGCGCTTGTCGACCCGCGCCTTGCGGATCGCGTGCCAGGCCACGGCCATCGGCTCGGTGAGGGCGGCATGGTCGGCGGGCAGCCCGTTGGGGACGGCGAAGGCCATGGATTCCTGCACCAGGACCTGCTCGGCATAGCCGCCGGAGGCCGCCGCCGACAATCCGGTCAGCTGCGGCTGCCGGCCGTTGCGAATGACGGGCAGCGCCACCACCGGCGTGCCGGAGGTCCAGCGGCGGCGCGTCTTCGGCCCGTAATCGACCACCTCGCCGACGAATTCGTGACCCATGACCACGCTCTGATCCGAGCGCATGAAGTGGTCGTAGCCGGTGGCGGCGGCGAGGTCGGCGAGTTCGTCGCAGTGCCTGCGGGCGTGCAGATCGGATCCGCAGATACCGCAGCGCAGCACGTTGATCAGCACTTGGCCCGGGCCCGGGGTGAGGGCCGGCAGCTCCTCCACCTGGAATTCGCCCTTGGTACACGTGACTGCGCGCATGACTCGCTCCTGTCGAAAGACGGTGACAAGGCTGGATTCTGCCGGAGTCAGACCAGCTGGGGCTCCGCATCGGCGAGTTCGGCTTCGTGCGATTCGAAGCGGGCGTCCCGGGGCAGCGCGAGGAAGCCCAGGCACATCAGGGCCATCAGGCCGATGCCCCATTTCAGCGTGAAATCGAAGGTGTGCGAGAAGTTCACGGCATTGGCTTCCAGGCCCGCCTCGGCGAGGGTGCGGGCGAGGGCGGGATCGCCGTCGCCGGTCCGGCAGCTGTCGGGGACCGCGGACGGATCCACCTCGGCGGACCGATCCCGCACGCAGGCCCGGAAATTGGCGAGAATCTCGTCCTGCACCGGCGTGGGCAGTCCGGCGGTCGCCAGCTCGACTCGGGTCTGCGTTTCCACCGCGTCCACCCCGCGCCCGGAATCGTTATCCAGCTGCGCGAAGAACACGATGCCGACCAGCGCCACGCCGAGCGCCATGCCCATCTGCTGCCCGGTATTGAGCAGCCCGGACGCCGCACCGGCCTCGCGACCGGGAATCTGCCCCAGCAGCATGTCGATGGTCGGCGCCACCACGAACCCGAAGCCGATACCGGTCACGATGAGCGGCAAGGCCATCTGCCACGAGCTGAAATCGGATTCGTAGCGCGCCGCCAGCCAGCCGTAGAGCCCGAATCCCGCGATCGTCACCAGTCCGCCGCCCAGCAGCACCCAGCGGCCGAACTTCGGCGCCAGCACGCTCACCGAGACCCCGGCGCCGATGCCCGCGCCGACCGCGAACAGCACCGAGGTCAATCCGGCGCGCATGGGCGACCAGCCCAGGCCGGCCTGCATGAACAGGCTCCACACCAGGAAGAATCCGCCGAAGCCGATCCAGAACAGCAGCCAGCTCGCCAGGCCCACGGTGAACGGCCGGGAGCGGAACAGCTCGACATCGATGAGCGGGGAGCCGATGGTGCGCGCTCGCCACCGCTCGTAGACGCCGAACACCGCGAAGACCGCCAGCGAGGCCGCGATCATGACGAAAGTCCAGGCGGGCCAATCCAATCGGCGGCCCTCGGTGAGCGGGTACACCAGCAGCAGCACGGCGGAGACGGCCAGCACCATGCCGATGATGTCCAGCCGCGGCGGCTGCGCCGACCGCGAATCCCGCATGACCACGGCGGCCGCGACGAGCCCGAGAATGCCGATCGGAATGTTCACCAGGAAGATCGGCCGCCAGCCCAGGCCGAACAGATCCCACTGCACCAGCAGCCCGCCCAGCGCCAGGCCGACCGCGGACGCGGAACCGCCGACACCGCTGTAGATGGCAATGGCCTTGGCGCGCTCGGCTTTCGGGAAGGTGACCCGGATGATGGCCAGAATCTGCGGCACCATGAGCCCGGCCATGGCGCCCTGTGCGAACCGGGAGGCAATGAGCATGGCGGGATCGGTGCTGAGCCCGCAGGCCGCCGAGGCGAGGGTGAATCCGGCCATGCCGAGCAGGAACAACCGCTTGCGGCCGTAGATGTCGCCGAGCCGGCCGCCGGTGATCAGCACCGCCGCGAAGGACAGCACATAGGCGGCGATGATCCATTCGATCTGCGAGTACTCGGCTTTCAGATCGTTCTGAATGCTCGGTATCGCCACATTGACGATGGTGACGTCGAGCAGGTCCATGAACCCGGCGGCCAGGACGACGGCGAAGGCTATCCAGCGGCGGGGGTCGAGTGTTGTGGGGTCGGTGTCGGTGTCCACGGCGGTCTCTCTTCGATTCGGTGCGGGTGGGCGACGCCTCAAACTATGCACCTGAAGTGATTATCCCGCAATATGGCAATCATGAATTGTGCATTCAGGTACGCTGGGTCGGTGACCGATACCGCGCCCGGCTATCCGCCGCTGTACAACCACGCCGCATTCCTGTTCGGGCAGTTGGGAAGTCACACCGCCTATCGCTTCACCGACCTGCTCGCCCCGCTCGGCATCAAACCGCCGCAGTTCGGCACGCTGCGGATTCTCGAGGCCAATGACGGACTTTCGCAGCAGCAGTTGTGCGAGGCGCTCGGCATCCATCGCAATGTGATGGTCGGGCTCGTCGACGATCTGGAGAAACGCGGACTCGTGGAACGGCGCAAGCACCCCACCGACCGGCGCGCGCACGCCGTGCACCTGCTCCCGGCCGCCGCCGCGATTCTGGCCCGCGCGGAGGAATTGGTCACCGGGCTGGACGCGGAACTGCTCGCGCCGCTGGATCCGGGCGAGCGGACCGCGCTGGTCGAACTGCTGCAGCGGGTCGCCGTCGGCAATGGGCTCACGCCCGGCATTCATCCCGGCCTGACCGCCGACCGGGCCGAATCACCCTGTGACGAGCGTCACTGAAAGGCCGAGTCACAGCCGCGGATTCGGTGTGTCCAACCAGGTGAAGGCAATTCACCCGGAAGGAACACCTCCCATGGCCACCATCGACATCCTTGACTCGTACATCAACTACACCGACGTCGGCAGCGGTGACATCCCCGTCGTCTTCCTGCACGGCAACCCGACCTCGTCCTACATCTGGCGCAATGTGATTCCGCATGTGAGCGGTGAAACCCGGGTGCTGGCACCGGATCTCATCGGCATGGGCGACTCCGGAAAGCCGGACAGCGACTACCGCTTCGCCGACCACGCCCGCTACCTCGACGCCTGGTTCGACGCGCTCGGCCTGGATCAGGTGGTCATCGTCGGCCACGACTGGGGCGGCGCGCTCGGAATGCACTGGGCGGCACGGCATCCCGAACGGGTGCGCGGCATCGCGGTGGTGGAGACCTTCCTCCGCCCGCTCGAATGGTCGGATATGCCGCCGCAGGGCGCGGAGCTGTTCCGCCGCTTCCGTTCCCCCGAGGGCGAGGAGATGGTCCTCGAACGCAATATGTTCATCGAGTTCAACCTCCCCGCCTCCACCCGCAACCTGTCCCAGGAAGCCCTCGAGGCATACCGCAAGCCCTACCCGACCCCGGAATCGCGCAAGCCGATGCTGGTGTGGCCGCGCGAATTCCCGCTCGGCGGCGAACCGGCCGACGTGGTCGCCATCGTCGAGGACTACGGCCGCTGGATGGCGGACTCGCCGGAGATCCCCAAGCTGGTCATGGCCGTCGAGCACGGTGTCGGCCTCGGGGCCGGGGAAGTGATCGACTGGGCGGCGCGGACCTTCGCATCCGTCGAGCTCGCGAATATCGGCCCGGCCGGACACCACTGCCCCGAGGACCAGCCCGACGCCATCGGCACCGCGGTCGCGGAATGGATCCGGCGGCACGCGCTCACCACGTCCGGCGTTGTAGCCTGAAATCGCCGTGGCAGGGCTGATCGCGGGGCGGACCTAGTGGATCGCGCCCCGCGATCCCTTTCCGGCGTGCCGGTGCGCTTTCCGGTGTGCCTGTGCGGCACTCGAACTCAGGGCTTGCGGAGCGCGGTTCGCGCATCGAGGCTGGCAGTATGCAGATCGAAGCGGACGGCGATCGCGGCCCGGACAGCGCCGAACGGGACCTGGTCGCCCGGGCCGTGGCCGGGGATTCCACCGCCGTCGGCGACATCGTCCGGCAGTTGCAGGACCCCATCTACCGGCTGGCGCTGCGCATGGTGTGGCGGCCCGCCGACGCCGAGGACGCCACCCAGGAGATCCTGCTGCGGGCGGTCGGCAAGCTGGATACCTGGCGGGGTGAGGCGAAGCTGCTCACCTGGGCGTACCGGATCGGCGTCAACTATCTGATCAACCTGAACCGGCGGACCCCGCAGGAGGCGCGGCAGCTCAGCCTGGACGAGTTCAGCGAGGGTCTGAAAGACGGCCTGGCGGAAGAGGATTACCGCGGCCCCGAATCCACGCTGCTCACCCACGAGGTGCGGCTCAACTGCAGCCAGGCCATGCTGCAATGCCTGGCCCGCGAGGAACGCGTCGCCTTCGTACTCTCCGATGTGTTCGAACTGAATTCCACCGAGGCCGCCTGGATCGCCGACACCACCCCGGCCGCATATCGAAAGCGGTTGGAGCGAGCCAAGAAACGGCTCGGCAATTTCCTCACCCGGACCTGCGGGCTGTCGAATCCGGACGCCTTCTGCAAGTGCTCGCGGCGGGTGGGCAAGGCCCTGGAACTCGGCCGCGTGGACCCGCGCCGCCCCGCCTTCGCGGCGCATCCGATCACGCCGGGCGGGCGCAGCGTCGAGGAGGCGGAACGGCAGATGGTGCGGTTGCACGATGCGGCCGCCGTCATCGGCGCGCATCCGGATTACGCGGCGCCGCGGGCGCGCATGGAGGCGATCGGCAGCCTGCTCCGCTCCGGCCGGTTTCCCCTGCTGGAATGAACCGCCGCTCCGGGCATTCCCGCCCCGGCAGCGTGCATTCCCGGCCCGCCAGTGGGTACGCGCACGGTGGAAGGGCAGGTGCACCATGCATTCACCAGAAATCGTCCGCGCGCTACTCGACCGAGCCGGAACCAGCTACGCCCGGGAAGCCGGCATCAAACTGGCCGACAAGCCCGCTCCGCTGTTCCAGCTGCTGATCCTCTCCCAACTGCTCAGCACCCGGATCTCCGCCGACATCGCCGTGGCCGCCGCCCGCGAACTCATCGGCAGCGGCTACAACACCACCCACCGCGTCGCCGACGCCGAATGGCAGGAGCTGGTCGACGCCCTCGGCCGCGCCCGCTACCGCCGCTACGACGAGTCCACCGCCACCCGCCTCGGCGCCAATGTCGCCTTCCTCCTGGACGAATACCACGGCGACCTGCGCCGACTGGCGGCCGAAGCCGACAACCAGCCCTGCCGCCTGGCCCAGCTCCTCCAGCAGTTCCAGGGCATCGGCCCGACCGGCGCCGAGATCTTCCTCCGCGAAGTCCAGGACACCTGGACCTGGATCCGCCCGCACTTCGACGAACGCGCCCTGAAGGGAGCCGCCGAACTCAACCTCCCCACCGACCCGCAAGCCCTGGACGACCTGTGCCCCGACGGCCGCACCGCCGACCTCGCCGCCGCCCTGGTCCGCGTCACCCTCGACCACGACCTCGCGGAGGAGGTCCTCGCCGCCGTCCGCTGAGTGCGACCCGCCTGCCGCCGCGCGGCGGACACGACCCAGTACCGCGCGCCGGTCCCGTCATTCCGGCGTGCGGTTGGCCGGAATCCACCGCATTGCTGGAGATCCCGGCCAAAAGCACGCCGGGATGACGGAGTGGCTCACGCCGGGATGACGGCGTGGCTCACGCCGGGATCGTGAAAGCGGCTCGTGCCGGGATGCCGAGAGGGATTCGCGTCGGGTGACGAGGGATCTCCGTCCACGTGCTGGGCGGTCGGGACGGGCTTTTACCTCGTACGACGTGGGTTCCCGCGAATGTTGTCTTTCGGTGCGCATCGGGGGCGGGGCGGATCTACGATTCGGGCGTGAGTGCGAGTTCGGCCGGGGCGTCGGGGGAGGCGGGTGCGGCCGGGCGGGTGCGGGCGCGGGATATCGATCGGGTGAATGTGCGGG
Source organism: Nocardia sp. NPDC127526 (assembly GCF_042672265.1). Lineage (NCBI taxonomy): Bacteria > Bacillati > Actinomycetota > Actinomycetes > Mycobacteriales > Nocardiaceae > Nocardia > Nocardia sp. NPDC127526. The sequence continues at coordinate 158,573 of NZ_JBHXVO010000008.1, read as the reverse complement.
GGCGGCTGGATGCCGCCTATGAGGAGGGGCAGCTCACTGCCGAGGAGTATCACGAGCGGTCGGAGGCGGCGGGGCGGGCGCAGACGTTGGGGGAGCTGCGCGAGCTGGTGGGGGACTTGCAGCAGTCGGCGGGGACCGCGGATCTCGGACTGCCGGAGGCGAAACAGGCGCGGGCGCGGCGGCGGGCGGGGGTGTATCCGGGGCATGTGCGGGCCCGGGACGCGGATCGGGCTGCGACCAGTGCGATTTTGGATGCGGCGCACGGGGATGGGCAGTTGTCGGCGGACGATCATCGGACGATGGTCGAATTGGCCGCGGGGGCACGGACTCTGGGCGATCTGGAGGCGCTGACGGCGGATTTGCAGCGGGCGGCGGACGCGCCCGAACCGCCGCGGCCGCCGGGGGCGCGGCGGCGGCCCTGGTTCGGCGCGGCGGTGACGGCGGCGGCGGTCGCCGCGGCGGTGGGCATGTTCGTGTGGGTGGACCGGCCCGCCGCGCAACCGGCCGGTGCGCCGGCGGTGGACCTCGGGGTGATCGAGCCGCTGGTGGTGCCGACGCCGAATCTGCTGACGGCGGAAGGCATTACACACTTCCGGGAGGTGTATCGCGCCAAGTTCGGTGACACGCTGGTCGATGGTCTGGATCTGTTCGACGAGCATGCGAGCCTGACGCGTGCGGTGCCCGGTCAGCCGAATCGGAAGGTGGAATACCGATACCGGGGCGGATTCGAGCAGTCGAACTCGGTCGCCACGCGCGAAACGACCACCGCCGTATTCGATCTCGCCGCATTGGACGTGGCCGCGCTGGCCACGCTGATAGCCGACGCACCCACGCTGCTGCGGGTCGACGGCGGCACGCTGAGCCATCTCAGCTTCGAACCCGACCCGGCTTTCGCCGACGACGGCGCCGGACCGCTCGTCTCGGTCTACGTGAGCAACAAGTTTCAGGAATACGGTCACCTCTACGCGACCCCGGCGGGCGTCGTCGTGCGCAGCTGGCCGTTCCAGCGATAGGCGGCGAGATGACCGAGAATCGACGCCACGCCAAGCTGCGGGTCCGCGACGCCGACCGCGTGGACGCGTGCGCGCTGCTCGACGCCGCCCGGGCCGAAGGCGAGCTGACCGAGGCCGAGCACACGCAGCGCACGGCGAAAGCCATGCGCGCCCAGACTTTCGGAGATCTCGACCGGCTGATCCACGACTTGCAGATTCCGCGCAATCTGGCCGATGCGCCGGTGGTGCGGGTGGATCGGCGCAAACCGTCGCTGCGCTGGCAGGCGGCGGGGGTCGTGGTCGTGGTGGCCGCCCTGCTCGGCGCGCTGGGCGGGTGCGTGGCCCGCACGACCGCGTCGAATCCGCCGCTGCCGGACCCCACCACCGGGCCGGGGATCGCGAGTTTCCTTGCGGCGTACCGGGATCGGTACGGGGACCTGATGGTGGACGAGGTGAGCCTGTATCCGGAATACGTGCTGGCCGAGCGTGCCACGAGTGATCCGGAACGCGCCGAGGACATCTACTACAACGCGTCCGGCTTCCGGATCGACAGCACCTCGCGCGACGATTCGACGACCCCGCTGGATCTGGCGACCCTCGATGTGGCGAAGCTGGCGCGCCTGATCGCCGGAGCCCCGCAGACCCTGGGCGTGCCCGGCGGCGAGATCACCCACGTGCTCATCGATCGCACGCCGGGTGCGAATCTCACCGATCCGAACTCGACCGTCACCGCAGCGACCGTCGCCATCTACGCCAAGGACGGCCCCCGGTCCGGGCATATGACGCTGACCCTGGCCGGTGAGCCCCTCTCGGTGTATCCCGCCGACAAATGACCCCCGGGCTCCGGGGAGAATTTTTCGCACGCCTGGGAATAGGCGACGTGCATCACCCGTTGGAGCTGTTCAGACAAGGTTGAGCGGGTACGACTCAAGTTCAGCTTGCACTCGGAGCAATCCGGAGGCAGGATTGAGCCGACCACGCTCAGTGTTACTTGCTGAGGACTGTGTAAGTACGTCAACCAGGAGGAATCACCATGGCTCGTGCGGTCGGTATCGACCTCGGGACCACGAACTCGGTCATCGCTGTTCTCGAAGGCGGTGAGCCGGTCGTCGTCGCCAACTCGGAAGGATCGCGCACCACCCCGTCCGTTGTCGCATTCGCGAAGAACGGTGAGGTGCTCGTCGGTCAGCCCGCCAAGAACCAGGCCGTCACCAATGTCGACCGCACCATCCGGTCCGTCAAGCGCCACATGGGCGAGGACTGGTCGGTCGAGATCGACGGCAAGAAGTACACCCCGCAGGAGATCTCCGCGCGCACGCTCATGAAGCTGAAGCGCGATGCCGAGGCCTACCTGGGTGAAGAGATCACCGACGCCGTGATCACCGTCCCCGCCTACTTCGAGGACGCGCAGCGCCAGGCCACCAAGGAGGCCGGCCAGATCGCGGGCCTGAACGTGCTTCGCATCGTCAACGAGCCCACCGCCGCCGCGCTGGCGTACGGCCTGGACAAGGGCGACAAGGAACAGACCATCCTGGTCTTCGACCTCGGCGGCGGCACCTTCGACGTCTCGCTGCTGGAGATCGGCGAGGGCGTCGTCGAGGTCCGCGCCACCTCCGGTGACAACCACCTCGGTGGCGACGACTGGGACGAGCGCATCGTGCAGTGGCTGGTCGACAAGTTCAAGGGCACCTCGGGCATCGACCTGACCAAGGACAAGATGGCCATGCAGCGGCTGCGGGAGGCCGCGGAGAAGGCCAAGATCGAGCTGTCGTCCTCGCAGTCGACCTCGATCAACCTGCCCTACATCACCGTCGACGCGGACAAGAACCCGCTGTTCCTGGACGAGCAGCTGACCCGCGCCGAGTTCCAGAAGATCACCTCCGATCTGCTGGACCGCACCCGCAAGCCGTTCCAGTCCGTCATCAAGGACGCCGGCATCTCCGTGAGCGATATCGACCACGTGGTGCTCGTCGGCGGCTCGACCCGCATGCCCGCCGTCTCCGAGCTCGTCAAGGAGCTGACCGGCGGCAAGGAGCCCAACAAGGGTGTGAACCCGGACGAGGTCGTCGCCATCGGCGCCGCCCTGCAGGCCGGTGTGCTCAAGGGTGAGGTCAAGGACGTCCTGCTGCTCGATGTCACCCCGCTGTCGCTGGGCATCGAGACCAAGGGCGGCGTGATGACCAAGCTCATCGAGCGCAACACCACCATTCCGACCAAGCGCTCGGAGACCTTCACCACGGCCGACGACAACCAGCCGTCCGTGCAGATCCAGGTCTACCAGGGTGAGCGCGAGATCGCCTCGCACAACAAGCTGCTCGGCTCCTTCGAGCTGACCGGCATCCCGCCGGCCCCGCGCGGCGTGCCGCAGATCGAGGTCACCTTCGACATCGACGCCAATGGCATCGTGCACGTCACCGCCAAGGACAAGGGCACCGGCAAGGAGAACACGATCAAGATCCAGGACGGCTCCGGCCTGTCCAAGGAGGAGATCGACCGCATGGTGAAGGACGCCGAGGCGCACGCGGCCGAGGACAAGGCGCGTCGCGAGGAGGCGGAGACCCGCAACCAGGCCGAGTCGCTGGTGCACCAGACCGAGAAGTTCATCAAGGACAACGAGGACAAGGTCCCGGCCGAGGTCAAGACCAAGGTCGAGGCGGCCATCGCGGAGGCCAACGAGGCGCTCAAGGGCACCGATATCGCGGTCATCAAGACCGCGGTGGAGAAGCTCGCGACCGAGTCGCAGGCGCTGGGCCAGGCCATCTACGAGGCCGCGGGCGCCGAGCAGGCCGCCCAGGGCAATGGCGCGGCCGCGCCGGAGTCCGATGACACCGTGGTCGACGCCGAGGTCGTCGAGGAGCCGGAGAAGAAGTGACCAAGCCGAACCCGGAAGAAGAGCCGGTCATCATCGACGATGTCGTTGATCCGCTCGCGGGTCAGGTTGGCGAGGCCGCGGCGGAGTCCTCCGCCGCGGCTTCGGCCGCGGATGACATTGCCACGAGCGAGGATTCGCTCGCGGACGCCATCAGCGCCGAACTCGCCGAGCGCACCTCCGACCTGCAGCGGCTGACCGCCGAATACGCCAACTACCGCCGCCGCGTCGAGCGCGACCGCCAGGCCACCATCGAAACCGCCAAGGCGTCGGTGGTCAGCGAATTGCTCGGCGTGCTCGACGATCTCGACCGCGCCCGCGCGCACGGCGACCTGGAGACCGGACCGCTCAAGTCGGTCGCGGACAAACTGGTCACCGCCCTGCAGAAACAGGGACTCGTCGACTTCGGTTCGGAGGGTGAGCCTTTCGACCCGACCCTGCACGAGGCCGTCCAGCACGAGGGCTCCGGACACGATCCGGTGATCGGCATGGTCATGCGCAAGGGCTACAAGTTCGGCGATCGCGTCTTGCGCCACGCGCTGGTCGGCGTCACCGACGGCGTAGCGGAACAGACCGGCAGCGCATCGGATTCGACGAACGCCGGCTCCGATGCCGCTGCTACCGAGTAATACGAGTAATCCGAGAGGAGGAGATGCCCGGTGAATCGGGAGTGGCTCGAGAAGGACTTCTACAAGGAGCTGGGTGTTTCCTCCAGCGCCACCCAGGACGAGGTCAAGAAGGCCTATCGCAAGCTCGCCCGGGATCTGCATCCGGACAAGAATCCGGGAGATGCCAAGGCGGAGGAGCGATTCAAGGCCGTCAGCGAGGCGCATGCCGTGCTGTCGGATCCGGAGAAGCGCAAGGAGTACGACGAGGCCCGCCGGCTCTTCGCGAGCGGCGGCTACGGCCGCGGCGGCTTCTCGCCCGGCGGCGGCTACGGCCAGCCGGGCGGGTTCTCCGGTGAGTTCAACCTGGGCGATATCTTCGGCGGCGCCGGTGCGACCGCCGGGGACGGCGGTCTCGGCGATATCCTCGGCGGCCTGTTCAATCGCGGCGGCGCCCGCACCTCGTCGCGCCCGCGGCGCGGCAGCGATGTGGAGACCGAGACGACCCTGGGCTTCCGCGAGGCCGCCCAGGGCGTGACGGTCCCGCTGCGGATGACCAGCCCGGCGGCGTGCACCACCTGCCACGGCAGCGGCGCCAAGCCGGGCACCAGTCCGCGAGTCTGCCCGCACTGCAATGGTTCCGGCGTGATCAGCCGCAATCAGGGTGCGTTCGGATTCAGCGAGCCGTGCGAGGACTGCCGGGGCACCGGGTCGATCATCGACGATCCGTGCGGCGACTGCCGCGGCACCGGCATCCAGAACCGGACCCGCACCATTACCGTCCGCATTCCCCCGGGTGTGCGCGACGGACAGCGGATCCGGCTGGCCGGTCAGGGCGAGGCGGGCCTGCGCGGTGCGCCTCCGGGCGATCTGTATGTCACCGTGCATGTCAGCCAGGACAAGGTGTTCGGCCGCAATGGCGACGACCTGACCCTGGTGCTGCCGGTGAGTTACAGCGAATTGGTGCTGGGCACAACGGTTTCGGTGCCGACCCTGGACGGCCGCGTTGGCGTCAAGGTGCCGCCGGGCACCGCGGACGGCCGTACCCTGCGGGTGCGCGGCCGCGGCGTGCCCAAGCGGGGCGGCGGCGGTGCGGGCGATCTGCTGGTCACGGTGAAGGTCGCGATCCCGCAGAAACTGGACGACAATGCCACCGAGGCGCTGCGGCGCTATGCGGAGGCGGAGAAGGAAAGTGGCTTCGATCCGCGTGCCGGATGGGCAGGTGCGTAAATGAGTTCCGATCCGAAAAAGGCCGAGGCGCAGTACTTCCTGATCTCGGTGGCCGCGCAGCTGGCGGGCATGCACGCCCAGACGCTGCGCACCTATGACCGGCTGGGCCTGGTCTCGCCGCAGCGCACCTCCGGCGGCGGCCGGCGCTACTCGAACCGGGATGTGGAGCTGCTCCGCGAGGTGCAGCGCCTGTCCCAGGACGAGGGCGTCAACCTGGCGGGCATCAAACGGATCATCGAACTCACCAATCAGGTCGAGGAGCTGCAGCACCGGGTCGCGGAGTTGGCCGCCGAGGTGGAAAGACTCCGGTCGGGGTACCGCCCCGACCTGACTCCCGCCCCGCGTAGCACCGCGCTCGTGGTGTGGCAGCCGCGCAATCGGCGGCACTCGCAGTAGGCGGTACGCACCGCGGGTAGCGGAAAAGGTGCGGGGGCTTCGGCTCTCGCACCTTTTTTGATGAGTTGGGGTTGGGCGGAAATAGATACAGACCGGACGGTTATTGAATTATTCCGTTTGTGAGTTTTGTCCTTGTGAGACAAGGCAATTAATGTGCGAGCGAGGTTGCGGTGCGGTCGCTGAGTTTCTGAGTCTTGCAAAACGGATCTCGCAAGATCGGCGAGTGAAACCCCGTGTCTCTCGGCGTGTTCCAGGTGAACAGTCTGTTTTCAGGTAAATAACCCTGCGCTGTCCTCAATTTAAGGGAATTACAGGCGTGTTGTTGAAACGTCCCGTTCCGTTGCTGGCAAACCTCACCTACACTTGCTTGGCAACGGCTGCTGTCGAGTGTCCCGCAGCACTGCACTCGCCGGCCTCGCCCGTGTTCGAGTGCGAAATGGGGTTGTGACACAAATGGATTCGCGGACCGTCGCATTGATTAGAACGACGTTCAAGGCGGTTGCTGCGGAGGAAGGCGGCCCCGAAAAACTCGCACGATCGTTCTACGCCATCCTTTTCACGGATTACCCACAAGTTCGCGACTTCTTCCCGGCCGCCCTCGACGCCCAGCGCGACCGGCTGGTCCGGGCCATCGCCTATGTGGTCGACCGCCTGGAGGAACCGGACAAACTACTGCCCTTCCTCGCCCAGCTCGGGCGCGACCATCGCAAATACGGTGTGGTTGCCGAACATTATGCGGCCGTGGGGAAATCGCTCAAGACCGCCATGCAGGCCTATGCCGGCACCGAGATGTGGACCGACGAGGTCGACCGCGCCTGGGACGAGGGCATCGGCGTCATCGCCGACACCATGATCGGCGCCGCCGAGCAGGAGGGCACCCCGCCGGTCTGGACCGGCACCGTCACAGAACACCGCGAGGTGCTGCGCAATCTCGCCGTGGTGCGCTTGAAGCTGGACCAGCCCATGCAGTACGCGGCCGGGCAGTACATGAGCGTGCAGATCCCGTCCCGGCCGCGCATGTGGCGCTACCTGTCCCCGGCCATACCGGCCAATGCCAGCGGCGAACTGGAATTCCACATTCGCGGCGTCACCGGCGGCTGGGTCAGCCCGGCCATGGTCGGGCACACCCGGGTCGGCGAGCAGTGGCTGATCGGCTCGCCGCTGGGCGGGCTCGGCGTGCCGCGCAATACTCGCCGCAAGATGCTCATGATCGGCTGCGGCACCGGGATCGCCCCGCTGCGCGCCCAGCTCATGGCCATGACCGCGCGGCGCTCCAATCCCAAGGTGGATCTGTTCGTCGGCGGGCATTACCCGTGCGATCTCTACGATCTGGAGATCCTGAGTCAGCTGGCGCGCGCCAACAAGTGGCTCAGCGTCAACCCGGTCACCGAGAGCAATGAGAACCCGTGGTGGCATTTCGCGGATTCCGATGAGCCCAAGGAGCTTCCGGGCTTACAGCCACGGCGGGTAGGTCAGATCGGCAAGATCGTGGCGGGATTCGGGCCCTGGGCGGATCGTGACGTGCAGATCGTCGGTTCACCTTCCATGGTGCAGACCACCAAGTTCCGGCTCATGGCCGCGGGCACCCCGACCCAGAACATTCGCCACGACCCGCTGTTCTGAGCAGTTCCCCTCGTCATTCCGGGATGACGGGCGTCTCAAAACCCTTCGTATCGAATGTTTTCGCGCGGCGTCCCGGTCGCGATGAGGCGATCGACCACGGCCTGCACCTGACCGGAATTGCCGCACACCAGGATCTGCTGGTGATCGAAGGGCGCGAATCGTGCGACGGCCTCGGCGAGTGTCCCGGGCAGCATTTCCTCCGGCTGGAAGCCGACATCCACCTTGCACGCCTCGTACCAGGCATCGGCGCGGCTGGGATCGTGCTCGTCCTGCACCACCGGAAGCACTGTGAGCCAAGGGAATTGCTCGGTCAGCAGATAGAGCATGTCGGCGGCGTAGAGGTCGCGCGGGTAGCGTCCGCCGAGGAACAGGGTGAGGTTCGGCGGTGTAGCGCGGCGGGACAGGTCCAGCAGCAGCGCGCGCAGCGGGGCCAGGCCGATGCCGTCGGCGATCATGACGATCTCGGTGGCGTCCTCGTCCACCGTGAGCCAGCCGCCCGGATTGCTGATCCGCCATTCGTCCCCGGCGCGGGTGTCCGATACCAGCGAACCGCTGCACCAGCCGCCGGGCACGGTGCGCACATGGAATTCCAGCTTGCCGTCCAGCGAGGGCGGCAGGGCGGAATACAAGCGCCGCGCGATATTCGGATGCTGCGGCGTGCGCACCTCCATCGACTGCCCGGCCGCGAACGGCACGAACTCGCCGATCAGCCGGATCACCGTGAGGTCCTCGCGCAGCCGGTGCGCGCCCACCACGGTCGCCGACCATTCCCCGTCCGCGGCGCCGGGCCCGGGCGCGGACGGAGCCGCGGTCCGGGCCGCGGCCGGATGCCCGTCCGGCGGCGGGGTATCCGGTGTGACGATGGGTAGTTCGTCGGTATCGGCGTAGGACGGCACCGCCTTGATGATCGGGAACTCGTCGGTATCGTCCGGGCCGCGCGTCAAGGCAAACTCCTGATCATCGAAATATGTTGTGCTACACCGAATCCCGAATCTAGACGGGATCGGACATGATGTTCCGCTCCGGGGTGCCCACCGCGAGCAGCGCCCGCTTGGTATCGGCGATCATGCGGGCCGACCCGGCGATCTGGATCTGCCGATCCGCCCAGGCGCCGAAACTGGCCACCACCGCGCCCAGGTTACCGATGAGCCGCCGGTGCATGCCGAACGGCGTCTCGGCCGGCGGATACGGATGCCACCAGGGGTTGGTTTCGTTCTCGCACACCGGAATCACGGTCAGCCACGGATTGCTCTGCGAGAGCTGCCACATGTTCTCCACATCGTAGAGATCGCAGGGGTAGCGCCCGCCCATGAACAGGTGCACGCGCGGATTGATGCCGCGCCGCCCCATCTCGATCAGCTGGGCGCGAATCGGCGCGATGCCGGTGCCCGAGCTGATCATGAGCACATCCTTGCGGCTGCTCAGATCCACGTGCAGGCCGCCCAGCGGCGCGGCGATCATCCAGCGGTCGCCGACCTTGGTCTCGTTCACGATGGCCGGGCTCACCCAGCCGGTGCGGACCTTGCGCACATGGAATTCGATCTCGCCGTAGGGATTGGTGGGGATGGCCGGCGACAGGTACCGCCACATCTTGGGCCGCTGCGGAATGGCGACCGGAACGTACTGTCCGGCCCCGTACGGGATGGGCGTATCCGATTGCAGCCGCACAATGGCCAGATCGTCCACCACCCGCCGGTGCCCGACTACCGTCGCCTCCCAATAGGGTTGCGATTTGTCGGAATTGGCGCCGATGGCCATGGACGCCGAGATCAGGATGGTGACATCGCGCCACCCGGCCTCCAATTGCCGGTTCCAGTGCCCGACCCCGTTGTAACTGCGGAAGGCCGAGAGCAGCGCACGACCCGCGATGTCGTAGTGCGCCGCCTCCACGCCGTACTTGCGGTGATCGCGCGCCAGCTGCTCCAGGAAGCGCTGGGCGCGATCCCAGTCCTCCAGATTGTCGAGGACGAACTGGATGGCGGTGACGAGGCGTTTCGCCTGCATGTCCATGGCGGAGGGGAACAGCTCCCGCAGGGCGGGTATCTCCGCGAAAAGGTGACCGTAGAACGCGCTGATCAGTCGTTCGGGCCCGTGCTGGGCCTCGACGACTGTCCGAAAGTTTGCGCGGACCAGCGCTGCCGAACGCGCATCCACGACGTCGAGCTTTCCTTCCTCTGCTGCTACCCCGGACGAGCCCGGTTCCGGGCTGCCCTCCGCGTCAAGTATCCCTGAAAAAACGGTGGTCGCACGGATATAGCCAAGCTGGGGTCATTCGGAGCCGCGGAGAGGCCGGAGGCGGAACCGAAGGTTCAGATGACCAGCACCGTCTTGCCGCGTGCGCCGGATGCGCCGATAACTTCCGGGGCGTCGGCGAGCGGCGGGGTGGCGTCGATGGGGACCACCAGATCACCGTTGCCGACATCGCGCAGCAGCTCCCGCAACTCGGGTGCGCCGCCGTGGGATTCGAAGTTGCCGCCGGTTATCCCGCGCCGCTTCAGCTCCTCCTCGTCGGCGGACCAGACCGTGGTGTAGGCCGCGCCGCCCGCCTTGACGAGTTCCAGGTGCTGGGCGAAGACCTCCGGCGGACTGACCAGATCGAAGAGCACGTCGACCCCGCCGGGCACGGTGATGCGCACCGAATCGGCGATGGACAGCTCGGCCGTCTGCTGCTGGGTCGGGGAATCGCCGACCGGGATCCGCCCGTAGTTGACCACCTCGGCCGCGCCCAGCCGCAGCATCCGATCGGTGGCGTCGGGCCGTGCGGTGGCGATGACGTGCGCGCCCGCGAGGGTCGCCAGCTGCACCAGATACGACCCCACCCCGCCGGTCGCCCCGACCACCAGCACCGTCTGCCCGGTCCCCACCTTCGCGGCGTGCACCAGATCGAGCGCGGTAATGCCCGCGGTGGGCAGCGCCGCGGCCTGGATGGCGGTGATCTCGTCGGGGACCTTGGCAATGCTGCTGACCCGCGGGACCACGATGTATTCGGCGAAGGTGCCGTGCCCGACCGGCGGTACGAGGAATTTGCCGACCACCCGCTCGCCGATTTCGAAATCCGTCACGTCCGGGCCCACCGCCGAGACGCTGCCCGCGCCGTCGACGCCCGGTATGAGCGGAAAGTCGTGCGGCAGCTTGCCGTCCAGATAGCCGTCGATGATGCGCTTGTCGAACGGGTTCACCCCGGCCGCTTCCAGCTGAATCTGAATCTGCCCCGGTCCCGGCTCGGGGACCGGCATATCCGCCGGCTCGGGAGTGCCGCCGAATTCTCGAATCACGATCGCGCGCATGGGGCTCCATTCGTTCGGAACTACCGGGACGGAACGGCTGCGGTGATGCGTCAACGAACTGGTTCCAGCGTAGCGTTGTGTGTGACGTACGTCCCTCTGGTGCCGTTGTCGAAAACTCGTCAGACTTGAGCGGAACAGACTCAACTTCTGCCGCGTTGGATCGAGTAAACGACTAGTAGGAAGGTGACAGTGGACTCGTTCAATCCCACCACCAAGACTCAGGCGGCCCTGACCGCCGCATTGCAAGCGGCCTCCGCCGCCGGCAATCCGGAGATTCGTCCGGCGCACTTGCTGGTGGCGTTGCTGGATCAGACCGACGGCATCGCCGCCCCGCTGCTGAAGGCCGTCGCAGTCGACCCGGCGACGGTCCGGCGCGAGGCCCAGGACATCGTCGACCGCCTGCCCCGCGCCAGCGGCGCGACCACCACCCCGCAGCTCGGGCGCGAGGCCCTGGCCGCCGTCACCGCGGCCCAGCGGCTCGCCACCGAGATGGGCGACGAATACGTCTCCACCGAGCACCTCATGGTCGGCCTGGCCGCCGGGGACTCGGACGTCTCGCAGCTGCTGCTGAAGTACGGCGCCACCGCGGACAATCTGCGCGAGGCGTTCACCGCCGTGCGCGGCAACACCCGCGTCACCACCCCCGATCCCGAGGGCAGCTATCAGGCCCTGGAGAAGTACTCCACCGATCTCACCGCCGCCGCCCGCGAGGGCAAGCTGGATCCGGTCATCGGGCGCGACGCCGAGATCCGGCGCGTGGTGCAGGTGCTGTCGCGGCGCACCAAGAACAATCCGGTGCTCATCGGCGAGCCGGGCGTGGGCAAGACCGCCATCGTGGAGGGTCTGGCACAGCGCATCATCGCCGGCGACGTCCCGGAATCGCTGCGCGGCAAGCGCCTCGTCTCGCTCGACCTGGGCGCCATGGTCGCGGGCGCGAAGTACCGCGGCGAATTCGAGGAGCGGCTCAAGGCCGTGCTGGAGGAGATCAAATCCAGTGCGGGGCAGATCATCACCTTCATCGACGAACTGCACACCATTGTCGGCGCGGGCGCGACCGGCGAATCCGCCATGGACGCCGGGAACATGATCAAGCCCATGCTGGCGCGCGGCGAGCTGCGCCTGGTCGGCGCCACCACGCTCGACGAATACCGCCAGCACATCGAGAAGGATCCGGCCCTGGAGCGCCGGTTCCAGCAGGTCCTGGTGGGCGAGCCGTCGGTGGAGGACACCGTCGGCATCCTGCGCGGGCTCAAGGAGCGCTACGAGGTGCACCACGGCGTGCGCATCACCGACTCCGCGCTGGTCGCCGCCGCCACGCTGTCGGATCGCTACATCACCTCGCGGTTCCTGCCGGACAAGGCCATCGACCTGGTGGACGAGTCCGCCTCGCGGCTGCGCATGGAGATCGATTCCCGCCCGGTCGAAATCGATCAGGTGGAACGCGCCGTGCGCCGGTTGGAGATCGAGGAGATGGCGCTGGCCAAGGAGACCGACGACGCCTCCAAGCAGCGCCTGGAGAAGCTGCGCTCCGAACTCGCCGACGATCGCGAGAAGCTCAACCAGTTGATGACCCGCTGGCAGAACGAGAAGGCGGCCATCGACTCGGTGCGCGACATCAAGGAGGAGCTGGACAAGCTCAGGGGCGAATCCGATCGCGCCGAGCGCGACGGCGATCTGGGCAAGGCCGCCGAACTCCGGTACGGGCGAATCCCCAAGCTGGAGAAGGAACTCGGCGAGGCCGAGGTCAAGGCCAAGGGCGCGGCCGACGGCGACGTCATGCTCAAGGAGGAGGTCGGGCCGGACGATATCGCCGAGGTGGTGTCGTCGTGGACCGGTGTGCCGGTGGGCAAGATGATGGAGGGCGAGACCCAGAAGCTGCTCCGCATGGAGGACGAACTGGGCAAGCGCGTCGTCGGGCAGGCCGAAGCGGTGCAGGCGGTCTCGGACGCGGTGCGCCGCGCCCGCGCCGGCGTCGCCGATCCGAACCGGCCGACCGGCTCGTTCATGTTCGTGGGCCCCACCGGCGTCGGCAAGACCGAGCTCGCGAAGGCGTTGGCGGACTTCCTGTTCGACGACGAGCGCGCCATGGTCCGCATCGATATGAGCGAGTACAGCGAGAAGCACTCGGTGGCCCGCCTGGTCGGCGCGCCCCCGGGCTACGTCGGCTACGACCAGGGCGGCCAGCTCACCGAGGCGGTGCGCCGGCGCCCGTACACGGTGGTGCTGTTCGACGAGATCGAGAAGGCCCACCCGGACGTGTTCGACATCCTGCTGCAGGTGCTCGACGAGGGCCGGCTCACCGACAGTCAGGGCCGCACGGTCGATTTCCGCAACACCATCCTCATCCTGACCTCCAACCTGGGTGCGGGCGGCGACAAGGATTTCGTCATGAACTCGGTGCGCGCCGCGTTCAAGCCGGAATTCCTCAACCGGCTCGACGATGTGGTCATGTTCCACGCCCTCGACGAGGAACAGCTGGAGACCATTGTCGACATCCAGCTGGACCAGCTGCAGCAGCGGCTGTCCCAGCGCCGCCTGAAGCTGGACGTCTCCGACTCGGCCCGCTTCTGGCTGGCCGTGCGCGGCTACGACCCGGCCTACGGCGCCCGCCCGCTGCGCCGGCTCATCCAGCAGTCCATCGGCGACACCCTCGCCAAGGAGCTGCTGGCCGGTGAGGTCCAGGACGGCGACACGGTGAAGGTCAATGTCAGCGGAGACGGCGACCACCTCATCGTCGGCCGCTGAATCGGGCGAATCGCACACCGCGCGGTGTAGTTCTGCGCCGCGCGGTGTGCCGCCGCCTACCCTGGAGGCCATGACCAACCCCAGCGATCCGTGGTCGCGGCGGCCGGACCCCGATCCGGTGGACGGGCCGACCGAGAAGGTCGGTCGCGCCGGCGGGCCGGCCGGGCACACCGCGGAGGCAGGTGCGGCGTACGGGCCCACCGAGAACTACGCGGCGCCCACCGACTACTTCGCGCAGCCGCCCGGGCCGGACGCCACCCGCGTGATGCCGCCGCCCGACGCCGCCTGGGGCGCCTACGAGAGCGGCGGCGGGTACGCGCCGACGAGCAGCTACGAAACCCAGTACCTGCAGCCCGGCGCGTACGCTCCACCCGGCGCGGGCGGCTACCCTGGCTACCCGGTCGCCCCCGGGGTTCCGGGCGGTCAGCAGCCCGGCGGCTATCCGCCCCCGGGCGGTCCGCAACCGCCCAAGCGCAACAAGAATCTCTGGGTGGTCCTCGGCATCGCCGCCTTCGTGCTCGTCGCACTGGCCGGTGTGAGCGTGGGAGTGCTGCTGGCGAACAAGGATTCGTCCTCCGACACCGCGTCCTCGACGCGGACCACCACCGGCAACGCCTTCCCGCTTCCCCTCGATACCGGTACGTCCGGGGTGCCACTACCCAGCGGCATCCCGCAGATTCCCGGCTTCGGCGATATCGAGGGCCTCGGCGCGGACATGGGCACCATCGCGAGCAACGACGGCAAGACGCTCACCATGACCACCCTGGCCGGCGATACCGTCACCGTGAAAACCGATGCGAGCACCCAGGTGATCTCGCTGTCCAGCACCACCGTGGCGGACCTGAAGGTCGGCGAGATGGTGATGGTGGAGGGGGACAAGGCGGCCGACGGAACCATTCAGGCCAAGATCATCATCAGCACCTCGCTGCCGAGCGCGCCCCGATGAGCGATCCGGCGGCGGCTCGCGCACGACAACGTGCAGGCGTACCGGGCATTTCACGTCCCGGCTGGATAGGGTAGGCGGCGATGACGGCTATATGGTTCGGGTTGGCGGCGATCGCGCTCGTGGGTGCGATCGTGCTGCTCTATTTCGATCGGCTGCAACGGCAGCGCACCGGGCACGTGCGGCAGGTCTGGGCGAAATCCCAGGGCTACACCTATGTTTCGGTGGAACCGGCGCTGGCCTCCACCTGGCGGCGCGGCGCGCTGGCCAAGCTCGGCTATCTGTCGGCGGTGGACGTGGTGTCCGGCAACCGAAAGGGCGAGAAGTTCGTGCTCTTCGATCTGGAGGACTCCGCCACCCTGGTCGCGGTGCGCCGGCAGATCGGCTCGGACATCGATATCGACCTGCGGCTCAAGACCGCCGCGCCGCCCAAGGACCACGATCTGGAACTGCTCGGCGCCATCGGCGATCGGGTCGTGTTCGCCACCAATCCGGATATCGCCCGGCACGCCGTGGATCAGCGCATGGTGGCGTTCATCGAATCGCTGCCCGATACCGTGCAGCAGCTGTGGAGCGAGGGCAACTGGACCCTCGGCATGCTGCCGGTCGGCTCCACCTCCAAGGACTGGGAGACCGCCATCGACGCGGTGCTGCGGCTGTCCGGTCTGCTGCACGTGCTGCCGCCGGTCATCAGCTCCGAGCGCGCCCGCGACGATCTGCCCGAACCCGGCCGCTCGCACCCGGTTCCGGAGGACGACGACTACGACGGCTACGACGAGGACGGCGACTACGAGGCCGAGCGCCCGACCGCCCGCACCCAGCCGGCGCGCCGCCCCGAACCCGAGGACGAGGACGACTACAGCCCGCTGGTGAACGATATCGCCGGCGACGAATCCGATCCCGGCTCCGATTCCGAGCCCGAATCCTGGCGTCCCGCACTGAAAGTCGTGCCCGACCCGCGCAACCGCCCGCGCCGCAACTGGCCGCCCGCCCCGGAAGAGGAAGAGGACTGGGCCGCCGAGGACGCCCGCCGCGCCGCCGAATACCCGGACGGCGAATACCCCGACCCCGAGGACTGGCCCGACGAGGAACCCGAGGACGACCGCGAACCCGAGGAAGGCTGGCGCAAGGACCAGGGCCGCAGCGCCCCACCCGGCGGCCCCTTCCACCCCGGCTTCCGCCCATACCAGGGCCCGACCCCCCGCTGATCCTCCCGACGCGCCCAACCCGGCATCGGGGTCAAGGGGCGGAGCCCCTTGCGGGGGTGCGGGGGCTGGCCCCTGTGGGGTGCGGGGTGCCCCCGCCGGGGGCGTGGGGGTGTCCCCCACAAATCAAATACAGCGCGTTGTTCCCGCGCCAGGGGGCTCGAGGGACAAGAATGGGTGCGCAGTCTCGGTCACCGGCGACCGTGCCCCCTGTCTGTCGAGCGATGGGTAGTCGATGACCGAGAGCTCTCCCGTATCGCGCCTGCCCGGCGCGCACCGGCCGGTGGCCGTGGTCACCGGGCCGACCTCGGGTATTGGCGCGGCGTACGCCATCCGGCTCGCCTCGCTCGGCTACGACCTGGTGCTGGTGGCGCGCGACGAGCAGCGGCTCGTCGCGCTGGCGCACGATTGCGAGGTGCGCTTCGGGGCGCGGGCGGAGATACTGCCCGCGGACCTGGCGCGCGCCGAGGATCGTGAGCGGGTCGCGGCGCGGCTCGCCGAAGGTGTCGAATTCCTGGTCAACAATGCGGGATTCGGGAATTCGGGCGAGTTCTGGACGGTGGATCCGGAACTGCTGCAACGCCAGCTGGATGTGAACGTCACCGCCGTCATGCAGTTGACCCGGGCGGCGGTGCCGGCCATGGTGCACGCGGCCAATGGCACGGTGGTGAATGTGGCCAGCATGGCCGGCCTGATACCCGGGAGGGGCTCGACCTACTCGGCCTCCAAGGCGTACGTCGTATCCTTTTCGCAAGGGCTGGCGGGCGGGCTGGCCGGGACCGGCGTCCGGGTGCAGGCATTGTGCCCGGGACTCGTCCGCACCGAATTCCATGAGCGAGCCGGAATCGATACGGGTTCGCTGCCGCGCCAGCTGTGGTTGACCGTGGACGAGGTGGTGGCCGGGTCGCTCGATGATCTGGAGAAGAACCGGGTGATCAGCGTGCCCGGAATGCAGTACAAAGCGATCGCTGCGGTCGCCGGACTGATCCCCCGGTCGCTGGTGACCCGCCTGAATCGGGGCCTGTACAACGCACTCGGAAGGACATGAACACAGAAATGCAGGTAACGACGACCGATCGAGATAGATTGGCGGACCTGGTGCGCGAGCTCGCTGTCGTGCACGGCAAGGTGACCCTGTCCTCGGGCAAGGAAGCCGACTACTACGTGGATCTGCGCCGCGCCACCCTGCATCACGAGGCGGCGCCGCTGATCGGCAAGCTGCTGCGCGAGCTGGTCGCGGACTGGGACTTCGACTCGGTCGGCGGGCTCACCATGGGCGCGGACCCGGTGGCGGCCGCGGTCATGCATGCGCCGGGCCGGCCCATCGACGCCTTCGTGGTGCGCAAGGCGGCCAAGTCGCACGGTATGCAGCGGCAGATCGAGGGCCCGGACATCGTGGGCAAGCGGGTGCTGGTGGTGGAGGACACCACGACCACCGGCAACTCGCCGCTGACCGCGGTGCGCGCGCTCCGCGACGCCGGAGCAATCGTGGTCGGCGTGGCCACGGTGGTGGATCGGGAGACCGGCGCGGACGGCGTCATCGCGGCCGAGGGCCTCGAGTATCGTTCGATTCTCGGCCTCAAAGATCTTGCCCTGGGTTAACGATTTGTTCTGAGTTAGCCTGGTCCTGGTCTTCTGTCCGACAACGAAGTCGACACGCTGTTGTGAAGGGTTGAGTCACCTGTGGTGAGCATTGCGGTCAACAAGGGTCATCAGAATGTCGCGATGCTCGGCATCGGGGCATACCGCCCCCAGCGCCTCGTCAGCAATGCCGAGGTGTGCGAGGTGCTCGACTCCACTCCCGAGTGGATCTTCGACCGCACCGGGATCAACAACCGGCGCTGGATCAGTGGCGACGAGACGCTGCGCACCATGGCGGTGGCGGCGGGCGATCGCGCGCTGAAGAACACCGGCCTCGATCGCGCTAAGATCGGCGCGCTGATCCTGTGCACCTCCAGTTGGCTCAAGCTCACCCCGCACGGCGCGCCCACCATCGCCTCGGATCTCGGCATCAATGGCATTCCGGCCTTCGACCTGACCTCCGGCTGCGGCGGCTTCGGCTACGGCCTCGGTATCGCGGCGGACATGATCCGTTCCGGCTCGGCCGAATACATCCTGGTCATCGGTGCCGAGACCATGACCGTGGGTCTCGACCCGACCGACCGCGGCACCGCCATGATCTTCGGTGACGGCGCCGGCGCGGTCGTGGTCGGGCCCGCCGAGGAGAACGGCATCTCCCCGACGGTGTGGGGCAGCGACGGCGAGAACGCCGAGGCCATCGCCCAGGACGTCGACTTCCTGGAATTCATGAACAAGGCGCAGCGGCTGCAGGGCACCGATCCGGCGGTCGAGCCCGTCGGCCGCATGTCGCTGCACATGGAGGGCCCCAAGGTCTTCCGCTGGGCCGCGGTCACCCTGCCGCGCGCCCTGTCCAGCGCCATCGAGGTGTCGGGCGTGGCCAAGGAGGACATCGAGGTGTTCATCCCGCATCAGGCCAATGCCCGAATCAACGAGCTCATGAAGAAGAACCTGGGCCTGGCCGACGACATCCCCATGGCCAATGACATCGAGAACACCGGCAATACGTCGGCGGCCTCGATCCCGCTGGCCATGGAGGAGATGCTGGTCACCGGCAAGGCCAAGGGCGGTCAGCTGGCGCTGCTGCTCGGCTTCGGCGCCGGCCTGTCCTACGCCGGTCAGGTCGCGGTGCTGCCGCCGGCTCCGGCGGAGCCCAGCTTCTAGTCATGGCCGGACCGTTTCGCGCCGCGTTCGCCGGCGCCGCGGCGGTGACGGTGTTCGGCGCCGTCACCGGCCGCGACAAGCTGCAATGGCTCGCCAAGCCGCTCATGATGCCGCTGCTGGCGGCGGATGTGGCGGTCAACGGCTCGGATCTGGATCCCGCGGATCGCGCGGTGCTACTGGGCTCGCTGGCCGCCGCGACGGTCGGCGACGTGCTGCTTATAGAACCGGACAATGACCGCCGATTGATCGCGGGCGCATCATCTTTCGCCGTCATGCAGACGGGTTACTCGTGGCTGTGGTGGCGTCGTGGGGCGCGCCCGCGCCCGGCAATCGCGGGTCAGCGACTCGCGGCCTGGCTGGGCGCGGCCGCGCTCATGCGAGCCAAGGCTCCGGCAGTTGCCCTGCCGCTCACCGCCTATGGCGCGACCTTGGGCTCCGCCGCCACCCTGGCCTCCGATCCGGGCCTGGCCGCGGACGCGAAAAACATTGCGGGCCTGAATATCCCGAACTCCGATCCGCGCAGTCGCCTGGGCGTGGGCGCACTGCTGTTCACCCTCTCCGACGGACTCATCGTGCTCCGCAAGATCTTCGCGCGCACCGAGCGCTCGCGCCGCGTCACCGAAGGCGTCATCCTGGGCACCTACGCGGCGGCGCAATACCTGCTCGCCGACCCCCGGGCACACCGCCGCTAGTCCGCTCTCCGATCGATCACGGATAGCAGTCGTAGCTTTCCTGCCGCAGAATTCGGCCCGCGTCGTCGTAGGTGAGGAACATGGCCACATCGGCCTCCAAGACATCGCCCGGTTTGTGGTCTTGCAATTGCTGCGCCAGTACGCCGGACCACCGAAGTTGAACTGCGACACGGTTTTCCACGGCGATCGTGTTCTGGATGTCGTAGCGCTGCGATGCGAACAATCGCGCTCCGGCAATGGACGCCTCGAGCATCGCGTTCAAGGCGCGGGTGCGGCCGGCCGGCACTACACGGCTGGGGTGTTCGACTTGGACGGCGTCGGGGTGGAAGAACGGGCGCAGTTGATCACCGGTGGCCCCGCTTTCCAGAGCCGCCATCAGGTCACGGGCTTTGTCGTCGAAGTGCGTCATATGCACAACTGTAGTTGTTCAACTATAGTTGTGCATATGGGTGATGTAGCACTGGAAGGGCTCGACATCCCGACCCTGGTCATGCTCACCGGTGAAGCGGTGAGCGCCAAGGTGATCGAGCAGATGCATGCCGCCGGGTTCGCCGATATCCGCCCGGCGCACGGCTTCGTCTTCCAACATCTGATCGACCGCAATCCCACCGTCGGCGAGCTCGCCGAGCAGCTGGGCATGACCCAGCAGGGCGCATCGAAACTCGTGGTCGAGCTCGAATCATTGGGCTACGTCACCCGCAACGCCGACCCCGCCGACCGCAGGGCGCGACGCATCACCCTCACCGAACGCGGAACCGCCTGCATCACGACCGCGCGCCGGGCGCGCGCCAAATCCCAAGCAGCCCTTGCCCGACGGCTCGGTGAACCCGGCCTTGCCGCTCTCACAGCCGGTTTGGTCGCCTTCGCCGAACAACTCGGGATAGCGGAGGCGGTCCGTCACCGGACAGTGAAGCTGCCACCGCACGAACGGTGATTCCCGACCATAAGCACTGGCCTGAACGGTCAACACACCCCGGAGTTTGGCGGTTTCCCGCCAAATCCATCGCGTTAGTGTCCGCCCAGGCCGACGCCTTTGCTGCCAAGCTCATCGCTGTTGGAGGCGAGCGACAGGGCTGATCGCAGCCCCGGGGGCTACTTCATGCATGCCTTCTCGTTGTAGGCGACGATCCGCTCGAGAACCGTCGTGTCGAACTGAGTGGAGGGGACGGCGCCGGAGTTGAACCCGCGCTGCGTCCAGACGAAGAACGCCTCGGAGCCGAGACCGGACAGCGCACCGCTGGAGGTGACCTCGGAAGCGTTCTTGTCGAATCGCGCGTCCATCTCGTAGCCGGACCGCGCCTCGCCGCGATTCTTGTGGGCGGTGGCCTGCAACAAGAATCCGGCCAAGCGGCTCGTGCTGGTGGATTCGTTCGCCGCATCGCAGGTGAGCACAATAGCCGACCGATAGTC
Source organism: Nocardia sp. NPDC127526 (assembly GCF_042672265.1). Classification (NCBI taxonomy): domain Bacteria; kingdom Bacillati; phylum Actinomycetota; class Actinomycetes; order Mycobacteriales; family Nocardiaceae; genus Nocardia; species Nocardia sp. NPDC127526. Next base: position 137,834 of record NZ_JBHXVO010000008.1, on the reverse strand, counting down.
GCTCGGCTCGCGGGATAGGCTGCGGAATCAGTTGGGGTGGTTGAATTCCCCGTCAGTGACACCCGCTGTGAAGGCGCTCCACTCGCCGGGCGTGAAAATTAGCGCCGGGCCGGTCGGGTTCTTGGAGTCGCGGACGCCGACGGTGCCACCATCGAGGAATGCGACCTCGACGCATTCGCCGCCGCCCTGGCTGTAGCTGCTCTTGAACCAGTGCGCACCGGACAGGTCAACGTCCACTCTCGTGCTCCCTTGCTATCTGCCTGAGCATCTGTCGGCTGTCGTTGCCGTCGAGTGCCCCGTTCTTCAGACGATCGAACGACCGCGAGAAGTTGGCCACGTCGTCCGCGTCCTCAATGTACATGTTGCCCACGATGCCCTCCAGGAACACAACAGGGGGCTCTACCGGCTCTCCGGGTGCCGAGTCTCCGTATTGGAGCAGAACGAATGGGGGCATCGACGTGCCACCCGGAAACCCGGCCTCGAAGGGGAGTATTCGCAGTTCAACATTGTCCTCGGTCGATCGATCCGCCAGATGCCGGAGCTGAGCGGCCATGATGTTCCGACTGCCTGTGACCCGGCGCAATGCGGCTTCGCCGACAACGGCGTCCAGCGAAACCGGTTGGGTTCGTCGAGTGATGATCCGCTGGCGCTGCATCTTCAACTGCACTCGCCGTTCCCATTCTTCGGGGGAATCGTCTGGCCAGATATGACTGACGAGTGATCGATCGTAGTCCGCGATCTGAAGCAGGCCAGGTACCAGATCAGGCTGATAGGTAACGACTTTGGATGCAGCGGCCTCGAGACCCACGTAGACATCGAAGTCCTTGGGGATGAGGTCGCCGTACTGATGCCACCAGTTCTTCACATTGGCCTGCTTCGCCAACCCGACCAGGCCGGCGGTGAGATCCTCTGGCACGCCGTACAAGTCGCACGCGGCCTGAATGTCCCGAGACTTGATCCGAGAGTTCTCGCCCTTCTCCAATCGCCCGAGACTGGTTGCCCCCATTTCCAATAGCTGGGCGGCCTTGGTTTGCGTGTATCCGGCGCGATTGCGCCACTCCAGCAGATAGCGACCGAGCTGACGGCGCGGCAGTGTCGATCCAGCCTCAGCGATTGGCTGTGTCATTGCAATCCTCCGTTGCGGGGAGGTCGGATTCACCATTGCGGTGAAATCGTCTCACCTGGCGCGGAGGTCATGCAGGGGTTTCGCGGCAGTTTCCCCGGAGCCTCCGATTCGGTGGGCGTGTCGTTTCTGCGGGGTGTGCCATTGAGGTGCGCCCGGTGCTGTTCATCCGCAACCATCACCAGACAGAACGGACACATCATGAAATTCCGGCCAACCGCGATCGGCTACATCCGATCCGACATCAGCGGCATCAGGCAGGCGTGGGACGAGACGGAGGTTCGCAGCACGGCGGCGCTGCGCGGATTCGACTTCGCGAAGATGATCGTCATCGACGGGCGGACCGGAAAGCCTTTGCTCGCGGGGCTGAAGGCCACCATTGCTCGCATCCCGGTGGAAGCCGTATTCGTGCCGAGCACAATGCATTTCGAGTCTGCGACCATTCCTCGCGAGCTGCGGCGGCTGGTGGACGTGTTCACCGTGAGTCCCGAGAACACCTACACCCGGACCGGTCCCGATGGAAGCCGATGACGCGCTCGCGCTGATCGGCGGGGAGCGAGCCGCCGGTTGGCTTCAGTACCACGACGGGTCATGGGCGCCCGTCTGGCGGGACGGGCGCATCGGCTCGCCGTTCACCTTCGCCGAGTTGATCGAGCTGGCCGTCGACGATGTCGCGGCGTTCGAGTCCGGACCGGTCGATCAGTCCTGAATCTGCTGTCACACTGCACTTCTGGGGGTTGCCGAGCTCCGCCTTGCCGACGGTTACCCGTTCCGGCGGGTGCCCCTCCACAATCTGCATCGGGTGCGTGAGCGGCACCTGGCCTAGCGAGGGTGCCGCCCTGCTGGATCACCAGGCAGTAGTCAAGTCGGCGTGCTGGCGAATCCAGGCGTGCATGGCAATACCGGCGGCGACACCCGCATTGATGCTGCGGGTGGAGCCGAATTGGGCGATGGAGACGGTCAGGGTGGCGGCTTTCTTGGCCGCGTCGGTGACTCCCGGGCCCTCCTGGCCGAAGAGCAGCAGGCAATTGCGAGGCAGCTGGGCGGTTTCCAGCGGCACGGAGCCCGGGACATTGTCCACCGCCACTACGGTGAGATCCTCGGCCGCCGCATACTCCAGCAACTCGTCGATATCGGTGTGGTGCCGAATGTGCTGATAGCGGTCGGTCACCATGGCGCCCCGCCGATTCCAGCGCTTGCGTCCCACAATGTGGACGGCCGCCGCGGCGAAGGCATTCGCGGTGCGGACCACGGTGCCGATATTGGCGTCGTGGCCGAAGTTCTCGATGGCCACGTGGAAGGGATGTCGGCGGCGATCGATATCGGCGACGATCGCCTCGCGGGTCCAGTAGCGGTAGGCGTCCACCACATTGCGGCGGTCCCCGTGCGCGAGCAGTTCCGGATCCAGACGCGGATCCGCCGGCGGCTCCGTGCCGAACTCGTCGCGCCACGGCCCGACACCGTGCGGATGCTCACCCCACTCGGTGGGACCGGGAGCGAGCGATTCGTCGGAGGTCGGGATGGGACTCACCCGGACCAGCCTAATGGGCTGGTCAGTAGCTGCTCGAGCCGCTGTCCAACAGGATGGAGATCAGGATGGCCACGCCGTAGAGAATCATCAGGCAGGTGCCGACGATCCCGCAGACGTACCCCGCCGTCACATTCCCGCGCCCGCCCAGCATGCCGCCGGACTGATCGATCTCCCGGCGCGCCTTGTGGCCCATGATCCAGGCCACCGGGCCCAGCAGCTGGCAGCAGGTCAGGCTCAGGATGCCCAGCACCAGAATGGTGACGGCCTGTGGATGGTCCGCCGGCGGCCGGTAACCCGGAAACGGCTGCTCCGGGTACGGGTTGTACTGGTATTCGGGATAACTCACGGCCGCATCGTATTTCGATGCGGGTGCGCGGGGCGAGCCGGACGACCGGGTCAGGCCGAGGTGGTACTCGCGAAAGCGCCCAGGACGAGGGCGGCGAGCACGACCAGCAGGCCCAGTGCGAGCAGCGCGGTCGCCACGATCCCGCAGATGTATCCGGCCTGCACCATGCCGCGTCCGCCGAGCCCGCCCTGCGCGGTATCGATCTCGGTGAGCGCCCGGCGGCCCATCACCCAGGCCACCGGGCCCAGGAACTGGCACAGCACCAGACTCAGGATGCCGAGGATGAGAATGATGGTGGCCTGTGGATGATCCTGCGGCGGCATACCGTAGTAGCCGGGTGGCGGCGCGTTGTAGCCCGGCGGCGGCGAGTCATACGTCATAGGCATGATGCTAGGTGGTGGTGCCAGCACCACCGGGGATTTCCGAGCCTGCTCCCTCGCGCTCGCAACCCCTGGCAAACAACGATGGAGACCATGAGCGAAACCGCCGACCAACCCACAGTCGTGCTCGAGATGACCGAACCGGTACCCGAATCCACCGTGCGCACGGGCCCGGCCGCCGTGCTGCGCGCAATCCTCACGGCCCCCTTCCAGGCGCGCACCTGGAAGGAATTCGCCTATCTGGTGGTCGCTTTCGTGCTCGGCTGCCTGGCGGTCTGCTACCTGTTCCTCGGTATCGGCGGCGGCGTGTACCTCTCGATCTTCGTGGTCGGCCTGCCGATTCTGGCGGTGATCATCCTGGGCGGGCGGATCTGGGGCGCGGTCTACCGCGCGATTGCCCGCGGCTTACTGGACATCGACGTGGCGGCGCCGGCGGACTTCCGTCCGGACCCGGGCTTCCTCGGCTGGTTCAAGAGCGTGTTCACCGATCGCACCAGCTGGCGGGCGCTGCTGTTCCTGCTCACCCAGGCGTTCATGGGCGTGCTGCTCGGCTACTTCGTGCTGGTCGCCATTGCGATGGCCGTGTTCACCGCCATCTCCCCTATTCCCTGGGTGCTCGTGCATCCGATCAATGTCGACGAGAACGGCGTCGAGCACCACTCGCTGTTCCAGTTCAACGACACCTATATCGAAACCTGGCCGCAGGTCCTCGGCGTCGCCGCGATCGGCGTGGTGCTCTGCCTGTTCCTGCCGTGGCTGGTTCGCGGCGTCTGCTGGGTGCAGCGGTGGCTGACGGTGCTGCTGCTGGGCCCTACCGCGCGTGATCGGCGGATCACGGAACTGCAGGAGAGTCGTCGCGCCGCCGTCGACGACGCCGCCGCCACGCTGCGGCAATTGGAACGCGATCTGCACGACGGCACGCAGGCGCGCCTGGTCACCATTGCCATGACGCTGGCCCGCGCCGAGGAGCGCCTGGCCGCCGGCGGGGACGCCGGCACCCTCATCGCCGATGCCTGCGCCGGTTCCAAGGAGGCGCTGACCGAATTGCGCGAGCTGGTGCGCGGTATCCATCCGCCCGCCCTGGACCTCGGGCTCGAGCCCGCCCTGCAGACCCTGGCCGCGCGCTGCGCCATCCCGGTGGAGCTGGGCGTCATGCTGCCGCAGCGGCCCAGCCCGGCCATCGAGGCCATCGCCTACTTCTCGGTCGCGGAGCTGCTCACCAATGTGGTGAAACACGCGGGCGCCACCCGCATCTGGGTGTCGGTGCTGCCCACCGGGACGGACATGATCGCGGTGAGCGTGCGCGACAACGGCACCGGCGGGGCGCTGCAACCCCTGGACAGCACCGTGGAACGCGCTGTCGGCGGCGGGCTTTCGGGGCTGGCGGCGCGGGCGCGCGCGGTGGACGGCTATCTGCTGGTCGACAGTCCGATCGGCGGGCCTACCGTGGTCACCATGACCCTCCCGCTGGCGGGACCGCAATGAACGCCCCGCTCCGGGTGATCGTCGCGGAGGACAATGCCATCCTCCGCGACGGCCTGACCGCATTGCTGGCCGAGCGCGGCTACCAGGTGCAGGCCGCGGTGGGCGATGCCGCGGCGCTGCGCGCGGCGGTGGCCGAGCATCGGCCCGATGTGGCGGTGGTGGATGTACGCATGCCGCCCAGTTTCACCGATGAGGGCCTGCTGGCGGCCCTGGAACTGCGGCGCAGCCATCCCGAAACAGGCGTACTGGTCTTTTCGCAATGGATCGAAACCCGCTACGCCACCGAACTTCTCGCCGCCGGCGCCGGCGGCGTCGGCTACCTGCTCAAGGACCGGGTCGCCGATATCGGCGATTTCACCGATGCCCTGCGCCGCGTCGCCACCGGCGGCACCGCCCTCGATCCGGAAGTGGTGAGCCAGCTCATGGGCGCTGCCCGGCAACAGGATTCGCTCGCCCGGCTCACCCCGCGCGAGCGCGAGGTGCTCGAGCGCATGGCGCAGGGGCTGTCCAATGCCGCCATCGCGGAGGCGCTCACGGTGACCGAGCGCGCGGTCGAAAAACACATCGGCAACATCTTCACCAAACTGGAACTGCCGCCCTCGGATATGCATCACCGGCGCGTGCTGGCGGTTCTGCGGTTGAAGGGGTGAAACGTCGCTGCGCGGTTGCGGAGCGTGGAAGACTGGCTGCATGACCCGGTCGAGTTCCGCGGAATTGCTGAAAGCTGTTGCGTACTGGCCTGATCACCTATTGACCCTCGCGGAATGGTCGGCGCTACCGGAGCTGCAGCGCGGGCAGGCCCGCGAATTGGTGGACGGAGTGCTGGTCCTGGCCCCGCAGCCGCCGCGGCATCAGTTGGCAGTGTGGCGGCTGGCCGCCCAGCTGGAGCGGGCGCTGCCGCGGCGCGTCGCGGCCCTGGCGCGCATCGAACTGGTGGTGGACGAGGGGACGCCGCCGACGGTGCGGGTGCCGGACGTGCTGGTGGTGGGCGGTGCGGCCGGGGCGGCGCACGCCACCCGGGTGCGGCCCGCGGATGTGCTGGCCGCCATCGAGATCCTTTCGCCCGGATCGCGGCGGGTGGACCGGATCATGAAGTTCGCCGAGTACGCCGAATGCGGCATCGCGCACTACTGGCTGCTGGACATCCAGGGGTCGGTGCGGCTGACCGCGCACAAGCTGCAGGGCACCCGATACGAAATGACCGGGCAATACTCCGGGCAGGTGACCCTCGATCTCGACGGCATCGCCCTGCCGCTCGATCTGGATGCGCTGATCGCCCTCCGTTCGCCCGCCTGACCTCGTGTGATCCGCCACCGGGCGGGGTATACCGGACTATCCTGGAATTCCGGAAGCCGTGGTTTGGAGGTCGTCATGGACCACGCGCGCATGCTCCGCACAGTGCTCGGCGTGACCGTCGCCTACGTCATCGCCCTCGCGGTCTGGCTCGGCTGGCTGATGCCGCTGACACCGCCCGGCACGCTGCCCGTCCAGGTGATCACACTGGTCGGCTTGTTCGGATCCTTCCTCGGCATCGGAATGCTCCTGGCTCAGCGCCCCACTCGGGCGGACCGCCGACTGCTGCGGCACGGGCTGGAGGGCTGGGCGACCATCGAGGGCGTGCATCCGCTGCTGCCGACCGACCACTGCACCGAGCTCACCGAACTCGATCTGGAACTGGTCGTGCCGGGCTCGGAGACCTATCACGGCACGGTCGTCTTCGATGTGGAACCGGTGGTGCGGCCGAAAATCACTGTGGGCGGGACGATCTCGATCCGCGTGGATCCGCGCAACCGCGATCGGATCATGATCTGCCTCTGAGATCGGAGCACCCGCCCCGTCATTCCGGCGTGCTCTTGGCCGGAATCTGCAGGCCGCAGGTGTGGATCCCGGCCACAAGCACGCCGGGATGACCAGGGCAGCCTGCCCGTTTTGCCCGTCAAGAGCCGTAGCATCACAGCCCATGACCACCGCTATGCCCGAGAGTCGTAAGGACGCGGACCAGGAAGCGCCGCTGCTGCTCGACACCGAGCCGCCGCGCACGCTCAGCTTCGCCGATCAGGGGGCGTTCTGGTTCAACCTCGGCGTCAGCCTCATCGGCTTCAGCGGCGCGGCGTATGTCCTGTTTCCAACCGGCCATCCGCCGCTGCCGATCGCCGGGGCATTGCTGGCCACCCTGCTGGGCACCCTGGTCGGCACGGCCATGGTCGCCGGCGCCGGCATGGTGGGGACGCGCACCGGAGCCCCGGCCATGGCGGTGCTGCGCGGGCTGTTCGGCACCAAGCTCTCGTATCTGCCGACGATCGCCAATATCGTGCAGTGCATCGGGTGGGGCGTGTACGAGCTGACCGTCATCGCACTGGGCGTCTCCGCGCTGGCCGACGACCGGGTGCCGCACGGGCTGGTGATCGTGGCCGCGGGGGTGCTGTCGACCGTCATGGCCATCTGGCCGCTGCGGGTGCTGCACATCCTGCGCAAGTACATCACGATCGCCGTCGGCATCGCGCTGGTCTACTTCTCGGTTCAGCTACTGCGGCAACCGATTCCGGCGCCGGAAGATACCGACTGGAGCGGATTCTTCCCCGCCGTGGACACCACCCTCGCCGTCGCGGTGTCGTTCGTGCCGCTGGCCGCCGACTACACCCGGCACTCGCTGCGGGCGCGCACCGCCGCCGGAGCCACCATCATCGGCTACTCGACGGCTCAGATCTGGTGCTATTTCCTGGGCATTCTCGCCATCCTGCAGGCGGGCGGGGACGCCACCAAGATCTTCGACACCTTCCTCGGCGTCACCGCCGGCTGGGCCTTCTTCGCGGTGCTGGTGCTGCGCGAGGCGGATCAGTCCTTCGCCAATGTGTATTCGACGGTGATGTCCATTCAGAACCTGCTGCCGCGCATCGACCGCCGCGTCCTGGCCTTGGGCGTGGGCACGATCGTCACCCTGCTGGCGCTGCCGGTGCGCGACTTCAGCGGATACGCCAACTTCCTGTACCTGATCGGCTCGGTGTTCGTGCCGCTGTGCGCCGTGCTCATCGTGGACTACTTCTTCGGCAGCGGCCGGCACGGCTGGAACCTCACCCAGGACGCGCCCGCGCGGCCGCTCATGCTGCTGCCGTGGGCCTGCGGATTCGTGACGTATCAGCTGCTCAATCCGGGATCCATCAGCTGGTGGGCGGACTTCTGGACCAAGGTGCAGGACGCCACCGGGATTCACGCGCAGTGGTGGACGTCGGCTTCACTGTTCTCGTTCCTGGTGGCCGCGGCCGTCACCGGGATCATCGTGTTCGTCGAGCGCCGGAGGGGCTGAGCGAATGACGGGGGACCGGGTTTTCGGGATGGGCTCGGATCCGCTGGTCGACCCCGACTGGCCGCCGCTGTCCGCGGCCGAGGTCGGGGCGCTGCTCGGCGGGGACGCCGTCATCGAATGGCGCAGTCCCCGGCCGCTTTCCGCCACCGCGCGGGTGCGGACGGGCGACGGCGAACCCGTGATCGTCAAACGCCTGCCGTGCACGCTGCGGGACGCGGCGGCGCTGGGCGAGGAACACGGTTTCATGAATCACCTGCGCGAGCGCGGGATTCCGGTTCCGGAGGTGCTGCGCACCCGGGAAACCGGCGAATTCGTCTACGAGGTACAGGAACTCGGCAGCGGCGAGGATCTCTATCGCGGCGCCTTCTCCTGGTCGCCGTACCTCTCCCGCGCCCAGGCCGAGGCAGCCGGCCGCATGCTCGCCCAATCACACCTGGCCGCAACCGGTTACGACGCTCCCCCGCGCCCGCCCCGCCCGCTTCTGGCCAGCTTCACCGTCTTCGCCTCCCTGGATCCTATCGGCGCCATCGAACGGCTCGCCGCGACCCGCCCCGACCTCGGCATCTTCCTCACCTCACAACGCTGGCGCGCCGATGTCGAGCGCCTGCAACTGCCCTTCCACGCCCGCCTCTACCCCTGGCTCGACGAACTCGAACCACTGTGGACGCACAACGACTGGCACGGCACCAACCTGCTGTGGACCGGCGAAACCCCGTCGACGGTCATCGATTTCGGCCTCTGCGACCGCACCACCGCCGTCCACGACATCGCCATCGCCCTCGAACGCAGCGCCGTCGACTGGATCTCCCTGCGCGACGGCGGCCCGGCGCACGTGCAATTCGAACAGGTGGAAGCCTTCCTGACCGGCTACGAATCCCTCCGCCCACTCAGCGTCATCGAATCCCTGGCCCTGCCCGAACTCGTCCCCCTGGTGCACGCCGAATACGAGCTGTCGGAGATCGACTACTTCCTCAGCGTGGTCCCCGGCGGCAACCCCGACAATGCCGAAATCGCCTACCGGGACTACTTTCTCGGCCACACCGCCTGGTGGGCCGGAGCCGACGGCGACGCCCTGCTGTCCGCCCTCCGCGCGCGCTGAGCCCCGCCAGGCGTCGATTGGGTCAGCCCGCGGCGATTCGTGACTTCTTGACCTTGTTGCCGCAGGTGTTCATCGAGCACCAACGGCGGTTGGCCGCCCGGCTGGTGTCGAGGAACAGTCCCGCGCATCCGGGGCCTTCGCAGTTCTTGATGCGGGCGCGGTCGGGGCCGCCGAGGATGTGGATGGCATCCGTGGCGAGGACCCCGAGGGCGTCACGGACCGGGGTCGTCTTCGTCAGGTGCCACCCTGCGTGTTCGTGTTCCAGCACGGCCTTCGCGTGACCGGCGGCAGCCATCATGTTGAGTGTGCGGACATCCTTGGAATCTGGTTGTCCGCCTGCGGCGATCGCCGAACCGATGTGGTAGATCGCCTCGCGTAGTTCGATGGCATCCGCCAGATCGCCCGGCGACACGTCGGCGACATCGAGCCCGGTAGCCCCTAGCCACACCTTCAGTCGTGCGGGGTCGGCCAGGCGTTCTCGCGGCGTCAGGCCGCCGCGATCGCTGACGGTGGCGGTGAACCGGAACGCCAGGACTTCGTTGTCCATCCGGAACACACGACGTACATCCCCGGTCATTCCATCCTCCGCAGTGAGCGACAACACGCGACGAACCGCTTCAGACGGTTCTTTGTGATCGTAGCCCCATGGCATGCTTGAACCTCTTTAGACGGTTCAAGGGAAGGGGTGCTGAAGTGAGCAGCATTGCGGTCATCGGTCTGGGAGCCATGGGGAAACCCATCGCACGCAACCTCGTGAAGGCCGGTCACGACGTCTTGGTGTGGAACCGCTCCGACGGGCCCGCGAACGAACTCGTCGCACTGGGTGCCCGTCGTGCCGCATCGGTCCCCGAGGCCATGCGCTCGCCAGTGGTCTTCTCGGTCCTGTCCGACGACCGGGCCGTCGCCGAAACGTTCATCGACTCCGGCGTCCTCGCCCAGACCCCGGGCGGAACTGTTCACGTCAACCTCGCCACGGTGAGCACCGACCTGGCCCGCCGGGCCGCGATAGCGCACGCCGAGCACGGTGTCGGATATGTCGCGGCACCGGTCTTCGGCCGTGTCCCGGTGGCCGAAGCCGGAGCGCTCAACATCCTCGCGGCCGGTGAGCCTGCGCTGCTCGACCGCGTGCAGCCGTTCTTCGACGTAATCGGCTCGCGGACATGGCGACTAGGCGATCGTCCCGAGCAAGCCAACATCGTGAAGATCCTCGGCAACTACCTGATCGCCTGCGCGATCCAGTCACTGGGCGAGGCCGTCAGCATCGCCGAAGGCGCCGGTGTCGACTCCGCGCAGCTGGTCGAACTACTGACCTCAACGCTCTTCCCCGGACCCGTCTACACCGGCTACGGATCGATGATCGCCGAACGGCGCTACCAGCCCGCCGGATTCACCACAGCCCTGGGCCGCAAGGACCTCCACCTCGCACTCGACGCAGCGACCCACCAAGGCATTCCGCTCCCCATCGGTCAACTACTGCGTGCCGTCTTCGATGAGGCCATCGCCAACGGTCACGGCGCGGACGACTGGGCGGTCATCGCGGAACAGCAGCCGCGGTGATCGAACGGCGACGCCTTACTCACTGCCTGCGCTCCCGCTGAGGTCCGGCGGCCTGGGCGGACACTAACGCGCCGGATTCGGCGGGAAACCGCCAAGTTCGAGGGTGTATTGACCGTTCAGGCCGGATACAGCGGCGGTTCCGAGCGTCCTCTGACATGACAACACCTCCCACTTCCCCACCATGTACGGCTGGACGGGATCGCACGGCCATCGAATGCGATCCCCTTTTCGCCGCCATGCGCCGCCCCGAGCTGCGCCCCATCGCCGGCCGCATGACCCGAGCCAGCGAGTCCGCCATTGCCCGCTGCACCGATCCGCTGACTGCCCGCACCGCCGCCGCGGTCGACATGGGCATGACCGCTCCTGACCCACCCGGCGTCGACGAGGTCACCGCCGTGCTCAATCGCCTACTCGGCACGGCGGGTGCAGGTACGACGAATGCTGCGTCCGACCGGGCAGCTGAAGTGTAGTGCGAGGGGCAAGCCATACGGTCGGATGGCCTACCCCTCGCGACTATGTCTTTAGACCATTGCCGCCAGAGCTTGCACGAAACTGCAGCCGATGATCAGAACTGCAGCGACTGCAGTGAACGCAACTGCGACAGACGCCGGAATACTTTGGCTTCGTGCTCGAAGTAGCAGGTATGCGCCAAAACCACAGACAATCCCAATCAGGACCATCACGCCGAATATGAAGGCAATAGTTCCTGCCGACAGATTCATCAAACTTACGCTCCCTTCAACATTCCTGAATCTTCTGCGCATTTGGGGTTTGGAGACCGTGAACCTTCAGCGTGACCATCGATCGGCAAATCTTCAGTCGCGCCCGAACCTCCACCTGACGGTGGAGGTTCGGGGAGTACTACAGCACATCGGACGCCCTGGATCAATGCCTGCTCAAGGTTGTCCAGTTCTTGCTCATCAGCCATTGGACGCCTCTATCCAAATGTTGTCCAAACAACCGATATCGCAGCAAACTTTTCGTCCAAACCAAAAATTTTAGCGAACTCAAAATCAGCCTCTACCTGCATATTTGAACGTTTTGGACGACACCGTACCTTTCGGTTCCTTAATTCTTTCAAATTTGCCTGTTGCTACCTATCCTCAAGCCTGATTCGATTTGACCGAAGCCGATCGTGACTGCACGCCTCCGCGTTCGGCGTCGCTTCCTCCGGAGAGTCATCACGCGCATTTGGGGATGTGATCGAAGCAATGGTGGAATCTGTGGGCCCTGTCGGCAAGCGGAGGCCCACTCTAATCAACTCGATACGCCCTGCGAGCGGCAGAATCTCAGTGATCGGATCCGGTGAATCGAAAACGGTCAACGCACCTTCGCACCCGATGAAGGGAGCGCGCGTAGCTGCAGCCCTCGTCTGCAGCTACGCAGCATTTGATACTTGGTAATATTCGATTAAGCGTGAGGCGGAATTCTGGCGTGATCGATCCAACCGCGGGTGCGAAGAGGAACACTGTCCCCGACAGGAAGCGGCTCGGTTGGGCTGAACACGATGTTGGGAACTCTCGTGCTGTGCAGCAGTGGGTACCGTGCTTGACGAGCCTCGGCGATGTCGAGGATGCGGTGGGCGACCCGCTGCTTGGCCGCATCACGGAATTCTTTGGCGCTGGTTCCGGGGCGAATCTGTCTTGCCTCGGCCTCCTGAACTCGGTAGATGACTTGAGCGAAGATGCGAGCGAGTTCTTCTTCAGCACGGTGCGCGGCGCCCCACGTAGCGAGTTCCGCCGCTTCCCGCAGGCGCGATTCTCGGGTTTCGCTGAGCTCGACAATGCGTTGAGGGACGAAAATTTCGTGCGCTTCTCTGATCCCCGGAACATCGAGGAGGGCCACCGGAGGCTGGGATCCAGGCCGCGAGAGGACACGTCGCGCGGCCACGTACTCCTTGGGGCCTATTGCGAGAGTGGTGGGCCAGCGATCCGGCCCCAGGTACAGCAGCTGGCGGGGGCCAGCGTATACACCCACGTTCCCGCCTGTGGTGAAGATGATGTCTCCAAGGTATGGCCGTAACCGCTTCTCCGGGAACGAAACTACAGGCATCTCGAAGGTGTTCGAGGGTAGGGCGACTCCGATGTTGGCAAAGAGGGCGCGCACGAAGTCGGTTTGACTTCCGTCGAACGGTGTCGTTGATCGTATGGTGCCGGCCGCTTCCAGTGCTTGGATGCCCGGCGGCGCAGGTAGAGGTGCCGAAGGCCAGCAAAAGCGTCGGACAGCTTCAGGTACGTCGGTACCGTCCGTCTCGGCGGTGCCCTTCTGCACCAACTTCACCTCGGGGTTGTCGGCATTGCCGGTGAGAACCGTACTGGCGCCGAGGTAGAAGCCGGAGCTTCGGCTTCTGCTGAGGACAACAATGTCACCGCGCCTCAGCTTGCCGTTGACGGCCTCGCCCATACGAGCCTGCCCCCGCAGGGTAGCCGGAAGATATTCCCCTCGGCGGGGAAAGTCCTCAAACGCAAACGCCATGGACACCAACGCTGGACCGCTTATTCCGTCTGGATCAGCCCTGGTCTTGACTAGTTTCAGGGCTACCTTCAGCGCGTTCTCACCCGGCGATGGGACGTGGATCCCGACGTGGTGCAGCGCAAACCTGCTGCGTAAGGACTCCGGTGCCAATTCACGCAGGATCGCACGGCCATTCGGCCAGCGTCGCTGGATTTCCGTCATCCGATTGACGGCGACCTGCACGTGCGTAGGACTGAAACCGCAGATCCGCAGGAAAACCTCGAGGTGATTGGTGGAAGGCCAACAGTCATATCCAGAACCACCAGCGTAGTTTGCGGCCGTAGTCCGCTGGAACAGTCCGTTGGCTCGCGCCGCGATCTCGTCCAAAGTTAGTCCGGATCGCTTCTTCGCCGCCCTCGTCATATCGAAGAACTCCGCGCGTACGGCGGGATAGGACTCCTCGTCCAGGTCCAGCACGAGGTTGAGTTTGCGAGCGATCTGCGCAGCTTCTGCTGCCGTGGCACTCATGAAGGTGCGCAACGGCCGCGATCGGCGATGTCAATCGCGGGTAGTCGTCGCGCGCGCACTCGGACGGACTGTGTTCTGACCGCTCTGCGGGTTGAGGCAAGGCCGGATACCGAACTGATCATCTTCGAACTCCTTGTTGGTCGAAACCACGGCTTTCGACGACACGAAGCCACTCCCAGGGTGATGTCGGGTCGGTGCGAGCTCATACCGGCTACGGCGACAACGCTGTCGAGCTTGGGGCGATCTTCGTGTGCCTGTGGAACACTTCCGAGCACTCACTGCGCACAAACAGCCGGGTGCGCAAATGCGACCCGGCTCACCGACGAGCGCCACCGGGCGCGTGTACGGCCAACGTGAATAGCTCGGAACCGTCTCCAAGCGTTACAGCGGCCCGGCAATCTCGACGCAACGATGATCTTCGGATTCCAAGTGGCCATTCAAACCCTGTCCAAACCCAGTGCTCAGCGCTTTCACTGCAGGTTGATCGGTACTTCCAGACCGGTTTATAACGATCGAATAACAGTGATCTTGGTGGCATCTTAGGCCGAGGGCGCTCAGGAAACTGCTCGTTCGAGTCGAGACATGATCAGGGAAGTAACGAGGAGAAACGCCCAGCTGATTCCGCTCAGATCAATCACAGGTGAGCGCACCGGCTTGTGTGGTGCGCTCGTCGCGGCGTTGTGCGCTCAGTCCACCTTGGCGTGCATCAGGTAGACGTTGTAGTCGCTCCAGGTGGACATGGTGAAGTACAGGTCGTTGCCGGTGGACCACGGGTGGATGAAACCGCCGTAGAGTTCCGGGAATTGCAGGGCGCTCACCGTGACGGCGCTGGGGGACCAGATGCCTTGGGGTGAATCCGATTCGCGGATAACGAGTCCCGCCTTCGCCGTGTCGAGATAGCTCATCTGCCATACGTCGCGGGTCTCGTCGTAGCGGACGGAGAGTTCGGCGGCGGGGGCCTCGGCGATGGCGGAGGCCACGTGCTGGCCGCCGACCGGGGTCCAGTTGCCGTCCACCCAGTACTGGTAGGCGGTCTTGTTGAGGACCTGGTCCTTCGGCACGCGCGCCAGGCCGACCGAGCCCAGGCGGGTATTGGCGGTGCCGAACATATAGACGTGGTCGCCCTGCGGCACCATCGAGGTGACCTGGAAGTTGGCCACGCCGAAGATGTTGTCCCACTGGGCGTGCGGGTCCTTGGTCCAGGTTTCGCCGTGGTCGTCGGAGTAGGCGATGCCGCCGTAGTTGGTGAACCAGGTGCCCGGAATGCTGTTCCAGGTGCGGATGGACATGTAGCTCATGTACTGGCGGTCACCGATGGCGAAGCCCGAGGTGGGAATCGTGGTGATCTCGATATTGTCCAGCTTCTTGCTGCTCAGCAGTTCCACGGCGTGACAGCGGCTGTCGGTGACCATGCGGTCGAAGGTGACGCCGTCGGTCAGGTCGCGGTCGGTGCTGAAGGCGAGCAGGTTGGAGCGCCAGTCGTCGCCGAAGCCGCCGGGCGGATGGAAGTTGGCGCCGACAGTGTCGCCGAAGGCGATGGCCACCTCGCCGGGCTTGCTCTCCCAGAAGATGCCCAGGTCGGTGCCCATGACCTGCCAGCGCTTATCGGTGCGGTTGATGGAGTTGGCGCCGGTCAGCTTGGCCACCTCGCGCACCTGGGAGACCTGCGGCAGCGCGCGGGCGGGTGACTGCGGGGCGGTTTCGACGGGCGGATCCGCCGGTTCCGGGGCGGGCGGCTTCTCCGGCTCGTTCGGATTGGGGAAGGCGAAGTGGAAGGGCTGCGGCCGCAGGATGAGCTGCGGGATCCCCAGCTGCTCGAAGACGCTCGGCGGGCGCGCCGGCCCGTCGGTGAGGTCCGGGCAGGGATTGACGCAGGGGTCCGCGGGCAGCTCCATCTTCACCCGGGTCCGGTTCTCCGGCGGCGGGCCGGGATCCACGGTGATGACCGGGTAGTTGATCGGCACCTCGAGCGTCCTGGGCACGATCGACTCGTGCACCGGCGCCGGATCGGACTTACACGGGCCCACCCCGGGAATCGCTGCTGTCGCATCGGATTCCGGCGGTAGCGCGGTGGCGATCGGACGGTTCGCGGACACCAGCATGCCTGCCCCGAACACGACCGCTCCCACAGCGGCCACGAGCCGCTTGGCCATGCATTCAACCTCTCGATATTTCGGGTCGAACCGGACACATCCGGCCCACGACCCTACCCTCGGCTGCGGGCGAACCCCCGGCACTCGCCCAAGATCAACCGAATCGAGACCTAGCAGACGACAGCAAGCTCACTGCGCACCGAATTCAACAGGGCAGCAGCCTAATACAGCGTGCACACCGTCGCAGGGAAGTCACCGTCCCGCCGACCGGGCGACTCGCCGCCCCGGACTAGTCGAGCGCCTCGAAGATCAGCACGGTCGCGCCGATCCGGATGGCGTCCCGATCGGCCAGCACCGCGGCCGAATCGATGGGCTCTTCCTTGATGTACACCCCATTGGCCGAATGCAGGTCCTTGATGATCAGTCCGGCCCTGCTGGGGGTGATCTGGGCGTGATAGCGGCTGGCCTTGGGGTCGTCGAGAACCAGGTCGTTATCGGTCATGCGGCCGATCTTCATCCCGCTCACGCCGATCGGCACCACCCGCCCGTCGGGCAGCCGCAGCTGTCCCCGCCGCACCGCCCGCGGCATCTCGGTGACGGTCTCGGTCATGGCCTTGGCGATCCGGTTCACCTCGGCCAGCTGCGCGGTGGGCAGCGATTCCTGCCGCAGCACCCGCTGTTCCAGATCGATGAGCGCCGGTCCGGGATCGATGCCGAGTTCGTCGTCGAGCACCTGACGCACCCGCCGGCACGCCTCCAGCGCGTCGGCCTGCCGCCCCGAGAGATACAGCGCGGTGATCAACTGCGCCCACAGCGGTTCCCGCAGCGGATGCGCATTGGTCATGGTGAACAGCTCGCTCACCACCGACTGGGCACGCCCGCAAGCGATTTCGGAGTCGATGCGCGCGGAGGCGACCAGCAGCCGTTCCTCGTCCATGGCGGTGGAGAAGCTCTCGGCGAAGGAGAGCCCCGAGAGATCGTCCAGGGCGCGCCCGCTCCACTCGGCCAGCGCCGCGCCGTACAACTGGGCGGCCGCCTCGTGGTCACCGGCTCCGGCGGCCTCGCGGCCGGAGCGGCGGACCGCCTCGAACCGCCCCAGATCGCATTCGTCGTCCTCGATTTCCAGCCGGTACCCGGAGGATTCGGTGCGCAGCAGCGCCGCCGGGTCCAAGCCGGCGGTGCGCAGCGTCTTGCGAATGTTCGAGACGAACACCTGCAAACTGGCCTGGTACGAGTCCGGCGGATCGTCGTTCCAGACGATATCCGCGAGCGCCTGCGAGGACACCGCTCGCCGCCGGTTGACGGTGAGGGCGGCGAGCAGGGCGCGCGGCTTCGGGCCGCCGACGGCCACGGGCCGTCCGGCGACCAGCAATTGCACGGGGCCGAGGACCCGCACATCCACAGTCATTGCCACCTCAGGTGAAGCCTGCATCGCCCCCGAACATTCCGGGCACGACACTCGCCGCTCTCATTGCATGCGGGATTCCACCGCGCGCGGCGGTGAAATCCCGACTGCACGAGCTTACTTGGCGCTGATGGAACGACCAGCCGACTTCAGGTCGTTGCAAGCTTCGACGACGCGGGCGGCCATATTGGTCTCCGCCTTCTTCAGGTAGGAGCGCGGGTCGTAGACCTTCTTGTTGCCGACCTCGCCGTCCACCTTGAGCACGCCGTCGTAGTTCGAGAACATGTGCGCGGCCACCGGGCGGGTGAAGGCGTACTGGGTGTCGGTGTCGACGTTCATCTTCACCACGCCGTAGCGCAGCGAATCCTCGATCTCCGACTTCAGCGAGCCGGAACCGCCGTGGAAGACGAAGTCGAACGGCTGCGCGTCGGCGCCCAGGCCCAGCTTGGCGGCGGCCACGCGCTGGCCCTCGGCGAGCACCTCGGGCTTGAGCTTCACATTGCCCGGCTTGTAGACGCCGTGCACATTGCCGAAGGTGGCGGCCAGCAGGTACTTGCCGTTCTCGCCCGCGCCGAGCGCGTCGATGGTCTTCTCGAAGTCCTCGGGCGAGGTGTAGAGCTTGTCGTTGATGGCGTTCTCGACGCCGTCCTCTTCACCGCCGACGACGCCGATCTCGACCTCGAGGATGATGTTCGCGGCATGGCACTGCTTGAGCAGTTCCTTGGCGATCTCCAGGTTCTCGTCGATCGGAATGGCGGAGCCGTCCCACATGTGCGACTGGAACAGCGGGTTCTGCCCGGCCTTCACGCGCTCGGCCGAGATGGCCAGCAGCGGGCGGACGAAGCCGTCCAGCTTGTCCTTGGGGCAGTGGTCGGTGTGCAGCGCGATGGTGATGTCGTACTTGGCGGCGACGACATGCGCGAACTCGGCCAGCGCGACCGAGCCGGTGACCATGTCCTTCACACCCAGGCCGGAGCCGAATTCGGCGCCGCCGGTGGAGAACTGGATGATGCCGTCGCTGCCCGCATCCGCGAAGCCCTTGATGGCCGCGTTGATCGTCTCGGACGAGGTGCAGTTGATCGCGGGGAACGCGAAGGAGTTCTCCTTGGCCCGAGCAATCATCTCGGCGTAGATCTCCGGAGTCGCGATGGGCACAATGACCTCCGTTGTGTGTGCTGCGTACAACAAATTCTGTCAGGCCACACCATAGGCCAGTCCGGTTTTCCACCGGCAATGGCCTCGGAATACCCGACAAGTTTGTGAGGTTGGTTCAGGGTTCGGTGTGATGTGCGAATCACCGGTACTGTGGTGGCCGTGACCTTGCTGGCCGCTTCCGAGACCGTGACGACCACTCTGGCGATGCCCCAGATTCTCGATCCCATGTACCTCCTGACGGAGTCATGGCTGAAGAACGCGGTCTTGCCGGCCATCCTGGTGATCGTTTTCATCGAGACGGGGCTGTTGTTCCCGCTACTGCCGGGCGACTCGCTCTTGTTCACCGGCGGTCTGCTCGCGGCGCAGCCGAACCCGCCGGTCTCCATCTGGGTGCTCGCGCCCGCCGTGGCGCTCACGGCCTTCCTCGGCGACCAGTGCGCGTACTGGATCGGCCGCAAGGGCTTCGGGCCCGCCCTCTACCACCGGGAAGACGGGCGTTTCCTGAAGAAGAAGTACATCACCGAGGCGCACGAGTTCTTCGAGAAGTGGGGCCCGGCCGCCATTATCCTGGCCCGATTCGTCCCGATCGCCCGCACCTTCGTGCCGGTGCTCGCGGGTGTGTCGGCCATGAGCTACCGCAAGTACGTGGCCTTCGACATCGTGGGCGCCATCCTGTGGGGCGGCGGCGTCACCGTGCTCGGCTACTTCCTGGGCAATGTGGCCGTCATCCGCGACAACATCGAGGCCATCTTCCTGGTCATCGTCTTCGTGTCGGTGCTGCCGATGATCGGCTCCGTCGCGCGGGCGTTGCTGGGTCGTCGCCCGGCCGCCGCGGCC
This sequence comes from Nocardia sp. NPDC127526, assembly GCF_042672265.1. Lineage (NCBI taxonomy): Bacteria > Bacillati > Actinomycetota > Actinomycetes > Mycobacteriales > Nocardiaceae > Nocardia > Nocardia sp. NPDC127526. The sequence goes on along the minus strand of NZ_JBHXVO010000008.1, from coordinate 118,537 downwards.
GCCGACACCGCTGAATCACCCGCACGCACCAACGAACACACCCACTGAGAAATTGACCGCCACCCCGCTGAACCTCGCGATGGGCGGTTTCAACCCGCTCGACACAGCCGGGCCCGCGCTCGTCTGGACGATCGTGCTGACCTTCGTCTTCCTGGAGTGCGCGCTCATCATCGGGCTGTTCCTGCCCGGTGACTCCATGCTCATCACCGCCGGCGTGGTGCTGGCCGCGCATGCCACCGGCGAGGCGCAGGTGTGGGCGCTGTCGGTCGGCGCCATGATCGCGGCCATTGCGGGCAATCAGGTCGGCTACGTGATCGGCCAGCGCACCGGGCATCACTTGGTGGCGCGCAAGAACGGCAAGTACATCAATACCCGCAACCTCACGCGGGTGGCCGAACTGCTACACCGGCACGGGTTCCTGGCGGTCCTGGTGGCGCGCTGGATTCCGTGGGTGCGCACGCTGTGCCCGCTGGTGGCGGGCGCCGCGGGCATGGAGCACCGCAAGTACACCATCGCCTCCACCATCGGGGCCATCATCTGGGCGCCGGTGCTGCTGCTCATCGGCTATTACGCAGGCAGTTTCATCCAGGACATGTCCTGGCTCATGCCCGCGGTCATCGGCACGCTCGTGGTGGGCCTGATTCTGGGCACCATTGTCGGAATTCGGCAGTACCGCCTGGAAATGGCGCGCCCCGCCGAGGATTTCGACCTGGACACCGAGACGGTGCCGCTCCCCAAGGTGCACCGGCACAACGCCTGAGCGTTCCGCCGACAACCCGGCCCGAGCGTTCGCCTACAACCCGGCGGCGGTCACAGTGTGTGCCGCCTCCATGAGCTTCCAACCGGAAAGCTGCACCGACAGATCGCGTTCCGGGCTGCGCGAGGATTTCACCGAGCCGCCCGGGGTACTGTGGCCCGCGCCCTTGATACCGGGCAGCTGGGCGGGTTGCCGCCAGTCATGGCCGAAGAGCGGTTCGCCCTCCACATCGAGCCGGTTCTCCCACGCGGCCTTGGCCGAATTGCGGACAATGGCGGCGGCCGACCGGCGGGCATTGACGTGCTCGGGCTCCTCACCGGGCAGCATGACCGCCGTCAGCGCCAGATAGCGGATGAGGATCCCGTTGAACAGGCCACCGTCGCCACCCCCGCCACCGGCCACGACGCCGCCGGCGACCAGGCTCTCCTCGACGGCGGACAGTAGTCGCAGCGCGCGCTCGACATGCCGGGTATCGCCGGTGTGCACGGCCAATTCGGTCTCCAGCCCCAGCACCACGCCCTGGCAATAGCTGTAGATCGGCGTCTCCAGTTCGCCCGAGGGCAGGTGGATGCCGTCGAAGATGAGACCGCTCTCCTTGTCCCGCAAGGTGTTGTCGATGAAGTCGGAGATCTCCTGGGCGCGGGCGTAGCGGCCGAGCCGCGCCATCGCGATGCCCACCGGGCCATTGGCGGGGGCATTGAAGAAGTCGGATCCCTTGCGCCACGGCACCGCGCCGAACCGGGGGTCGAAACCGTCGTAGAGCTCTTTGTCGAGGATGGCCAGCCCGCGCCGCACCTCCTCGATGCCCTGCGTGCGCTCGGCCCGCTCCAAAGAGATTGCCAGCCAGGCCATATCGTCGTAGTAGTTATTGGTCCAGCCGCGCATATTGCGTATTCGCACGCCCTTCGCGACCGCCGGAATGCGGCGCTGCCGCGCGGGCGTGGGATGGCGATTGGCGGCGTCGACCGCGCAGTCGATGAGATGCGCCTGCCACCAGTAGTGCCAGGAGGTGAAGGTCCGGTCCCGTTTCGTCGGCGGCCATCCCACCACCCCGAGTGAGGTGCCCGGAATGCCCCATAGCGATCTCAGATGCCGGGATACGATCGCGGACTCCGCCAGATCGGCACGCTCCGCCCAGAGCGCGGCGGTCGGCTCGGTATTGCGCCCGGTCCGCGATGTCATAGGACATATGGTGCCAGTCGGGCAGTGCCCTCCGTGGCTGATTTGTTACCTCGACACGAAGGCCGGGTGACGGGAGCAGCCGGGCTAGGACAGCCGGACCTCGGCGACGGCGCGGCCGAAGAGCTTCTTGCCGTCGGAGGTGGCGCCGAGAACGACGGTGGCGGCGCCGGATTCGGCGTCGATCGACTTCACCTTGCCGGTGAATTCGACAATGGTCGGGCTGGTGGGCTCGACCGGGACGAAGCCGGACATGCGGACGCTGAACTTGGTGAGCGCCGACGGGTCGCCCAGCCAGGAGGTCAGGTAGCCGGCGGTGAGGCCCATGGTCAGCATGCCGTGGGCGACCACGGTGGGCAGGCCGACCAGCTTCGCCGCGGTGTCGCTGAAGTGGATCGGGTTCGGGTCGCCCGAGACGCCGGCGTAGTTGACCAGGTCGCCGCGGGTGACGGGCACCTTGGCGGCGGGCAGTTCGGTGCCGGCCGTGACGGCGGCGGCGGTCGGGACGGTGTGCACCGGGCGCGCCGCGGCGGGGGCCGGGAAGTCGGCGACCTCGTCCGGGGCGAGCAGGATGAGATCGCTCGGGGCGTCGGACAGGCCGTCGGAGACGTGGCCGTGCATGACCACGCCCGCCACCGTCTGCACGGTGTCCGGATCGATCTCCACGCCCTTGCGGGCCACGATGGTGGTGGTCGAGACCAGCACCGGCAGGCGCTCGGCATCGGCCAGGGTCACCTTGATGGTGATGAAGTCGTTGTCGCCGTAGCTGCGGATGTTCTCCACGACCACGTCCACCGACAGGCGGTCACCGGCCAGCACCGGGCGGTAGTACTCGAAGATCTGATCGGTCTGCAGGATTTGCGACACGTCGTACTCGGTGAGCACGGTGCCGATCAGCGCGCGCGTGGTGGCGGCCCCGATGACGGACGCGAAGGTCGGCGACGCCAGCAGCGCGTCGTACCCGAGCTCGGCGGCGCCTGCCTCCTGATGATGGGCGGGGTGATCGCACCGCACCGCGCGAGCGAATTCCCGGATCTTCTCGCGGCCCACGTCGTAGTGATCACGGACTCGAAAGTGCCGGCCGACCAGTTCGGCGGCGGTGGTGGCGGCGACCGCCTCTGCCGTCTCCGGCATGGTGTTCTGCTCCCTGCATTCGAAATCTGGTGGGCCCACGCCACTTCCGTGTCCACGCAAACAACGGCAGGGGAGCCGCCATGGCGCGGACGTGCCGTCGTGGCTGGCCCAGACAATCCGGGCCATGCTACCGGCGGACCGGTCCGTTGACCAGGGGCTTGTGACCTTCATCGCGGCCCCGGCCCGAATGTGTCCCGCCCCGAATCCGGGCAAAACGACTCGCGCAAATCCCCGGCCAACCCGCAGCGAAACGACTACCAGCTGCGTTCGAAATACTCGTCGACCTCGGCGGCGGCGCGGTCGACGCGCTCGGCTTCCAGGTGGGCGGCATTCGCCTCGGTGAAGACCATTGCCGAGGTCACTTGGGGATCGGCGGCGAGTTCACGCAGTGCCTCCGCCACCCGCGGTTGCAGATCCCGCACCGCGAGCAGGTAGGCGGCCATGATCGTCTCCCCTCGGGAGCCGCTGACCGCGACCAGCCGGTTCTCGGCGTCGACTTCCACCGTCACGCCGTCGACGGAGCCGGTGCCCCGAATCTTCTCCAGCGCGTGCTGGGCCCGCTGGACCTTCAGGCCCAGCTCGTCGTATTCACTTGCCATCTATCCCCCGGCCGATGCGGTGAAGACCAGAACCGGTCTCGTGGTGTGCAGGTATCCCGTTGCGCTGCCGCCCCATTCGGCGGCGCCGCCGAGCGCGGCGTCGAATTCCGTTCCGGTGACGTATGTTCCGGCAGGCACCCGGTTCCGCAGTACCTCCGGCAGATCCGGCGGTGATGCCGATTCGCTCGGCGCGTAGCGGGTGCGCAGTGCCGCCGCCGTGTCCGGCTGGAGTTCCACGACGGCGTCGATCCAATAGATGGACGGGCCGGGCGCTCTCCCGCCGGAGTTGTCCCGGCCGAGCCAGGAGACGGCGACCGGGGCGCCGATGATCGGGAAGTACTGCCGCAGCGGCTCCGGATCGCTGCGCGGGTCCTCGGCTGCGCTGGTGCCCGCTGCCGGCGTCGAATCGAAAGGCGTTGCGGAGCAGCCGAGTACGGACAGCGCGGCGAGGTGGACGGCCACCAGGACGGCCCGCTTCGGAGTCGTCACTTCGGCCGGGCCGTCCCGGTACCCCGGTCGTTATCCGGTTTGCGCGCGTCGTCACCGTCGTCGCGGCCGTCGGAGCGGTCCTCGCGGCCCACGTTCCGATCGGGGGTGGAGGCGGCGTCGGTGGACCCGCTCGCGGGCGGCTGCCCGACTTCCCAGGACACGGTTCTGGTCACGCTGCCGTGGGATTCGAAGGGCTTCGCCCAGCCGACCTCGGTGAAGCGGCCGTTCACCTCATCGGGTGTGCCGGTTCCCTTGTCGTTCTTGCCCTTGTCGAAGTTGTAGTAGTCGTCGGCCTCCACCGTGATGTCCATGGTGACGCGATTGCCTTCGACGCGGACATTGGCGTGACTCCACTGCTGATATCCGCCGATCGCCTTCTGCCAGTTCTCGGTTTCGGGATAGTTGTTGTTCTTCCCGATGGTGGTCTTGTCACCCGTCATCTGGAAGTTGCGATTTCCGGTGCGCGCGAAGTGGTCGGCCGCGATGGCGGCGCGGCTGATCTCGGAATCCACCGAACGCCGAATGGCTCCGTCTTCGCGGTAGGCCTCGTCGTAGTCGAATTCCTGTGTCTTACCGTTGTTCTCCCAGTAGTGGCGGTACAGGGCGGTCGCGTCGTCCAAGTCGGACCTGACGTACTCGCCGCCCAGCATCTTCCCCTGCCACTCCATCTTCTTCAGCCAGTCCTTGAAGCCGGCGTCCTTGGAGTCGTAGAGGAAGGTGTCGTCGTGCGGCAGGAACGGACGCTTGGGATCCCCGATCGTGTAGCGGCCGTCCGGGGATTTCGGCGGCGGGATCGGCGGCAGGTCGATCATCGGCGCCGTCGGCTTGTCCTTCAGCGTCTGCAGCGCGTCGACGCCCTTCTTGATGAAGGTGGCGGACTGCTGCTCACCGTCACCGAAGTCCTTCAGCAATTCCCGCAGCCGGCCTTGGAGCCAGCTCGCCTGACTGTCCAGCCGCGCCTGCATGATGAAGGCGAGCATGGTGTTGCCCTCGGTTTTCGGATATGTCGGCGCGGTGACGGTTCCGTCGTCGGCGACCTTCATGCCCGCCGCGGGCGCGGTATTGTCGACGATGGTCAGCAATGCCGTCCGGGTCCCGTCCAACCGGGCGCCGTAGGTCTTGTAATAGTCGGCGACCTGGGTGACGATCTCGTCGATTCGGGTGGCCGTCACTTTTCGCGAGATCGCGCTGGCCGTCGCCGCCACACTGGCTGAGCCCTTCCAGCCGAGCGAGGTCTTGTCCACGGCGCTGCCCATATTGCCGACCTGCTTGGTGAATTCGCTGGTGCCCGTGGTGAGGGCCGTCCCGAAGCTCACCATGGTCGACGGCAGGCAGCCGCGCACATGGCTGATCGTGGTCATTCGGGAATCCGTCCGCGCGGGCGGGGCGAGGGCGACTCACGCTCCAACTGCCGGAAATGCTCCCCGAAGGCCTGGTCGACTTCCTCGTAGGTCTTCGCACCGGATTTGGCCACCTGAGCCATCTTTCGCACATGGCCGCCCAGGGCGTGGAATGCCGCCTCCGCGTTCTCGTCCATGGCAGTGGATACGCCGTGCACCGGCGATCCGGGCATCGTCACCGCCACGCCGATTTTGATGGCCGCAATGTCATCCGCATACGTACTCAGCGAATTGCCCAGTGCCCGTAGCGCATCCGCGTCCACCTTCAAGATATCGGCCATTGGGTCCCCACGATCGCGACTAGCCGGTCGAACAACAGTGCGACATTAGCCGATCGAGAAACCTTGTGCAGCACGAATTTTCATTGGCTTGACACCGGCGTGCTCCCTGAAACGACTCGCGCCCACTGTGATTCACAGTGGGCGCGAGCGGTTTACGAGGCTCAGCTCAGGATGTCGTGGCGGACGATGGTCTGGTCGCGGCCGGGGCCGACGCCGATGCAGGAGACGCGGGCGCCGGATAGTTCCTCGAGGCGCTCGACGTAGGCCCGGGCATTGGCGGGGAGTTCCTCGAAGGTGCGGGCGCCGGAGATGTCCTCCCACCAGCCTGGCATTTCCTCGTAGATCGGCTTGGCGTGGTGGAAATCGGTCTGGGTGGTGGGCATCTGCTCGACGCGCTCGCCGTCGATCTCGTAGGCCACGCAGATCGGGACGGTGTCCAGGCTGGACAGGACGTCCAGCTTGGTGAGGAAGTAGTCGGTGATGCCGTTGACGCGGGTGGCGTAGCGGGCGATCACGGCGTCGAACCAGCCGGTGCGGCGGGCGCGGCCGGTGGTGACGCCGACCTCGCCGCCGGTCTTGGCCAGGTAGGTGCCGGACTCGTCGAAGAGCTCGGTCGGGAACGGGCCGGAGCCGACGCGGGTGGTGTAGGCCTTGAGGATGCCGAGCACCGTGGTGATCTTGTTGGGGCCGACGCCGGCGCCCACGGCCGCGCCGCCGGAGGTCGGGTTGGAGGAGGTCACGTACGGGTAGGTGCCGTGGTCGACATCCAGCAGAGTGCCCTGCGAACCCTCCAGCAGCACCGTCTCGCCCGCCTCCAAGGCCTGGTTGAGCAGCAGGCGGGTGTCGGAGATGCGGTGCTTGAAGCCCTCGGCCTTGGTGAGCACCTCGTCCACGACCTGCGCCGCGTCCAGGGCGCGGCGGTTGTAGATCTTCACCAGCACCTGGTTCTTGAATTCCAGGGCGGCCTCGACCTTCTGGGTGAGGATCTTCTCGTCCAGCACATCGGCCACGCGCACGCCGACGCGGGCGACCTTGTCCTGGTAGCAGGGGCCGATACCGCGGCCGGTGGTGCCGATCTTCTTGTTGCCGAGGAAGCGCTCGGTGACCTTATCGATGGCCACGTGGTACGGCATGATCAGGTGCGCATCGGCCGAGAGCAGCAGGCGGGTGGTGTCCACGCCGCGCTCTTCCAGGCCGGCGAGCTCGGCCAGCAGCACGCCCGGATCGACCACCACGCCATTGCCGATGACGTTGGTCACATCGGGGGTGAGGATGCCGGAGGGGATCAGGTGCAGGGCGAAGCTCTCACCGTTCGGCAGCACCACGGTGTGACCCGCGTTGTTGCCGCCCTGGTAGCGAACTACCCACTGGACCCGGTCACCGAGCAGATCGGTTGCTTTGCCTTTGCCCTCGTCGCCCCACTGGGCGCCGATCAGCACGATTGCCGGCATCTTGGAGTCTCCTACGGGTTCGACGCGCAACATCGGTGATGCTGCAGCTACCCGCCGTCAGAAGGCGGTGGCCGGAGGCACAGTCTAGTAGATGCCCGAATACCTCCTGGTTTACGGCCCGGCACCGGACGAACGCGACGTAACGGATGGGTCGCGCGAACGGCGCGGCAAATCCAACGGGGCTATGGTGACACGGGGAGACGGACCGGCAAGGGGGTCCGGCACGGAGCGCAGCGAGGCGATGGAGTTGGCCCAGAGGAGGGTGTTCGGCAGTTGAGTACCCATGTTCTCCGCTGCGACGGCGCGCCGGTACCGATCGCCCTGGCTTCACTCCCGCTCACGCAGACTTCGGCGATCCCGGACACCGACGATCTGGACGAGCTGCTGCCCGTCATGGCCGCCGACAGCCTGCCCCGGTTGATCGTGCTCGGCGAGGACGCCGGACTCGCGGCGGTGCTCACCCATCTCATGCGCACCGAACGGCTCGGCGTGGAGATCGGCTTCGTGCCGGTCGACCGCACCTACGGCTCGCGCGCCTACCAGACCGGCACCGGCAATGCCGCCGCCAAGCGCGCGCTCGAGGGCAAAGCCATGGAAACCCCCCTGATCCGCGATGACACCGGCAAGGTGCTCATCGGCCGCGCCACCATCGTCGGCCCGCGCGGGGAGAAGCTCGAGGGCGAGGCCTACGTCGACGACACGCGGTTGTTCACCGGGAAAGTCGCGGCCCTGCACGTCTCACCCATGCTGGAGATGCCCGGCCTGCACGCCACCGTGCAGCGCGGCCTGCGCAAGAAGCGCTGGATCGAGGGCCGCGCCATGCAGCTCGGCACCAGCGGCGGCGTGGTGACCCGCGACGGCATCACCACCGAGCGGATCGTGCCGCGCTCCACCTTCTACCGGCACCACGAGCCGTGGCTGCTGGTCCGTTGACATACTGCGAGTACACCCGGCTCGACGGACCGGGTTCCACTCGAGGAGTCCGATGAACTCTCCACGCGCGATCGGCCGGGCCGGTGCGGTGCGGCCCAGTCCCGTCTTCCTGCTCGTCGTCGCGATCACGGTCGCGGGCGGCGCGCTCGCCTGGAATGCCGACTTGTTCTCGCGCTGGGCGCAATTCGGCGTCTTCGTCATGGTGGTGGCGGGCTGGATCCTGTCGGTCTGCCTGCACGAGTTCGCGCACGCGTACGTGGCGTGGCGGGCCGGGGACCACGAGGTGGAGATGCGCGGGTATCTCTCCCTGAACCCGCTCAAGTACAGCCATCCGCTGCTGTCGATCGTGCTGCCGGTGGTCTTCATCGCGCTCGGCGGATTCGGCCTGCCCGGCGGCGCGGTGTACGTGCACTCGCACAACTTCAGCCCGCGCACGCAGCGGATCCTCAGCGGTGCGGGACCGGCGGTGAACGCGGTGTGCGCCATCGTGCTGCTGGTGATCGTGAAGCTGTTCGGCAGCGACGAATCCCATGCCGCGTTCTGGTTCGGGCTGAGTTTCCTTGCCTTCCTGCAGATCACGGCGACCATCCTGAATCTCATCCCGATTCCGGGCACCGACGGCTACGGGATCCTGGAGCCGTCGCTGAGCTATCAGACGCGGCGGTCGCTGGATCAGATCAAGCCGTACGGGATTCTGCTGCTGGTGGCGCTGCTGTTCGTGCCGGAGCTGAATCAGTTGTTCTTCAACGCGATTCACGCGCTGTTCGACCTGTCGGGCGTGCCGTCGCGGTGGCCGGGCTACGGCGGATCGCTCACCCGGTTCTGGCTCTGAGCGAATTCTGGCTCTGAGCGAATCCTCCGGACAGAGTAAAAGCCGGACCACCCCTCCGGGCCCGGCTTTGATTCGAACGGTATAGGCGCACAAGCGCGTACACCCGAGTAGACGACTACTCGAAGATCAACATCAGCGCGCGCAGATCAGTCGACCGGGGTCACGTAGGGGTTCGGGACGGTAGGCGGCAGCAGGGCCATCGCCGACAGCCGGCGCATACCGCATACCTGCATGAGATCCACCACGATGGAACGAATCTGCGCGAACACCACGTGCGCGGAGATGCCCGCGCCCGTGACCAGATCCTTGGTGGCGCCCTTGCCGACCGAACGCAGCACGCGGGTGGCCTCGGCGGCATCGGGCTGCTCGTCCGGATCGGCGAGCACGTAGCTGCGCACCACGTCCACGGCCTGGCCGAGCTTGCGCACCTCCTCGATGAGGCGCGGGTCGAGAATCTCGTCGTCCTGCACGGCGCTCAGCGCGCGGCGCAGCAGCACACGGGTATTGCGGACGGCATTGTCGACCGGGTCCGCGGTGGCGCGCAGCGTCTCCAGGCGTTTACGGGAGTTCCAGTACATCGGGGAGATCCGGCTGATCTCCGCGCCGCCCTCGAGGGTGTTGCGCAGCGCGTCGATGGGCGCCTGAGTCTTGCGGGCCGCGTCCAGGGCCGCCTTGATCTTGGCGGCATCGTGTTCGAGCAGGCCGTCGGCGCATTCGGCCAGGGACTTGCTCACGACCGAGAGAATGTCGGCTTCCTGCTGCCGGGCGCGGCGCACCGGATGCAGCGGGATGGCCGCCACCACCACGATGCCGACCAGACCGCCCACCAGGGCATCGATCATGCGCAGCCCGGAACCGGCGGTGTGCGGCGGGATGAGCGTCGCCACCAGCACCGCGGAACTGGCCGCCTGCATGGTGATGACCGGGCCGCCGTCCATGAACACCGCGGTGCTCATGGCGACCAGCACCAGCAGGCCGATCTGCCACACGCCGGTACCGAACTGGGAGACGAACAGGTCGCCGATGCCGATGCCGACCGCGACGCCGACGATCAGCTCCACCGCCCGGCGCAGCCGCGCACCATAGGACACGCCGATGGAGATCATGGCGGCCATGGGCGCGAAGAACGGCTGCGGATGGCCGATCACATTGTGGGCGATGAACCAGGCCAGGCCCGCGCCGATCGCGCACTGCACGATCGGCAGCAGGGAGGTGCGCACACGCTTGGTGGCATTGCGCAGCCGCGCCGCGGTGGACTCCTTCGCGGCGTCGAAGGTTTCGGTTAGGCCGCTGGTCAAGTCGGCGGGCTCAGTCCAGGCCGAGCTCGGCGGCCGCGCGCGGATCGCAGTCCTCGAGCAGATCCAGGCAGCGCGCGTACTCGTCGTTCTCGCCGATGGCGCGGGCGGCCTTCGCCAGCGCGCCGACACTGCGCAGGAAGCCCTGGTTCGGCTCGTGCGACCACGGCACCGGGCCGAAGCCCTTCCAGCCGTTGCGGCGCAACAGATCCAGCCCGCGGTGGTAGCCGGTCCGCGCGAACGCGTAGGCGGCGATGATGTCGTGATTCACCTCGCCCTCGGCGGCCTCGCCCCGCGCCAGCGCGGCCTCCGCCAGATACGCCCAGGCGATCGAGGCCGTCGGATGCGCGGCGGCGACCTGCACCGGATCTTGTTTCTCCAGCAGCGCGTCCTCCGCATCGGAGTTTTCGGGCAGGAGTACCGGCTGCGGTCCGAGCAGATCACCGAAGGAGGTCATGCCGATCATTCTGCACCGACCGCCCGATTGCTCAGTAGGCTGACCACCGAATCACAGTTCCGCCGAAGCGAGGGGTAGCGCGTGTCCGACTCGAACGACGACCAGCAGCCGCAAGGCTCTGCCGACCCGACCCCGGGCCCGGCCGCCGAGGACACCGCAAAACCCGCCACCCCCACCGACGCCACGGCCGCCACCGAAGCCATCCCATCCCCCAAGCCGAACCCCTCCGCCACCGCGGCCACCGAAGTGATCCGCACCGGCGCGGCCGAACCGGCCCCCGCCCAGGACAACCCGCAGCCGCAAGCCACCCAGCCCGGCCCGGCCGCGAAACCCGCCGACTCCGGCACCCCCGGCTTCGCCACCATCCAGTACGAGGCCCCCAAACCGGTCGGCCCAGCCGCCCGCTTCCAAGCCGCCGGCTCCGGCCGCGTCCAGCCACCGGCCTCCGGCCCAGCCGGGTCGAAACCAGCCCCGAACACCGCAGCCGACGCCAACGCCCCGCAAGGCGGTCGGCCGCCGGCGCCGCAAGCCACACCTGGTGGTAGCGGACAGCCCGGAACCGCCGGTGCACCAGGCGGTTCCGGAACCCCTGCGAGCGCCTCCGGCCGAGCAGCCGGGAACGACGATGCGACGCAACCAGGCGGTGGACAGCGACCCGGCGGCACCGCTGGGACAGGGCAACCAGGATCGGCGCCAGGCCGAACCCCGGGCGCCTCGGCGGAGGCTGACGCGAACACCCCCCGCGTAAACACTGCGCAAGGCGGCCAGCGCCCGCCCGCGTCCGGTATCGGACAGCGGCCCGCCGGCCTGGCCGGAGCCGGCCGCGAAGGGCAAGCGGCGAACCAAAAGCCAAGCACTGCGGCCGATGCCAACACCGCGCGTATCGACACCGCGCAAGCGGGCCGGAGCGGAACCGGGGAATCCGGCCCGGCCGACTCCGCTACGACGCAGATCATCAAGGTTCCGAACCAAGGTGTGAGCCGGAGCGACCGCGAGTCGAGCACTGGCGGTGTGGCCGGGGGCGGAGAACCGGGCAATCGGAGCGAGTCCGGTCGGCCCACCGACGTGTCCGGTGCGGGGGCGCAGCCGTCGGCCGCTCCGGGTGATCGCGGGCCGACGGGCGCATGGAAGCCCGGCGCCGCTGCCGCGGGAACAGGTTCCGGAGCGGCGGGCGCGGCTGCCGCGCAGTCGGCTGCGGAGGGCGGTGCGCGGAGCGGATCCGGGAAGCCGTCGGATGCCGATGAGCGCGGGGACGCGCCGCAGGCTGGTGAGGGCAGCCGGGAATCCGCCACTTCCGACGCTGAAACCGTTGCTATGCAGCAGGTTTCGGGAGCGGATGCGCCGACTACCGCGTTCCCGGTGGTCTCGGGTGAGCAAGCTACCGAGAAGATGCGGGTGCAGGGTCCGCAGGGGCGAGCGGTCAGCAAGCCGCCGCAGACGCCGCGGGGGAATGCGGGGCCGCGGAATGCTGGGCCGCGCGGGGGTTCGCCGCAAGGACCGCAGGGGCCGGAAGGTCCGCACGGCAAGGCCGGAGGCATCGAGGAGACTCGCCCGTCGCCGCCGTCCGTGCGGCCGCCGATGGGGCCGCGGCGACCGGCCAGCGCGCCGTCGCCCGCGGACATGCAGCCGACCATGCCCGCGAATCCGATTGGGGGCGCGCGGGTTATCGGACCGAAGAAGGCCGGGCCGCAGCAGGTCGGGCCCGGCGCACCGCAGGGACCCGGGCAAGGCGGACCGCAAGGACCGAGCAAGGGCGCGCCGCAGCAGGGCGGGCCGGGTGCGCCGCAGGGGCCGGGTAAGGCCGGCCCGCAGAAGGCTGGACCCGGAGCACCTCAGGGACCCGGGGGACCGCAGGGGCCCGGCAAAGCGGGGCCGCAAAAGGTTGGGCCGGGAGCGTCTCAGGGCGGGCCGGCCGGTCCGCAGAAGGTCGGCGCTGGTGCGCCGCAGGGCTCCGGACCGGCTGGGCCGCAGAAGGTTGGCGCGGGCGCGCAGGGACCGGGCGGGCTTCAGAAGGCCGGTGCGGGAGCGGGTCAGGGCGGTGGGCCGCAGGGGCCGGGGCATGACGGACCACAGGGCCGGAGCGGGCAGCAAGGGCAAGGCGGGCAACTGAGTTCGGCCGGTGGAGCGCAGCCGCGACCGGTGGCGGCGCCGCAGCGGGTTCCGGCTACCGGTGAGGTGCCCGTTGATGCCGGGACTCCGGCGGCGAGTGGCGCCAGTGGTTCGAAGAAGAAGCTGGGCATTCTCGCCGCGGCCGTAGTGGCGGTGCTGGTGATCGTGGGTGTGGTGGTCGCGGTGGTGGCCAATCGGACCGACAATTCGCCTGAGGGGCAGGTGAAGCGGGCTATTTCGACGTATACCGATGCGCTGGCTTCCGGGGATCTGGAGCAGTTGCGCGGGATCACGTGCGGGGCGCAGCACGACTTCTATCAGAATATTTCGGCGGAGCAGTTCGCCGGGGTTTACCAGACCTCCAAGGAGCAGAAGAGCATTCCTGTCGTGAAGAGCGTGGATGCCATTCGGATCACCGGCGAAACCGCCATGGCGCAGGCGACCGTGTACACCGAAGCCGACCCGTCGAAGCAGTCGGCGCGCACATTCGACCTGCAGAACACCGACGGCGGCTGGAAGGTGTGCGATCCGGCCAACGCCGCCGGCTAAAACCCCGCGCCCATCTGAAACGACGCCGACCGGGAACTGGTGGCGGTGGCTTCTCGCACGATGCCGCCACCAGTTCCCGGTGATCGCTTGACCAATACGCACGGGTGCTTTGGGCGAAGCTCGAGCTCGGGGTTGACCTTGACGCTGCGTCAGGGTTGGAGGCTTGTCTTATGACGAAGGACGGCATTTCCCTGGCTCGGCTTGTTCCGCCGGTCGGGGGGTTTCAGGAGATCGACGGGCGACGGGTTTTCGTGCACAGGCTGGGGACCGGGGGACCGGCGGTGGTGTTTCTGCCGGGGGCCAGTGCGGTGGGGCTGGATTATTTCGGGGTCCAGCAGGAGGTTTCGCGGTTCACCACCGCTGTGGTCTATGACCGGGCGGGGACGGGGTACAGCGATCCTGTCCCGTTGCCGCGCACCGCTGCTGCGGTGGCCACGGAACTGCACGAGTTGTTGAATGCCCAGGGCGTCGCCGGCCCTTACGTTCTCGCGGCGCATTCACTCGGCGGGTTCTATGCGTATCGGTTTGCGCAGTTGTATCCACAGGATGTGGCGGGGCTGGTCTGGTTGGATGCTCTGCACCGCGACTGGGACGACTTCATGCCTGCCGCAGCGGGATTGGCGGAGGCGGAGCGGATGGCGCCCGGTTTGGAGCAGCTCGAGCAAATGCGCCCGGCCCTGCACGCGATGCGGGTGGAGTTGCTCGCGGACTATCCGGAGCATGTGCGGGAACCGCTGATCGCGGCCAAGGGAAGTGACGAGTGGCTGCGTTCCGGTGTCGCCGAGCGGGGCGGGCTGGCGGACCGTGCCGCGGAATTGCGGGCGGGGCCGGGCCTGCCCGATGTGCCGGTCATCGCGCTCACCGTGTCGGGCATCGATCCCGCGCTGTCCGCGGGATTGGCGCACGAGATGGTCGAGGGGAGAAAGCGACTGGACGCGGCATTGGTGTCCACGGTCTCGCAGGGGGAGCAGCGCCTCGTCCCCGACACCTTCCACCACCGGCTCTGCTTCGACCGTCCCGATGCGGTGGTGCAGGCCATCCGCGACGTCGTCGACCGAGCGGGCCGCACCTAGACTCGGCACGATCACGTTTCACGGAGACCCTAGGAGGACGGTGCTCACGATCGGGCAGCTGGCGGCGACCGCCGGCGTGACCGTGCGCACCGTTCGCCACTATCACCAGGTCGGCCTGTTGCCCGAGCCCGAGCGCGACGCCTCCGGCTACCGCCGCTACAGCGCGCAGGCGGCCGTGGATCTCATCCGGATCAGGACCCTCGCGGACGCCGGGGTGCCGCTGGCCCGGATCGACGCGCTGCTGCACGCGCGACCGGCCGAGTTCGCCGCGGCGATCATCGACATCGACGCCGAGCTGCGGCGGAAGATCGATCAGCTCGCCGAATACCGCCGCCGGATCGCCGAATTGGACAGCGGTGAAAGTCTGGTCCTGCCCACCGAAGTGGTCGCCATCCTGAACCGGATGCGCGGCCTCGGTATCAGCGAACTGAGGGTCCGGCTCGAGCGCGATTCGTGGATCCTGATGCAGGCATTGCACCCGCAGGCCATGCCCCAGCGGATACGCGAGAAGAAGGACGAACTCGACGACCCGGAGACGACACGCTTGATGCTCGCCTGCGATCGAGCGGTCGACTGGGAGCCCCGCGACCCACGCCTGGATCAGCTCATCGACGACCTGGACGCCTGGGAGATCGCACACGAAACCGGCAGCGGCGATCCGGTAGCACAGCCGCTGGTCTCATCCAATATCTCCGAGGCATCGCCGGCGTGGCAGCGCATCATGTCCGCGCTTGCCCACCGCGCCGAACGACGCCGGACCGCCGGGGCGTGACGGCTAGTAGGTGATGAGCGGCGCCAGTGGGTCCGCGGCGTGCGGGCTCAGCGAGGAGTAGGCCGCGGCGAGGGATTTGATGCCGAGGCGGATGTCGGACTCCTCGTGGGTGAACGGGATGCGGATGAAGCGTTCGAAGGCGCCCTGGACGCCGAAACGTGGTCCCGCGGCGAGGATTACGCCGTGGTTGGGGGCGGTGGCGGCCAAGGCCGTGGAGACCGGGGTGGGAAGTTGGGCCCACAGGGACATGCCGCCTTCGCCGGGGGTGACACGCCAGTCGGGGAGGTCCTCGGCCAGGGCGTCGAGCAGGGTGGCGCGGCGGGAGCGGAGCTGTTCCCTTCGGACGGTGAGGATTTCGTCGGCGTGCTGGAGCAGGTGGACGGTGGCCAGCTGGTCCATGACGGGGGTGCCGAGGTCCATGGTGGAGCGGGTGCCCAGGAGTTTGGTGATCAGGGCCTGGTTGGCGCGGACCCAGCCGACGCGCAGGCCGCCCCAGAAGGACTTGGACGCGGAGCCGATGGTGACGATCTCCGAATTGCGCGCGAAGGCCGCTGCGGGCGGCGGGATTTCGCCGTCGCTGAGGTGCAGGTCGACCATGGACTCGTCGACGATGACGGTCATGCGGGTTTCGCGGGCGGTGGCGGCCAGGGCGGCGCGGCCTTCGGCGTCCATGAGCAGGCCCGTCGGATTGTTGTAGTCCGGCACGAGATAGGCGACGCTGGCCGCGGTTTGCCGTGCGGCACTGCGGATTCCGTCCAGATCCCAGCCGTCCGGGCGCAGCGGGACCGGCACCGGGCGGGCGCCGACATCGCGAATGGCCTCGATGGCATTCGGATAGCTCGGGTGATCGATGAGCACCCGTTCGGCGGGCGTGGTGAGCACATTGAGCAGCAGCCGGAGACCGTGCTGGGCGCCGAGGGTGACCAGGATCTGGTCCGGATCGGTGGGCAGCCCGCGTTCGGTGTAGCGGCGGGCCAGCGCCTCGCGCAGCATGAGCATGCCGACCGGATCCATGCCGTGCGTGCCCAGATAGGTCGGAAGTCCTTGCAGCGCCGCCGCATACGCGTCGGTCATCTGCGCGGGCGCGGACATGGCGGCGTAGGTCATGTCGATGGTGTGCACCTCCGGCTGCGCCATCATGGCGAGCAGGCTGCGGGCCGGTTTGGTGCCGTCGTGCACGACCGTGGGCGGCAGCGCGACCGTGCTGCGCGAGCCCTGCCGGCTGATGAGGTAACCGTGTTCGCGCAGCAGCGAATACGCCGAGGTGACGGTGGTCCGGCTGACATTCAGGCTGGTGGCCAGATCGCGCTCGCTCGGCAGGGCCACACCCAGGGGTGCGCGCCCATCGTGGATGAGCAGCCGGATGCTCTCCGCCAAGGCCACATACGCGGGCCGGGTGGACCGCTTGGCATTGTCGCCGGCGGGTGCGCCGGGCTCCTCCTGCCGCCACCGTCCCAGGTCGCGCGTGAGACTGGCCGCGCCGATAACTCGTGTCGCCATAAAGGCCAGTATCGGGGTACTGGATATTTTCTTCAAGTCCAGTGCCAGGCCACTATGGATTCATGATCGCTCTGCTCGTCTCCCTGCTGGTTGTCGCCGCGTTCGCCGGTCTCGTGTACTGGTTCGCACCCACGCCCGGCGAGCGCTGGGGTGCGATGCTCGAGCGCTACCGTCCGCATGCCCCCATGTCGGACTGGTCGGTCGGCGACTATGACTATGTCCGCCAGCACGCCGACCTGGCCGCCATCCACGCCCGGCACGACCTGGACGTCACCCTCAACCCCGCGCATCGCGTGCGCACCCGCAGATCCGCGCTCTCAGATCTCGCGGATATCCCCTGCCGCCAGGAGACAGTCCAGTTCTAAATAACTGGCCTGAAAACAAGGTTCTGTCGGTATCCCGGTGCACACTGGCCCTATGTCCGACCGTGACCGCCCGCTCGCCTCGGCGGCGCTCTTCGACACCGCGATCGGCGCCTGCGCCATCGCCTGGAGCGCCGCCGGGGTGCTGCGCTTCGCGCTTCCCGAACCCGATCCGGACGCGACCCGCTCCTACATCCTGCGCCGCCACCGCCTGGTGACCCTCCGCGAAGCCGACCCCTCACCCGAAATCGCCGCGGCCATAACGAAAATCCGCGCCCATCTGGAGGGCGACCTGGACGACCTGCACTGGATCCCCTTGGACACCAAGGCCCTCAACGATTTCGACCGCGCCGTCTACGAGGTCACCCGCGCCATCCCACCCGGCCACACCCTCAACTACGGCACCATCGCCAACCGCATCGGCGCCCCCGGCGGAGCCCAGGCCGTAGGCCAATCCCTGGGCCGCAACCCGATTCCGCTCATCATCCCCTGCCACCGCGTCCTGGCCGCCGACAACGCTCTGCACGGCTTCTCCGCCCCCGGCGGCATCACCACCAAACAGCGCCTCCTGGAAATCGAACGCACCCCCGGCTTCGGCGAACCCACCCTCTTCTGACCCCGCGGTCCCACACCCTTCGGCCCTGTCCGAATGGAGATGCACGCCCCGCAGCCCGCCCGGCACACTCCACAGCGACGACCGCCGGACCTGGGAGGGGTGGGCCCGGCGGTCGCCGTTCGGGACTAGAGCGCGCCGCCGAGGAAAGCGCCCGCCGCGCCACCGGCGATGCCGCCGACGACACCACCGACGGCTGCGGCCGGGATGCCCGCGATCGCGGCGCCAGCGGCGGCGCCGACGCCGAGGCCGATCAGTGCGCCGGCTCCAGCACCTGCTGCACCCAGCGGAAGTGCGGCGACCACGGCGGAGCCGAGTGCGATGGCAGCACCGACGCCGCCGGTGGGCACGGCAGTGGCGGCGGCCGCAATGCCGCCGGCGGCGGCGCTCGTCGCGATACCGACGCCCAGGCCGATTCCCGCGCCGATGGGAGCTCCCACGATCGCGCCGGCCGCGCCGCCGAGGGCCGCGGCCGGGATACCGGCCAGCGCGGCGCCGGCGACCGCACCGGCGGCAGCGCCGGCAATGGTGCCCGCGGCGATCTTGTCGGAGCGGCTCGGGTTGATGCCGACGGAGTTGAGCGTGGTGGCCAGGGCCGCTTCACCATTGGCGGCAGTGGTGTTCACGCCGTCGAGGACATTGTTAGGGACGTCGTCCGGGACCGGGGAGGTGAAGTTGCCCAGGCGCAGCGTGCGCGGCGGGGGAGCGATCGGGGCGACCGGCGCGACCCCGACGGGGGCGTGCAGGGCCTGGATGTCGACCGGCGGGGCCGGTTCCGCATTCGGAATCGGACGGTAGTTGGCGGGCACCGGGTAGTCCGCCTGCGGGCGGGGCGGGGTGGTCACGCCGGGCTGCTGGGGGCCGGGCCGGGACGGGCGGTCGGCGGCGGGGGCCGTGACGCCGGGCTGATGCGGGTTGTCGGTGAGGAGGGGCTGCTGGCCGATCCAGCGTTCGCCGGTGACCGGGCGCTCGGCGGGCTGGGGAGCCGCGACGTCGCCGGTTCCGGTCCGAGGGCCGGTGGGCGGGGTGGCGGTGTTGGGTGCACCCGGGGTCGACTGAGCCGTGCCGGCCGGGGCCGCGGACTGGGGGTTGCTGGTGTTGGCGCAGGCCACGGCGAGGGCCAGGGGGATTGCGCCAACGAAGAGTGCGCGGCGGGCCGCGCCGGTCTTCAATTCTCGATGCCGACTCACGCCGAATACACCACCCTCATCAGGTTGGATCAGATTGGAACTGCCCCCCGCGGCCTGCGATTCGGCCGCCTCGGCGGGGATGTTAGCTGATGAGAAACTGGTGGTTCCAGTCACGACTGGTCGGAACTGTGGATTGACGTTGACGAGCGAGAGAAGTGACACATTCGCTGGTCAAATGGGATTCCTTGGGGATCCGCCCGTCAGGGTTCGGATTTGCCGGGAGTTTACCCGCCGCGCATGAGTTCGGCCAGGGCCTCGCGATCGGTGACGTCGAGTTTGATGCAGGCGCGGTAGAGGTGGCCCTCGACGGTGCGGACGGAGACGGTCAGGCGGTCGGCGATCTGGCGGTTGGACAGGCCCGCCGCGACCAGGTTGGCGATTTCGCGTTCCCGGGCGGTGAGGGGGAGGGGCTGGGCGGATTGGCGCAGCGCGGGGGTGGAGGCGCCGCCGCAGGCGGCGGCCAGGCGGTTGGCGGTGGCGGCGGATTCCAGCAGGCGGCGGCGGTCGCCGGCGCGCTCGTGCGCGGAGGCGGCCTGGGCGGCGGAGTCGGCGGCGGAGAGCAGGACGCCGATGGCTTCGAATTCGGCTGCGGCGGCGTCCAATCCGGGGCCGTCGTGGGCGGCCACGGCCACCGCGTGCCGGGCCTGGACCTGGACCAGGCGGCCGTCGACGCGGGCGGCCAGATCGGCGAGGCGGCCCGCGACGCTGTGATCGCCGAAGCGGGCGGCGGTGTGCAGGGCGATGGCCTCGATGGCGTGCTGATGCGAGCGGGCCGCGGCGTCGGCCGCGCCCAGGGCCAGGCGGATGGCGGGGGTGGCGGTGCCCTCGGCGGCCGCCTGCCAGGCCTTGGCGATCTCCAGCTGCGGTTCGTAGACGGCGCTGTGCCGCCCGCCGCGCTCCACCGCGGCGGCAATGGATTCGGCGGCCTCGGTGGCCCGCCCCAGCGCCGAATACGCCTCGGCCAGACGGAGTCTCGCGGGGAACATCCAGGCGGCGGCGCCCTCGGTGGTGAGCGCGGCCAGCGCCTGTTCGAGATTGTCGATGGCCACCGGGAAATTGCCCTGGGCGACGTCGACGGTGCCCTGCAGGATCTTCGACATGCCCCAGGCGAGGTACTGCCCGGGCGCGGAATACGCGTAAGGGCTACTGGCACAACGCTGTGCGGCCTGCAGATCACCGGTGAAGGTGAGCGCCAGGACTTCCGCATGAGTGGACATGAACCGGTTGAGCCCGTCGATCTCGTGCTCGACCTGGTGGCTGCGCGCCGCGTACTGCCGTGCCGCATCGCCCTTACCCATGAGCGCCAGGGCGAGCCCGCCGCCGAAGGCCGCCCACCACACCGCCCACGGCGGCGCGCCCTCGGTATTCATGACGGGTTCGGCGAGGGCGAAGGCCTCGTCGAGTTTGTTCTCGTTGACCGCACAGGCGGAGGCGAGCCCGTCCAGTATGGCGACGACCCTGGGATGCTTGGCGCGGCTGCGCACGGAGTGCAGCACCTCGTCGGCGCGATCGGCATCGCCCATGGACCACAACAGATTCGCGACCCGGGTGCCGCCCCAGCGCGCCAGCTGCGCCTGATTCAGCCGGTCCGGATCGAACCCGGCGAGCGTCCGTTCGGCCTCGATGCGATGCCCCTGCCACAGCAGCGCCCGCGCCAGCAGATCCGCCGATTCGACACCGCCCCGGCGCTCCACGGCCGCCCGCGCGAACCGCTCGCCCAGTGGCAGATTCGCCAACCCGATGGCATCGGCCGCGGCCGCCTCGAACAGCTCCAGATCCGCGGATTTATCGCTGTCCAAAGCCAATTCGGCCAACCGGATGCGATCCGAGGACGAGTTGATCGGCCGTTCCTTCAGCGAGGAGTACAGCCGTCCGCGCAGTCGCCGCGCCGACGCGATCCCCAGCCGCCGCCGGATCACCTCGCCGAACAGGGGATGGTTGTATCGCACCAGCAACTGGTGGCTGTTCTCCACAATCCGTATGAGACTGCGTGATTCGGCGGTTTCCACGGCCTCTTCACCGGCCAGCTCGGCCAGCACGTCCAGATCGATGGGCTCGCAGAAGGTGAGCAGCTCCAGCACCCGCAGCACCGGTTCGGGCAGCTGCTCCACCCGATCCTCCAGCAGCGCGGCCAATTCCGAGGTGACCGCGGCCCGGCCGCGCAACTGCCACACGCCCTTCACCTGCCGCAGCGTCCCGGCTTCCAGCGCACCCTCCACCAGGTGCCGCAGGAAAAGCGCGTTCCCCCCGGAGGATTCCCACATCAGATTGGCGGTGAACCCCTCCAGCTGCCCGCCCAGCATGGACTCCACCAGCTCGACGCTCTGTCGCTGCGTGAACGGCGACAGGTCGATCCGCAGCAGATGCCCGTCCTTCCACAGCGAGGTCACCGCGTCGGGCACCTGCACCCCGCTGCGCACGGTGCACACGATGTGCGCCGCCTTGTCGATGGCCAGCTGCAGCAGCAGGGTCGCCGACAGCTGGTCCAGCAGATGCGCGTCGTCGACGCCGATGATGGTGTGCCCGTCCGCCAGCAGCGCCTCGCGCGCCGCGGCCATGAAGGTCACCGGATCGTGGGCGGTGTACACCCCCACCATGTGCGCGAACACCCCCAGCGGGATGCTGCGGGCGGATTCGGTGCCCGCCACCCAGCGGATATTCCCGCCCACGCCGGCCGTGGCCAGTCGTGCCAGCGTCGTTTTGCCTACCCCCGCGTCACCGGTGAGAACGGCGCCGACGAAGTCGTCCCCCTGCAGCGCCGACCGGATGAGATCGAGTTCGCTCTCGCGTTCGACCATCGGCCAATTCCGAGCCATGTGTCAACTGTAGTTCCAGGACCGTTAGTGAGCAGCGTGAACGAAAGTCCCACAAACCGGGGTCTTACTCGTTGACCAGCCGCAATCCGGGGCTGCGGGCCTGCCGGCGGTCCACCAGCCACACCATGATGCTCTGGTCGGCGGCCGGATCGAGGGTCTCGACCTCCACCTCGACCGCCCCGCGCACCGGATGATCGATGTGCAGGACCACCGACCGGGTGAGCGTCACGCGGTGTTCGCGCCAGCGGCATTCGAACTCGGGGAACCGCTGCAGTTGCCGGATGCGGGCGTCCAGGTTCTGGTCGTCGGAGAACCGGGCATAGGAGGCGCGCAGGGCGGAGGTGATCAGGTCGGCGGCCTCGGCCCAGTTGGTGATCCGGCGGGTCGCCTCCGGATGCGCGAACAGGTAGAGCGCGAAGTTGCCGTGCACCGCCTCGTCGAACATGCCGAGCGGTTCGGCGAAGTCCCGCCAGGACGGATTCCAGGCCAGCATGTCCATGCCCCGCCCGAGCAGGTACGCCGGGGTGGGGTGCAGGGCGTCGATGACGGCCTGCATGGTCTCGCTGACCTGTTCGCGGGCCTGCCCGGCGGAGGGGCAGTTGTTGCGCTGCTCCATGTGGATGGCCAGCGTGCCGAGGTGATGCCGCTCGACCTCGTTGAGTCGCAACGCATCCGCGAGCGCGCCCAGGACCGCGGTGGAGGGATTGGTGTCCCGGCCCTGCTCGAGCCGTGCCAGATAGTCGGCGCTCACCCCGGCCAGCGCGGCGACCTCCTCGCGGCGCAGTCCGGGTGTCCGCCGCCGGCGGCCCGCGGGCAGCCCGACGTCCTCGGGTTGCAGCTGCGCGCGCCGGGCGATCAGGAACTCGGCGAATTCGGATCTGGACACCCCACCATGGTGCCCGATCCCAGCTCCGTTATCCCCGCCCTGTCAGGTCCAGGATCAAGACGGTGTGGCTAACCGGACCAGGGTCCCCTTGAATTGTCGGCATGACGACTTCCGAACAGACCGTGATCGCCCCCGGCTCCTGGACCCTGGACGCCAACCACTCCTCGGTCAACTTCACCGTCCGCCACCTGGGCATTTCCAAGGTTCGCGGCCGTTTCAACAACTTCGAGACCAGCTTCGTCGCCGACGAGTCCGGTAAGGCCGCCATCGAGGCCACCATCTACCTGGACTCCTTCGACACCGGCAACGAGATGCGCGACGGCCACGTCCGCTCCGCCGAGATCCTCGACACCGCCAACCTCGACAAGCTGCACTTCCGCGTCGTCGAGCCGGTGGCACTGGCCGCCGAGTTCGAGGTCACCGGCGAGGTCACCCTCGGTGACGTCACCAAGCCCATCACCCTCGACGTGGAGTGGGGCGGCGTCCAGGTCTTCCCCGGCGATCAGAAGCAGCACGCCGGCTTCACCGCCACCGGCACCTTCAAGCGCAGCGACTTCAATGTCGCGCCCGGCCTGCCCACCGCCATGCTCGGCGACAAGATCGCCATCGAGCTCGACATCCAGCTCGTGGAACCGACTGCCTGATAACGAATTACGAAGGGGCGGCATCCGAATGGACGCCGCCCCTTCGTGTTCGGTCTCAGTCCGCCCAGACCTGCTCGATCGGGGTGCCCTCGGTCGGCGGCGGGGTCGGCGTCCCGGCCGGGGTGCGGGAGAACCGCGGGGCCGGGGCGTGCTGCACCACGCCGTCGATCTCGATGAGGCCGGTGCGCGCCTGGATGTGCGGATTCTGTTCCGCCTCGGTGAAAGTCAGCACCGGGGTGGTGCAGGCGTCGGTGTGCTCGAAGATGGCCCACCACTCGTCGCGGGTCTTGGTCTTGAACTTGTCGGTGAACAGCTTGCGCAGCTGGTCCTGGCCCGCCGGATCGATCTGATGGGGGAGACCCTCGGGATCGATCTCCAGCCCCCGCAGCAGTTCGGCGTAGAACTGCGGCTCGATGCAGCCGACCGCCATGTACTTGCCGTCGGAGGTCTCATAGGTGTCGTAGAAGGCCATGCCGGTGTCGAGCAGGTTGGTGCCGCGCTCATCGGACCACAGGCCCATGCCCTTCATGCCCCAGATCATGTGCGAGAGGGCGAGCGCCCCATCGATCATGGCGGCATCGATGACCTGCCCCTTGCCGGAGGACTGCCGCTCGACCAGGGCGGCCAGAATGCCGAAGACCAGGAACATGGAGCCGCCGCCGAAATCGCCGACCATGTTCAGCGGCGGGACGGGCCGTTCGCCCTTGCGGCCGATGGCATTCAGCACGCCGGTGAGGGAGATGTAGTTGATGTCGTGCCCGGCGCGGTCGGCCAGCGGGCCGTACTGGCCCCAGCCGGTCATGCGGCCGTAGATCAGGCGCGGATTGCGTTCCAGCGCGGTCTCCGGACCCAGGCCCATGCGCTCGGTGACGCCGGGCCGGAAGCCCTCGAGCAGCACATCCGCCTTCTCGATCAGGCCCAGGACCTGCTCGATGTCCGCCGGATCCTTGAGGTTCGCCTCGACAATGGTGCGCCCGCGCCACTGCGGCCGTTCCATGAAGCCGGGCAGCTGATTCGGCCGCTGCACCCGCACCACGTCCGCGCCGAGATCGGCGAGCAGCAGCGCCGCATGCGGACCCGGTCCGATTCCGGCCAGTTCAACAACCCGGATGCCCGCGAGCGGGCCCTGCTTGGTGGCGGTGGATGGAGTGCTCACGCCCTACCTCGGTTCATCGTCGATCCTGTGACCGGCAGCACGCGCCGGTGTTGACATTGTGACAATAGGGCGTGAGCGGTCGCGCAGGTACCCTCCCCGACCAGTGTGGGCGAGAATGCGTAGCAGCTACCAGCGGAAGGCATCGAAGTGAGCGCATGGGGTGAGGTTCTGGTCGGCCTCGCGATCCTGGTCGGCCTGATCGGCATCGTGGTGCCCATCCTGCCCGGCGTGATTCTGATCTTCGCCGCGATCCTGGTGTGGGCGATCCTCACCGGCGGCACCACCGCCTGGGCGGTATTCGCCATCTGCACAACGCTTCTCGTGATCAGCGGCGTCATCAAGTACACCTGGCCGGGCGCGAAACTGCGCGAGGCGGGAGTCGCCAACCGCTCGTTGTTCCTGGGCGCGGTGCTCGGCATCATCGGGTTCTTCGTCGTCCCGATCGTCGGCCTGTTCCTGGGATTCGTGCTGGGCGTTTATCTTTCGGAATTCCAGCGGCTGCGCGTGCAGCAGCCCGCCTGGGAGTCCACCAAGCACGCCTTGAAGGGCGTCGGCCTGTCGATGCTCATCGAACTGCTCGGCGCCCTGATCGCCACCGCCGTGTGGGCGTCCGGCGCGGTGGTCGTCTAGTTCTCGATGATCGGCAGCGGAATCGTATCCGGCAGCGGCGGAGGTGGTTTCGGCAGTTCCGAGCGGTGCAGCCGCAGTGTCGGCGACTCCGCGGTGTACAGCGGCCGGGTCGGGGCCGGATCCTCGAAGGGCCGTTCCTTGGCGGGCAGCCGGTAGAACGCGCGCGCATTGTCTTCCAGGACCTTGTGCAGATCCGTGCCGACGGCGTCGGCGATGACCTCGATATCGGTATCGCGGAAGGGCCGCCCGGCGCGGGTGCCGGGCAGGTCGGAGCCGAACATGAGCGCTTCCGGATTGACCGCGTGAATCTTGCGCAGCGCCTGCCCCACATGCATCGACACCCGGCCGAAGCCGGAGGCCTTCACCTTGGAGCCGCGGTCCACCAGGTTCAGCAGATACGGCAGGCAGTCGTCGCTCATGCCCATGTGATCGATGGCCAGCGTGGGCAGCTTGGAGATGACCGGTTCCAGCGAGCCCAGCATGGACCCGTCGATGTACAGCTCCACATGCCAGCCGACCAGGTCGTAGGCGCGCAGCGCGAGCATAGTGAGCCCGACGATGTCGAGGGCCGCGCGCTTGAGGTTGAACCGGACCGCGCGCACGCCGGCCCGGTCCAGTTCGATGATCTCCGCGTCGGAGGCGTCCACGTGCAGGTTGGTGACGCCCACCCAGCCCTCGCCCAGTTCGGCGAGGGCCGCGCGCAGATAGCTCTGATCGGTGCCCTGGAAGGACCCGCTGACCACGGCCCCGCCGTCGATATCGAAGCGCGCCATGCGCGCGCGATAGTCGCCGATGGTGTACGGGTCGGGCAGGTAGCCTTCGTTTTCGATCAGCGGGAACCGCGGATCGATGATGTGGACATGGGCATCGAACACGTGATCAGCATGCCTCAGAACGGTGACAAGTGCCGAAGCCCTTGTCCACCTGGCTTATTGGGCCAGGTCAGGGGATGGACTAGTGGCCGACCTTGTCCGGCTCGCTGGCGCGCAGCATGTCCTCGCGCTCCACGACCTTCACCCGCTCGCGGCCTTCGGGCTCGCCGAGGGCGCGCTCGTGCGCGTCCAGGCGGTACCAGCCGGCCCAGGTGGTGAACGGAATGCCCTTGGCCTCCAGGAACTCGGTCACGGCCTCCGGCTCCGGCTTGGCGGCCGGGGTGAAGGTCGGGGCGTCGTCGAGCAGGCAGGCGATGGTCTCGTTGGCGTCGCCCTTGGTGTGGCCGATGAGGCCGACCGGGCCGCGCTTGATCCAGCCGGTGACGTAGGTCTGCGGCAGGTAGCGCTCGGCGCCGTCGGCGTCCTCGTTCACCAGCACGCGACCGGCCTCGTTGGGCACGGTGCCGGCCTGGTCGTCGAACGGCAGCGACGGGATGTTCTGCGACAGGTAGCCGACCGCGCGGTACACGGCCTGGATGTCCCAGTCTTTGAACTCGCCGGTGCCCTTGCAGTTGCCGGTGCCGTCGAGTTGGGTGCGCTCGGTGCGCAGGCCCACGACCTTGCCGTCCGCACCGAGGATTTCGGCGGGGGATTCGAAGAAGTGCAGGAACAGCTTGTGCGGGCGGGCGCCGACATCGCGAATGGCCCACTGCTCCAAGGTGTTGCAGATCATGTCGACCTGCTTGGAATGGCGGCGGGCCGCTTCCGAGCCCTCGTCGTAGTCGATGTCCTCGGGATCGACGATGACCTCGATGGTCGGCGAATGATCCAGCTCGCGCAGCTCGAGCGGGGTGAACTTGGCCTGCGCGGGACCGCGGCGGCCGAACACGTGCACTTCCAGGGCCTTGTTGGCCTTGAGACCCTCGTAGACGTTCGGCGGGATCTCGGTCGGCAGCAGTTCGTCGCCGGTCTTGGCGAGCACGCGCGCCACGTCGAGGGCGACATTGCCGACGCCGAGGACCGCGACCTTCTCCGCGTCCAGCGGCCAGGTGCGCGGCACGTCCGGGTGCCCGTCGTACCAGGACACGAAGTCGGCGGCGCCGTAGGAGCCGTCCAGCTCGATGCCCGGGATCTCCAGGGCGCGGTCGGCATTGGCGCCGGTGGAGAAGATGACCGCGTCGTAGAAGCCCTGCAGGTCCTCGAGGGTGATGTCGACGCCGTAGTCGATATTGCCGAGCAGGCGGACCTGCGGCTTGTCGAGCACCTTGTGCAGGGCGGTGATGATGCCCTTGATGCGCGGGTGGTCGGGTGCGACGCCGTAGCGGATGAGACCGAACGGAGCGGGCATCCGCTCGTACAGGTCGATGCTCACCTCGGCGTCGGATTTCATCAACGCGTCGGCGGCATAGATGCCCGCGGGGCCGGCGCCCACGATCGCAATGCGGAGCGGGCGGGTCGCTGCACTCTGTTCGGTCATTCTTATGCGCACCCTTTGGTTGGAGCTACGTGTCGTCGGCCTGCGGCCTTCGTTCTTAGCTTAGGCTAAGTTGATGGTCCGGCTGCGGGCGGTGCCGGGATAGGAACCCCCGACGCTGCGGCGTTGCTGCATGGTTCTCGGTAATTCCCGCATTTTTGCGGGAATTGTGCCGATTCTAATCGTGCGTCTGGATTGTCCCCCGCGTCGGTGTGCTGGATCCCGGCGGCCCCTCATCCTCACGAGTACCCGGTGTCGCGGTCATCGCACCCATTCCGACCAGGCATGATCTAGTCATGAGCGATGACGGCCAATCCGATCAGCCAATTAAAATCAGCCAGAGCGAAACTCGTTCACTGTGGCCGTTCCTGCTGGCTGCGGGCGTAATCCTGGTCGTCATCATCGGCATCGTGGTCGCTGCCCTGGTGTCGCCGGTTGAGAAGAATGTCACAGACTCCGACCGGCTCGCGGTGGCCGCCAGCGCCTTCACCCAATCCCGCAGCGGCACCGACGTCCTGGATCCGAATACGGTGTGCCAGGGCTTCGACGAGAACCGCTCACCCCTGAGCAACCCTCGTGACGAGGGCGTCCAGTTCGAATTCGTGCGGCTCACCGACCCCGTGATCACCGGTGATCGCGCCACCGCGCAGGTCACCTACAAGGCCGACGGCGCCGAACGGACGGCGACCTGGACCTTCACCAAATCCGGCAGCCGCTGGCTGGTCTGCAACTGAACGTTTGACAGCCGGGCTCCGGCCCAGGCACTCTCATCCCAGGTCATGAGTACCAGCGCCAAGCCCCGGCTGGCTGGTCGGCAACCCTCCTCCGCGGTGGGGTGCTCCGGGTGACGACCTGGCCGCGCACCGGAAAAATGGTGCGGCAAGTGCGGATTCACAGGAGGTTCGAAGTGAGCTACGCGGGTGACATCACGCCGAAACAGGCGTGGGAACTGTTGCGGGACAATCCGGATGCGGTGCTGGTGGACGTGCGCACCGAAGCCGAATGGCGATTCGTCGGCGTGCCCGACACCAGCGGTATCGGCCGGCCGACCGCGCTGATCGAGTGGGTGGACACCAGCGGCACCCCGAATGCCCGTTTCGTGGACCAGCTGAAGCAGGCCCTCGCGGATCGTGCCGCCGAGTCGGACGCGCCGGTCATCTTCATCTGCCGGTCCGGTCAGCGGTCCATCGGCGCGGCCACCGCCGCCACCGCCGTCGGCTTCGCGCCGTCGTTCAATGTGGTCGAGGGTTTCGAAGGCGCGCTGGACGCGCGCGGGCATCGCGGCCAGACCGGCTGGCGGGCCGATGGACTTCCGTGGAGGCAGTCATGATCACCGGTGGCTCGTTCGACAAGCCGCTGCCCGAGGGCGTCGGCCCCGCCACCCTGGGCGTGCGCGGCGGCATCCGGCGCTCCGGCTACGACGAGACGTCCGAGGCGCTGTTCCTGAACTCGGGCTTCGTCTATGAGAGCGCCGAGGCGGCGGAGGCCTCCTTCACCGGCGATATCGAGCATTTCGTCTACTCCCGCTACGGCAATCCCACCGTCGCCATGTTCGAGGAGCGGCTGCGGCTCATCGACGGCGCCGAGGCGGCCTTCGCCACGGCGTCGGGCATGTCGGCCGTGTTCACCGCCCTGGGCGCCCTGCTCGGCGCGGGTGACCGCCTGGTCGCGGCGCGCAGCCTGTTCGGCTCGTGTTTTGTGGTGGCCAACGAGATTCTGCCGCGCTGGGGAGTGGAGACCGTCTTCGTCGACGGCGAGGATCTGGAGCAGTGGGAGCGGGCGCTGTCGGTGCCCACCCAGGCCGTGTTCTTCGAGACCCCCTCGAACCCCATGCAGACCCTGGTGGATGTCCGCCGCGTCACCGAGCTCGCGCACGCCGCGGGCGCGAAGGTGGTGCTGGACAATGTCTTCGCCACCCCGCTGCTGCAGCGCGGCTTCGACCTCGGCGCGGACGTGCTCGTCTACTCGGGCACCAAGCACATCGACGGTCAGGGCCGGGTGCTCGGCGGCGCCATTCTGGGCCCGCACGACTACATCGACGGCCCGGTGAAAAACCTCATGCGCCACACGGGTCCGGCGCTGAGCCCGTTCAATGCCTGGACGCTGCTCAAGGGCCTGGAGACCATGCCGCTGCGGGTGCGGCAGTCCAATGCCTCCGCCCTGCGCATTGCCGAATTCCTGGAGCAGCATCCGGCGGTCTCCTGGGTGAAATACCCCTTCCTGCCCTCCCATCCGCAGTACGAGCTGGCCAAGAGCCAGATGTCGGGCGGCGGCACGGTCGTCACTTTCGAACTGGCAGCACCCGCGGACGAGGCCAAGAAGCGCGCCTTCGAGGTGCTCAACCGCCTGCGCATCATCGATATCTCCAACAATCTCGGTGATGCCAAGACCCTGATCACCCATCCGGCCACCACGACGCACCGCGCGATGGGGCCGGAAGGCCGTGCCAGCATCGGCCTTTCGGATGGCGTCGTGCGCATCTCGATCGGCCTGGAGGATGTCGAGGATCTGCTCGGCGATCTGGATCACGCACTGAGCTGAGTGTTTCGCCGTGAGGCCGGAACCGTCTATCGACGGTTCCGGCCTTCGTCGTTTTCCGGGACGCGGTCCATTGACAGCGTGCTGTCAAATATGACAGGATACTGTCATGACGATGAAGACAGTGCACCTGGCCATCTACGACACCTTCTCCGACTGGGAGACCGGCCACGCCACCGCGCACATCAATCGCGCGATGTGGCAGCGGGAACCCGGGACCTGGCAGGTCAAGACGGTCGGGCCGACTGCGGAGCCGGTCGTGTCGGCCGGTGGCATGCGGGTCGTGCCGGACGTCGTGCTCGCCGATCTCGCGCCGGGGGACAGCGCCATGCTGATCCTGCCCGGCGCTGATACCTGGGAGGCCGGTGAGCTCGCGCCGTTCGCGGAGAAGGCGCGTGAATTCCTCGCGGCGGGCGTGCCGGTGGCCGCCATCTGCGGGTCGACCTTCGGGCTCGCGGCGGCGGGCCTGCTCGATAGTCGCCCGCACACCAGCAATGCGGCGGAATACCTTGCGTTCAGCGGATATTCGGGCGGTGACCACTTCGTGTACGAACCCGCCGTGCTCGACGGTGATCTGATCACCGCCAGCGGTACCAAGCCGGTTGATTTCGCGCGGGCCATTTTCGCGCGGCTCGGCGTCTACGAACCGCACATTCTCGACGCGTGGACCAAGCTCTACGCCGACAGCGATCCGGCCGGATTCTTCGCCCTCGCCGAGTACGAGGAGAAGCGGGCGGCCGAGCAGGCGGCGCGGTGAACACCGACCAAGAGCTGTTCAGCACGGCGGCGATCACGTCGTTCCGGCTCAATGGCCAATTCCTCGCCATCGCAGAGGAATTGGCCAAGCCGGCCGGCATTACGGCGGCCTGGTGGCAGGTGCTCGGTGCGGTGCTGCACGAGCCGCTGCCGGTGGCCGGGGTCGCGCGGGCGATGGGCATTACCCGGCAGAGCGTGCAGCGCATCGCGGATCTGCTGGTGGACAAGGGTTTGGCCGAGTACCGGCCGAATCCGGCGCATCGGCGCGCCAAGCTCGTGGCCATCACCGAGGCCGGTCACGAGGCGCTGCGGCGGATCGAGCCGCAGCACGCCAAGATGGCGGCCCGGTTGACGGCCGAACTCGGCGTGGAACGGCTGGCGCAGATCGTCGACGGTCTGACCGAGCTGTCCGCCGCACTCGACGCCTTGGCGGAACTCGGCGAACAGTCCGCCTGAGCGCCTGCTCGAAAGCTCTCCCCGTCATTCCGGCGTGCTTTGGCCGGAATCTCTCTCCCCCCGCGTGGTGGATCCCGGCCACAAGCACGCCGGGATGACGAGTGGGACCCGCCGGGATGACGAGTGGGACTTCTGTCCGCACGCTTGGTCGCCGATGACGGGTGTTCAGGCCGCGAACGGGTCCTTGGTGTGGCCGACCAGGTCGGCGACCGACTTCAGGATGCTGGTCGGGCGGTACGGGTACTGCTCGACCGTGGACTGGGTGGAGATGCCGGTGGTCACCAGGATGGTGCGCATTCCGGCTTCGAGGCCGGAGATCACATCGGTGTCCATGCGATCGCCGATCATGACGCTGGACTGCGAGTGCCCGCCGATGCGCCGCAGCGCCGACCGCATCATGAGCGGATTCGGCTTGCCCACGTAGTACGGCTCCTTGCCGGTGGCCCGGGTGATGAGCGCGGCCACCGAACCCGTGGCGGGCAGGATGCCCTCGCGGGAGGGCCCGGTGACGTCGGGATTGGTGGCGATGAAGCGCGCACCCGCCGCGATCAGGCGGATGGCGGTGGTGATGGCCTCGAAGGAGTAGGTGCGGGTCTCGCCCAGCACCACGTACTCCGGATCGCTGTCGGTGAGCACGTAGCCGACCTCGTGCAGGGCGGTGGTGAGGCCGGATTCGCCCACCACGTAAGCGGTTCCATTGGGCCGCTGTTCCTTGAGGAAGGTCGCGGTGGCCAGTGCGGAGGTCCAGATGGACTCGACCGGGATGTCGAGGCCGGTGTGCCGCAGCCGCGCCTGCAGATCGCGCGCGGTGTAGATCGAGTTGTTGGTGAGCACCAGGAACGGAATCTCGTTGTCGCGGAGCTCGGCCAGGAACTGATCGGCTCCCGGGATCATGTGGTTCTCGTGCACCAGGACGCCGTCCATGTCGGTCAGGTACGAGAGGATCGGTTCATCGGTGGAGGTCACACCGCCGAGTCTAATTAGCGTCCGGTTTGCCCGGGCTCGGATGGCCCAGCTGCCGGTGCGACCCCTGACACACCCCCGCCCGGAGCTGACTATCGTCGAGGACGAGCGGGAGATCAGCCCGCACAACTAGCGCAGCAAGGCGACAGGAGTGGCGCAGGTGAAGAACCTCAAGCTCGGATACAAGGCGTCGGCGGAACAGTTCGGTCCCCGCGAACTGGTGGAGATCGCGGTGGCGGCCGAGGAGCACGGCCTGGACAGCGCGACCGTGAGCGATCACTTCCAGCCCTGGCGGCACAATGGCGGGCACGCGCCCTTCTCACTGGCGTGGATGGCGGCGGTGGGCGAGCGCACCGAGCGCATTCAGCTCGGCACCTCGGTGCTGACGCCGACCTTCCGCTACAACCCGGCGGTCATCGCGCAGGCCTTCGCCACCATGGGCTGCCTGTACCCGGATCGCATCATGCTGGGTGTGGGCAGCGGTGAGGCGCTGAACGAGATCGCCACCGGCTTCCAGGGCGAATGGCCGGAATTCAAGGAGCGTTTCGCGCGACTGCGCGAGTCGGTGGAGCTCATGCGGGCGCTGTGGACCGGTGACCGGGTGGACTTCGACGGGCAGTACTACAAGACCGTCGGCGCCTCCATCTACGACGTGCCCAAGGGCGGCATCCCGGTCTACATCGCGGCGGGCGGCCCGCTGGTGGCCCGGTACGCGGGGCGCGCGGGCGACGGTTTCATCTGCACCTCCGGCAAGGGCATGGACCTCTACACCGAGAAGCTCATGCCGGCGGTGGCCGAGGGCGCGGCCAAGGCCGGGCGGACGGTGGAGGACATCGATCGGATGATCGAGATCAAGATCTCCTACGACACCGATCCCGAACTGGCGCTGGAGAACACGCGCTTCTGGGCGCCGCTGTCGCTGACCGCCGAGCAGAAGCACTCCATTACCGACCCCATCGAGATGGAGGCCGCCGCCGACGCGCTGCCCATCGAGCAGATCGCCAAGCGCTGGATCGTGGCCAGCGATCCGGATCAGGCCGTGGAGCTGATCAAGCCGTACCTGGACGCGGGCCTGAACCACCTGGTCTTCCACGCCCCGGGTCACGACCAGATGCGATTCCTCGACCTGTTCAAGCGCGATCTCGCGCCGCGCCTGCGCGCCCTCGCGTAGGCCGCTCCGGATTTCCGCCTGGCTCAGACCTCGGCGAGCTCGACCGGCGACAGCTTCCACTGCCCGCCGCCGGCGAGTTCGAGGCGCTGATTGTGATGCCGGTCCACCGTGCTGCGATGAGCCACGCTCACCAGCACGGTGTCCGGCGCCTCGGTCCGCACCAGGTGGTAGAGCGTGAATTCGAGGCCCTCGTCGACCGCCGAGGTGGCCTCGTCCAGGAAGGCCAGTTTCGGCTGCAGCAGCAGAATGCGCGCAAAGGCGACGCGCTGCTGCTCACCCGGGGAAAGCGTTGACGCCCAGTCGATCACCTCGTCCAGGCGGTCGCTCAGATGCCCGAGGTTGACCTTGACCAGCACCTCGCGCAGCCGTGCCTCGCCGATCTCGCCGGGACCTGCCGGGTAGGTGAGGGCGCTGCGCAGATCCCCGAGCGGGATATAGGGCCGCTGCGACAGGAACAATGTGTCATTGCCGAGCGGTCGTTTCACCCGGCCTTCGGTGTAGGGCCACAGTTCGCCGATACTGCGCAGCAGCGTCGTCTTCCCTACGCCCGAGGGGCCTTTCACCACCAGCGCGTCACCCGACCGCAGCCGCAGCGAGAGATCGGCGATGAGCTCGGTGCCGTCCGGCTTGCTCACCCACACCTGCTCGAGCTCCAAACCCGTTGGAGTGTCCGCTGTTTCGATGGCCGGAAGCTCCCGCCCCTTGCGGTCGGCCTCGCGCAGCCCGTCGAGACGGATGAGGGTGGCGCGGTAGTAGGTGAACGCGTCGTAGGAACTCTGCGGCATGGACAGCGCGCTCTGCACCTGGCTGAATGCGCTGGCGGCCTGCTGCAAATCGCCGATCGTGGTGGTGCCCGCGAAGACACGCGGCCCGAGCAGCAGCACGGTGAAAACATTGGCGGTCTGCTGAGTCACCAGATTCCAGCCGTAGAACTTCAGCAACCGGTACACCCGCGCCCAGGCGTTGTCGATGACCGCGCCGAACCGGTTGTCCAGCTCCTCCCGCTCCTCGCGTTCACCGTGGTAAAAAGCGACGTTCTCGGCGTTCTCCCGCAGCCGCACCAGCGCGAAACGGTAGTCGGCGGTACGCCGCTGGAACCAGAAGTTGAGTTTGATCAAGGGATTCGCGACCCAGAACGCGACCACGGTGGCGAACGCGATCCACAGGAAGGCCGCGAACACCAGCGCCCGGGGGATCGTCGTGCCGAGGACGTCGACCGGACCGGACAATCGCCACAGGATCGGTGTGAAGGACACCAGCGAGAGCCCGCTGCCGATCACGCCATTGCCGCTGATCTGGTACGGGCCGACATTGCCGCCGAAACAGAGCGCGTAGGACCCGTCCACGAAATCCTTCACATCCTGCTGGATGCGCTGATCGGCATTGTCGATGGTCTTGTCGATGAACCGGCTGCGGTAGTACGCCTTCCCGCTCATCCAGTCGTCGAGATAACGCGTGTTCAGCCATTGCCACCAATGAATTTGGAAGGCCTGCTGCAGGTAGTAGGCGACCACGCCCATGACGACGATGATGGTGGCCAGCACGCCGAACACCGCGAGGGCGTGCCAGAACAATGCCTTGGCGGGGGCAGTCGACTTTCCTTCCGCGAGCGCCTGCACGCCCCGCTGCAGCGAGGTGTACAGATCGTTGTAGAAGTAGGTCATCAATACCGTCATCCGCACGCTGTACACGGTGAGCAGCAGCACGACCGCGAACAGTCCCCAGGCCGGCCAGCTCTGCCGCCCGGTGAAGTACCCGCCGCCGATCCGCCAGAACATGCGCCCCCACTCGGTGAACCGCACGATGGCGGCGGCGCCGAGAAGGAAGACGATCGCGGTGATGACGAAGGCTTTCGCGATCCAGAACAGGCTGTGAAACGTTTCGTGTCCCCAGTCGAGACCGGAAGCGCCGACCATGCCGCGGAGCCTATCGGCAAACGATCAGCACGCTGTGGCACAGCGCACGTGTCGCCTGGTCCACAGCGAATCGGCACATAACGGTCGGTAGGCTTTGCGGCTATGGCTGCCCACACGGTTTCCAGTGTGTACATCGCGTCCCCCGAGGGTGACACCGGCAAGTCGACGGTGGCGCTCGGCGTGCTCCAGGCACTGGCCGCCACCACGCCGCGCGTGGGCGTGTTCCGGCCCATCACGCGGTCGGCCACCGGCCGCGACTACATCCTGGAATTGCTGCTCGAGCACTCCACCGCCGATGTGGACTACGACGACGCCGTGGGCGTCACCTATGAGCAGGTGCACGCCGATCCGGACGCCGCCATCAGCGAGATCGTCATGCGCTATCACGCCATGGCCAAGCACTGCGATGCCGTGCTCATCGTCGGCAGCGACTACACCGATGTGGCCAGCCCCAGCGAGCTGCGCTACAACGCCCGCATCGCGGTGAACCTGGGCGCGCCGGTGCTGCTGGTGGTCAAGGGCGCGGACCGCAGGCCCGAGGAACTCATCCAGCTGGTCGAGCTGTGCCGCGGCGAGCTGGTGGGCGAGCACGCCAAACTGGTCGCCGTCATCGCCAACCGCTGCGCGCCCGAGCAGATCGACGCCGACAGCGCCGCGCTCGCGCAAGCCGCGCTGGTGCCGTCCTGGACGCTGCCCGAGGTGCCGCTGCTCACCGCGCCCACCATGGAAGAGCTGCGCGAGGCCATCGGCGGCGAAATCTACAGCGGCGACCCGGAACTCATGCAGCGCGAGGCCCTCGACGTGATCATCGGCGGCATGACCACCGAGCACATTCTGGAGCGGCTCACCGACAGCGTCGCCGTCATCGCCCCGGGCGATCGCTCCGACGTGCTGCTGGCGCTGGTGAACGCCCATGAGGCGGAAGGGTTTCCGTCGCTGTCCGGAATCATCATGAACGGCGGCATGAAGCCCGCGCCGTCCATCGCGCGGCTCATCGAGGGCCTCAAGCCCAAGCTGCCCATCCTGGCCACCGACCTGGGCACCTTCGAGACCGCCAAGGCCGCCGCCAACACCCGCGGCCGGGTGTCGCTGTCCAGCATTCGCAAGGTGGACACCGCGCTGGCGCTCATGGAGGAGCGGGTGGACGTGCGAGAACTCTTGCAGCAGATCGAGGTTCCCATCCCGAGCGTGGTGACCCCGCAGATGTTCGAGTATCAGCTCATCGAGCGGGCCCGCGGCGATCGCAAGCGCATCGTGCTGCCCGAGGGCGACGACGACCGCATCCTGCGCGCCGCCGGACGGGTGCTGCAGCGCAAGATCGCCGATCTCACCATCCTCGGCGAGGAGGGCGCCGTGCGCGGCCGCGCCGCCGAACTCGGCGTGGACATCGACGCCGCCGAGGTGCTCGATCCCAAGACCTGTCCGCTGCGCGACGAATTCGCCGAGGAGTACGCGCGGCTGCGCGCCCACAAAGGCATGACGGTGGATCGCGCCCGCGAATTCATGAGCGACATCTCGTATTTCGGCACCATGATGGTGCACATGGGCGTGGCCGACGGCATGGTCTCCGGTGCGGCGCACACCACCGCGCACACCATCCGCCCGTCCTTCGAGATCATCAAGACCACGCCGGGCGTCTCCACGGTGTCGAGCGTGTTCCTCATGTGCCTGGCCGACCGGGTGCTGGTGTACGGCGACTGCGCGGTGGTGCCCGATCCGACCTCCGATCAGCTGGCCGATATCGCCATCTCCTCGGCGACCACCGCGAACCAGTTCGGCATCTCGCCGCGGGTGGCCATGCTGTCCTACTCGACCGGTGAATCCGGGTCCGGCGCGGATGTGGACAAGGTGCGCGCCGCCACCAAGCTGGTGCACGATCGCGCGCCGGAGCTGCTGGTGGAGGGCCCGATTCAGTACGACGCCGCCATCGAGCCCGCGGTGGCGCGCACCAAGCTGCCGGATTCGGCGGTGGCCGGGCAGGCGACGGTGTTCATCTTCCCGGACCTCAATACGGGTAACAACACCTACAAGGCCGTGCAGCGCAGCGCCGGCGCGGTCGCCATCGGCCCGGTCCTGCAGGGTCTGCGCAAGCCGGTCAACGACCTGTCGCGCGGTGCGCTGGTCGCCGACATCGTGAACACCGTGGCGATCACCGCCATTCAGGCCCAGCAGGAGGCGCAGTGAAGGTCCTGGTGATCAATTCCGGGTCGTCGTCCATCAAATACCAGCTGCTGGACGCGGATTCGGCGGCCGTGGTGGCCTCCGGCGTGGTGCAGCGCATCGGGGAACCCGTCGCGAACGGGTCGCCGACCATCGAACACAAAACCGACGGAAAGACTTTCACCCACGACGGCGAGGTGCCCGATCACGCCGCCGGGCTGCGTCTGGTGTTCGAGCTGTTCGCCGAGAGCGGGCACGACCTGGCCGCGGAGGGGCTGGGCGCGGTCGGGCACCGGGTGGTGCACGGCGGCGAGGTGTTCTACGAGCCCACGCTGATCGACGACAAGGTCGTCGAGGCCATCTCGGACCTGTCCGCGCTCGCGCCGCTGCACAATCCGGCCAATGTGGTGGGCATCGAGGGCGCCCGCGCGCTGCTGCCGGATGTGCCGCAGGTGGCGGTCTTCGACACCGCCTTCTTCCACGGGCTGCCGGCCGCCGCCAAGACCTACGCCATCGACGCGGAAGTGGCCGCCGCGCACGGCGTCCGGCGCTACGGCTTCCACGGCACCTCGCACGAATACGTCTCCGGGCAGGTCGCGGAGTTCCTGGGCCGGGACCGCGGCGAGCTGAACCAGATCGTGCTGCACCTGGGCAACGGCGCCTCCGCCTCGGCCGTGCGCGGCGGCAAGGCCGTCGACACCACCATGGGCCTGACACCGCTCGAGGGCCTGGTGATGGGCACCCGCTCCGGTGATCTCGATCCGGGCATCATCTTCCACCTCATCCGCACCGCGGGCATGGACGTGGACGAGGTGGACGCGCTGCTCAATCGCCGCTCCGGCATCAAGGGCCTGTCCGGCGTGAACGACTTCCGCGAACTCGGGCAGCTCATCGAAACCGGTGATGTGGCAGCGCGACTCGCCTTCGAGGTCTACATCCATCGGCTGCGGCGCTATATCGGCGCGTACCTGGTGGAACTGGGGCGGGTGGACGCCATCACCTTCACCGCCGGCGTGGGCGAGAACGATGCCGCGGTGCGCGCGGCGGCGCTGGCGGGGCTGGAGCACTTCGGCATTCGGGTCGACGAGGCCCGCAATACCGCGAAAGACCGCTCCGCCCGCTACATCTCGCCCGAGGGCGCGGAGGTCGCGGTGCTGGTGGTGCCCACCAACGAGGAGCTCGCCATCGCCCGCGCGTCCGCCCGCCTGGTCGGTTGACCTGGGCATATCCGCTTCACGAAAACATCACGATCGATTTGGCACAGTAGTTCTCGGATCCGGTTCCTCCGGTCCACCGGAATCCGTGCCACGAGACGCACCTGCGGTTGGGGTTGAACTCTCCCTCGCCTGCCCCTACCGGCCTGCGGCTGCCCCCGCAGGCCGCCGCAGTCGTGGACATCAGGGATCCCCGGACGCCGGACCCGATCCGGTCCCGCCACCGTTGGCTCAGGCGGGCCGGATCGGGGCTGTGCGGTACGCGGGGGAGTCAGAACCAGGATTTGGCGCGCACCGCATTGGCGAGATCGACCAGGGCGTAGCGGTGGGTCCGGCCCGGCGCCGAGCGCGCCAGCCCGCGCAGGCCGGATTCGATGCCGCGGCGCAGCTCGCGTTCGGTGAACGGCGCGCGGAAGATCCTGACGTCAACGGTTTTCGGGATCTTCCCGGCCTGCAGCCAGCCCAGCGCGGTGCCCAGCACCAGCACCCGCAGCTGCGCCGTGCGGCTCTCCCCGGGCGGCAGCGCCTGCACCCGGGCGGCGGCCACGTGCAGAATCGATTCGTCGAGTTCGTGCACGGGCGCGGAGGTCAGCAGCATCAGCACCGCCGTCATGCGCGCCTCCGCGTAATGCCGGGACGCGGGCGGCACCTCGTCCAGCGCGTGCACCGCGGCGGTGACGTCCCCGCCCGCGGCCAGCTGCCGGGCCAGCCCGAAGGCCGCGCTCACCACGCCGCGATCGGTGCGCCAGACGGTGGCGTAGTACTTCTCGGCGTAGGCGCGCCACTGCTCCGGATCGGCGGAGTCCCATTGCTGCAGAATGAGTTCCGCGGTCGCCGCCAGCGCCAGCTTGGGTGCGATCTCGCCGGGCAGCGCCTGCAGCACGGCGTCGAAGCGCTCGAAGGCGCTCTCGTAATCCTGTTCCAGCAGTTCGGTCATGCCCAGGTACCAGTCGATGCGCCAGTCCGGAACGGCGGGCGCGGCCTCCTCCAGCAGGCGCTGCAAGAGCAGCCGGGCGGCGGCGGGCTCCTCCAGATCGAGGTGGGCGCGCGCCTCGGCCAGGGTGACCTCGAGCTCGAAAGTATCGGGCGCGCCGCCGGGTTCGGCCGCGGCCCGCTGCCGGGCATGCCGCAGTTCGTCCAGGGCGTGCTCGGGCTCCGGATGCGCCGCACCGGCCAGCAGCGGTGCGGACGGGTCGGCCGGATCGACGATGGGGACCGGCAGCGCCGCCATCACCTCGCGCGGGCGCAGCAGGGTGCTGCGCGCGACGCCGTCGATCAGTCCATCGGTCTGGGCCACGTACTCCGCCGTGCCGAAGCTGGTGCGGGGCGGGCTGAAAAGCGTTGACAGCTGCGGATGTTCGGCGCCGGTCTCGGCCGCCAGGATCTCGCGCAGCACGCCGGTGAGCTGGCCGGCGAACAATCGCGCGGTGGGGAAGCGGCGCTCCGGATCCGGATCGGTGGCGCGCAGCAGCAGGCGGTGGTAGAACTCGTGCCGCGCCAGCACCGGCTGCGTCGCCGCATCCGGAATGCCCTCGACGTAAGCGCCCTTCTCCATGGGCATGTCGAGGGTCAGCACGGCCAGGGTGCGGCCCACGGTGTAGATGTCCGAGGCCACGGTCGGCCCGGTCCGGGCGATCTCGGGAGCCTGGAAACCTCTGGTGCCGTACAGATTTCCGTAGGCCTCGAACTGCGCCACCGCGCCCAGGTCGATGAGCTCCACCCGGTCGCTGGTGACCATGATGTTGTCCGGCTTGAGATCGTTGTAGGCCAGCCCCACCGAATGCAGATAGTCCAGCGCCGGAAGCACTTCCAGCACATAGGCGATGGCCTCGGTGACCGGCATCCGCTCGGGTTTGGCGTACTTGTCGAGCATGTCGCGCAGCGAATGCCCGCCCACGTACTCCATGACGATGTACCCGATCGGCTCCCCGTCGGGTCCGGGATGCTCCACGAAGTTGTGGATCTTCACGATGCCGGGATGCACGACCTCCGCGAGGAACTGCCGCTCCGCCACGGCAACAGCCTGCGCCTCCGCGTCACCGGCATGCAAGAGGCCCTTGAGCACCACCCACCGGTCGCTCACATTCCGGTCGATGGCGAGATAGATCCACCCCAGCCCGCCGTGCGCGATGCACCCCTGAATCTCGTACTGCCCCGCCACCCGATCCCCCGGCATGAGCGAAGGCCGGAAATCATAAGGCGCCCCGCACGTCTCACAGGTCCCGGTTGTCGTGGCGGGTGTCGTCGCGGTCGCCCGCCCCACCGGCTTCCCGCACCGCCAGCAGAACCGCCGCCCCTCCTTGACCTCCGGATCCGCCAGCACCGCCCGCTCCGGATCCACCGGCTCCACCGCCGGAATCGGCACCAGCCCCGCCCCCAGCCGCCGCACCGGCGGCCGCGGCCGCGTCAACCGCTGCGTGCGCTGCGACGGCCGCGTCGGCGTCCGCCCATCGCCCTCGGACCCGGACTCCGGCCGCCCGCTACCCGCTCCCCCCGAAACCCCTTGCACCTCATCGGCCGCGGCGCCCTCGTCGCCCTCCGCCACCCGGAGCTCGGCCCGGGTCTCGTCGCCGCCGTCACCACCGCGCACCGTAGCCGCGGTCGCGCCGCCCTCCTCGCCGCGTGCGGTCGCTCGCGTCGCATCACCGCCGTCATCGCCCCGCATGGTCGCGCGCGTGGGTTCCCCGCCGTCGGCGGGTTGGCCGGCGGGGGCGGGATTCTCGGGTTCGGCGGGTTCGGTCATATCAGTCCTGGTACCTCGGGAGCGGCGGTACCGCGGCGTCGCCGAGTACGGTGGCGAGCCACTGTCTGTAGAGGCGATTCCACGTGCCGTCGCCGCGAATCCGTTCCAGGGTGCCGTTCACGTAGCGGACCAGATCGTCGGCGTCCTTGGGCATGCCGATGCCGTAGTTCTCGGTGCTCAGGTTGGGGCCGACGACCTCGGTGAGCGGGTCCTGCACGGCGAGGCCGGCGAGAATGGCGTCATCGGTGCTGATGGCGTCCACCTGGCGCTGTTGCAGCACCACCAGGCAGTCGGCCCAGCTGGGCACGGTGAGGATGGAGGCCGCGGGCTGCTCGCGGCGGATGCGGTCCAGCGAGGTGGTGCCGCGGACCACGCACACGCGTTTGCCGGCCAGATCCCCGAGACCGCCGATCCCGGAATTGCGGACCGTCAGCACCCTTTGATGCGCCTGGAGATAGGGCGTTGAGAACGAAACACGCTGGCGCCGATCGCACGTGATGGTCATGGTCTTCACCACGACGTCGACGGACTTCTCCTGCAGCGCGCGTTCGCGATCGGCCGAGCCGAGAATGCGGTATTCGATGAGCTCCGGATTGCCGAGCAGATCGCGCGCCAGCTCGCGGGCGATATCCACGTCGAAACCGGCGAGCGCGCCGGTGGTCGGATCACGGAAGCTGAAGAGGTTACTGCCGGGATCCAGCCCCACCAATAGTCGCCCGCGCGCCCGGATCGCCTCGACGGTGGGCCCGTCCTTGCTGGTGGGTCGCAGGCTGGCGGTCGGATCGTCACAGGTCTGGGTGTCCGGCGGCAGCGGTGCGTGGGTCTGCGCCGCAACGGCTCCCGAGGGCAGCGGCGGCTCCACATAACTCGGCACCCGGGTGGACGGCGCGGGCGGCGGGTCCTCGGTGCTACAGCCGACGGCCATGGTCAGCGACAGCGCGGCCAGCGCCGCGGCCAGAATGCGTCTTCGGCTCGTCATCGGTACTCCCGTAGTCGCGGCCACAG
This sequence comes from Nocardia sp. NPDC127526, assembly GCF_042672265.1. Classification (NCBI taxonomy): domain Bacteria; kingdom Bacillati; phylum Actinomycetota; class Actinomycetes; order Mycobacteriales; family Nocardiaceae; genus Nocardia; species Nocardia sp. NPDC127526. Next base: position 76,162 of record NZ_JBHXVO010000008.1, on the reverse strand, counting down.
CCCGGCGGCAATGAACACCGCCGCCGCGGTGCTCAGCACCAGCGCCCCCGGCGCCAGCAGATCGAGCGTGCGGGCGGCATGGGAGGTATTGGTGCGCAACATGTTCCGGCTGTCGGTAATGCCGTCGGCGAGGGCCTTGTCGAGGGCGTCCACCTGCGCGGTCGCCTCATTGGCCCCGGGCCCGGTGGCCACCGCGCCCGCGCCGATGAAATCGCCGCGCGAGAGCGCCTCGTTCATGCGCTGATGCGCGGCCAGCCAGCGATCCAGCGCGGCGCCGGCGCTGCCGACATCCTTCGCGCCGGGCGCGTCGCCCGGATAGCCGAGCAGAATCGCCTTCAGCTTATTGGTGGCCTCGTCATAGGTGCGGTCGTATTCGGTGCTGGTATCGCGGCGCACCAGTTTGAGCGTCTCCGCGGTGCGCGCCTGCTGCGCCAGGATCCGGCTCTCGGTGAGCGCGGCGGCGGGAATGCTGCCGTAGTCGCGCGAATGCGTGGTCGACACCGCCGAGATGACGCCCGCGATCACCGTCCAGGACAACAGCACCACCATGGTCCCGGTGGCCAGCAGCAGTCCGGCGTTCAGCACGCGATGCCAGCGCCGGAACAGGAACCACTGCGCCGCCACCAGCGCGCCCACCGCCAGCAGCGGCAGCACGATGGCCGGCCACGGCGGCCGCACATGATTGCGCTGGGTGGCGGTAATGGCCTCGGAGCGATGCTCCTGCAATTCCTGCGCCATCGGCAGCATGGTGGCCTGCATGAGATTGGAGGCCTCGCTGAGATAGGCCGCCCCGACCGGGAAGCCGCTGCGATTATTGGCGCGCGCGGTCTCCACCAGGCCGCAGTACACCGGGATCCCGGTGGCGATGCCGGTGCGCAGGTGCGTATCGGAGTCCCCGTCGGTCCGATTGGATTGGATCACCAGTTCGGCCGCCGCCTCGCCGACGGCCTGGTTGTAGCGGTCGCGCACGGTTTTCGGTTCCAGCCCGCCGGAGATGAACGCGGTGCCCGCGGAGGCGTCGGCCACCGACAGCGCGGTGTAGAGCCGCTGCGCGGAGAAGGCATCCGGTTCGGCCTGTACCAGCAGTACGTCCAGGGCGTGTTGCCGATCGTTGACCGCCACGGCGGTGACCGCGCCGGCCGTCAGGCACATACTCAGCAGAATCAAACCGACCGCAATCAATTTGGCCGGTGAGGATTGCGCGAAGATCCTCAGTTCGGTGGTCGCGAGACGTTCGCGGACGGCGGCGGCAGCGGCGCGCGGTGACAGCTCGTCGAGCCGCAACTGCTCGGTGCGAGCCATGCTCACCTCCCACTTACCGAAAACGATCGCCCGACTGGTTTCTGTCGATTGAGCTTATTGTGGACTTACCGATGCCGTGACGCGGGAACACCCGCCGGTCCGCACGGTGGATTCGAGGATGGGATCGAGTATGCGTGGTGACGGCGACGGCTGGTCGAAAAGTCCCGATGGGAGCCGGCACTGGGGCCGATTCGGGGCTGCTGGACTGTTGCTGCGCGCCCCGCTCGCGGATGGCGGGTCGGCCGTGCTGCTCCAGCACCGCGCCGCGTGGAGCCATCAGGGCGGTACCTGGGCCCTGCCCGGCGGCGCCCGCGACAGCCACGAGAGCACCGTGCACGCCGCCGTCCGCGAGGCCGGCGAGGAAGCGGGCATCACGCCGGACGCCATCCGGGTGCGCGGCTCCCGGGTGACCACCACCGCGCCCAGCGGCTGGACGTACACCACGGTCATCGCCGATGCCGCCGCCCCGCTGCGCACCCGCGGCAACAAGGAGAGCCGCGAACTGGCGTGGATTCCCGAGGACGAGGTGGACGCCCGCGAATTGCATCCCGGCTTCGCCGCCGCCTGGCCCGCGCTGCGCGCCACCCCGATCGGTGTCAGCCTGGACGGCCTGGCGGATCCGGCGGCGGTGGCGGCCGCATTGCCACGCACCCTGGATCTGGCCGGGGAGGGCTTCCTCTGGTTGCGGGCCGAGGCCAATGGGAATGGCCGCACCGCCCGGATCGCGGCCGCCGACCCGCCCGCGGGGCCGCCCGATTTGGCCGGAAATGTGTTGTTGCTCACCTTGGCCCAGGTGTTGTCTTAGGTGCGTGAGCATCCGTGAAGTCCCCACGTACTGCCGGATCTGCGAACCGCTCTGCGGGCTGATCGCCACCGTCGAGGACGGCAAGCTGGTGCGCCTGCGGCCCGACAAGGCGCATCCGCTGTCCCAGGGCACGGCGTGCCCGAAGGGCATTGCCTTCACCGATATTCAGAACGACCCGGATCGCGTGCTCTACCCGCTGCGCCGCCGGCCCGACGGCGAATTCGAGCGCGTCTCCTGGGATACCGCCCTGGACGAGATCGGCGCCCGCCTGCGCACCCTCATCGGTGCGCACGGCCGGGAAAGCCTCGGCTGGTATTTCGGCAATCCCGCCACGTTCTCCTATTCACACACCCTGTGGATAGTCGGCTTCCAGCTCGCCGCGGGCCTGCGCCACGTGTATTCCGCAGGGTCACAGGACATCAACAATCGCTTCGTCGCCAGCCACCTGCTCTACGGCTCGCTCACCTCGGTGCCCGTCCCCGACCTGGACCGCACCGATTTCCTGCTCATGCTCGGCGCGAATCCGCTGGTGTCGCACGGCAGTGCGATCAGTGCTCCGCGTATTCGCGAGAAGCTCACCGCCATCCCCAAGCGCGGTGGCCGCGTGGTGGTCGTGGATCCGCGCCGCACCGAAACCGCGCGCCTGTTCGAGCATGTCGGCATCCGGCCCGACGGTGACGCCTGGCTGCTCGCCGCGCTCTTGCAGGTGATCTTCGCCGAGGGCCTCGAGGATCGCCCCGCTCTGCAACGGCATGCTGCGGGCGTGCGCGAATTGCGCCGGGCCGTAGCCGGATTCACCCCGGAAGCCACCGCCGCGACAACCGGTCTCGATCCGGATCGGGTCCGTGCACTGGCCCGCGACCTGGCGCGCGCCGAATCCGCCGCCGTCTACGGCCGCACCGGTACCTGCCTGGGCCGCCACGCCACCCTGGTCGCATTCCTGATCGATGCTCTCGCCTTGGTCACCGGCAATCTGGACCGCCCCGGCGGCTGTGTGTTCGGCAAGGAACTGGCGGCCGTCTCCGAACTCAATGCCCGCCTGGGCCTGATCGGTTACGGCAGAACACGTTCCCGCGTAGGCGATTTCCCGGACGTGCTGGGCACCTTCCCGGCGGCTGTCATGGCCAAGGAGATCACCACGCCCGGTCCCGGCCGGCTGCGCGCACTGTTCACTTCGGCGGGCAACCCGGCCTCCTCGGTCCCCAACACGCGCGAATTATCCACAGCCCTATCCCAACTCGATCTCTTCGTGTCGATAGACCTGTACATCAACGACACCAACCGGCTGGCCGACTACATCCTCCCCGCCACCACATTCCTGGAACGCGACGATCTGCCGCTGCCCTTCACCGCGCTGTCCACGACCCCGTACACCCAATACACCGAGCGGGTCCTGGAGCCGTACGGCGAGGCGCGTGAGGAATGGCAGATCATCGATGCCATCGCCACCCGAATCGGCATCCAGCCCTTCGTTCTCGGCCCCGCCCGCGCGGCCGGTCGCGTCCTGAGCAGCCTGCGCCGCCTGCCCGGCGGATCCGCGGCCCGTCCCACCCCGCCGCTGCTCGCCGATCTGGCCCTGCGCACCGGCCCGTACGGCGACTGGTTCGGGCTGCGCCGCGGCGGCCTGAGCCTGCGCATGTTGCGCCGCCACCCGCACGGCATCGTGCTCGCCGACAGGATCGCCACCGGCGTACTGCGGGAAGTAGTGCGGCACAAGGGCGGTCGCGTCCAGCTGGCTCCGGCGGAGATCATCGCCGAATTGGCGTCCTTGACCGCACCGCCGCAGGATCCCGCCTACCCGCTGCGGGTAATCGGCCTGCGCGAGTTGAAATCCCACAACTCCTGGATGCACAACTCCGAACTGCTCATGCGCGGCGACCGCGACCACACCGCCCGCATCCACCCCAAAGACGCCGCCGCGGCGGGCATTTCCGACGGCGCCCGCTGCCGGGTGACCTCCCCGCACGGCTCGATCGAGGTAACGGCCCGCCTCACCGAGGACATGACCGAAGGCGCGGTAGCCATTCCGCACGGCTGGGGTCACCGCGGCGGGTGGTGGCGAGCCAACGCCGCGGGCGGCGCCAACGTCAACGATCTGATGTCCACCGCCACAACGGATGTCGAACGCCTGGCCGGGATGTCCAACCTCAATGGCGTCCCCATCCGCCTCGACCCCGTGGCGTCGGCCTGAAGAAATCAGACCAGCAGATTTACTGCGCAGTAGTTAGTGCAACACGCCAAAATGCGTCTGCACCAGCGGATATCGTGTGCATCACCTCCCTCCGAGGGACGGCGGCACGGTCTACGCCGTCGCCAGGAAGGAGGTGTGGATTGGATGACGAATCCGAATGAGAAACCCCGGATCAACTGGGCGTCTGTACGGACGGCCGCCGCAGTCACCGGGGCTCTCTTCCAAGCGGTCAGGTTGATTTTGGACCTGGTCCGGCCGGACCGCTGATCCACGGGGTGGGCCGTCGTACCAGGGCGGCCTGCCCCTCATCAACCATCACTTTCGTGACTCCGCCATGTTAGCGCAGCCGTTCGGCTCAGGGCGCGACGTTATCGAGAATTCGCTGTTTGAGCGCGCGCGCCGCGGCTTCCGGGTCGCGGGCTTCGGTGATGGAGCGGACCACCACCACGCGAGTCGCCCCTGCCGCAAGGACTTCCGGCAGACTCACGTCGTCGATGCCGCCGATGGCGAACCAGGGCCGGTGGGTGTGCGATTCGGCGGTCGAGCGCACCAGGTCGAGTCCTGAGGGCTGCCGGCCGGGTTTGGTGGGCGTCGCGTAGACGGGCCCGGTGCAGAAGTAGTCGAGGTGCTCGTCGATGGCGGCCAGTCCGGCTTGGGCGCGGTTGTTGGTGGAGCGGCCGATGACCACGTCGGGGCCGAGGAGGCGCCGGGCGTACCAGGGCGGCAGGTCGTTCTGGCCGAGGTGCAGCACATCGGCGCCCGCGGCGAAGGCCACATCGGCGCGATCGTTGACCGCGACCAGGGCACCGTGGCGGCGGGCGGCGGCTTTCAGCTCGGCGAGGACGCCGAGTTCGGCCTTGGCTTCCAGGGGGCCGAACTGCTTTTCTCCGGGCGAACCCTTGTCGCGCAGCTGGATGATGTCGACGCCGCCGGCCAGCGCCGCTTCGGCGAACTTGGCCAGGTCGCCCTTCTCCCGGCGGGCGTCGGTGCACAGGTACAGCCGGGCGCTGGCCAGGCGCTCCCGCGGTGGTACTGGCCGATTCGGGTGGGAGGGTTGCACCTGACTGACGGTAGTCGCGCTACCGTGGAACGCGCGACGCGCCCGTCGGACGAATATCGGTCCGGCGCAGAACACGGATTCCTCAGCGCGACGTCTGTGCAGGTCCCGGGTGATCCGGGCGAGTGAGGTGGAATTACATGCGGACCCTGGCCGTCGTTGGCGGCGGTGTGATCGGGCTGTCGGCGGCCTGGCGGGCGGCCGAATCGGGCTGGACGGTCACGCTGTACGACCCGGCGATCGGAACCGGAGCCTCCTGGGTGGCGGGCGGCATGCTCGCCCCGCTGTCCGAGGGCTGGCCCGGTGAGGACGCCGCGCTCGAGTTCGGGGCAGCCTCCCTGGACCGCTGGCCGGACTTCGCCGCGCGCCTGAAAACGAGCACCGGCGTGGACGTCTTCACCGCCGACGAGACGCTGACCGTGGCCCTGGACGCGGCCGACGCCGCCGATCTGCACACCATTGCCGACTGGGTGAACGAGCGCGGCGGCGCGCTGCGTGTGCTGGACCGCGCCGGAGTGCGCACCGCCGAGCCGGGTCTGGGCCGGAGCATCCGGGCGGGGCTGCTGTCTCCGACCGAACCGGCCGTGGACAACCGCGCTTTGGTGGCGGCGCTGCGGGAGGCTTGCGCGTCGGCGGGCGTGCAATTGCGGGCCGAAAAGGTTCGGGCCCTGACTGACCTGCCGCAGGACCGGATCGTCCTGGCCACGGGCGCCGCGGCCGCCGAACTCTGGCCGGACCTGCCCGTGCATCCGGTGAAGGGCGAGATCCTGCGCCTGCGCCGCCGTCCGAGCGCGCCCCCGCCGCCGCAGCGCGTCATTCGCGCCCGCGTGCATGGGCACCCCATCTATCTGGTGCCCCGCCACGACGGGATCGTGCTCGGCGCAACGCAATACGAGGCGGGCTTCGACACCGCCGTCACCGTCGCGGGCGTCCGCGACCTCATCACCGATGCCGAAGCGGTCTTCCCGGGTATCGGCGAATACGAATTCGCCGAGGCCATCGCGGGTTCGCGCCCCGGCTCCCCGGACAATCTGCCGCTCATCGGCCACCTCGACGACCGCGTGATCGCCGCGACCGGCCACGGCCGCAATGGAATTCTCGGTGTGCCCGTCACCGTTGACGCAGTGACGGCCCTGCTCGACGGTAGCGAGCTGCCCGCCGCCCGCGCCGCCGCGCCGAGTCGTTTCGCCGTCGCGCACCCCACAGCTACTACCGCCGCCCCGTCTTAAGGAGGAGCCCGATGACCGCAATCCCGATCGGCGTCACCGTCAATGGCGCAGAACATTCGTTCGCCGAGCCGCCCACGGTGCGGGAACTGCTGGAGACCCTGAATCTCCCGTGCCAGGGTGTCGCGGTGGCGGTCGACGGCGCGCTGTTCCCCAAGTCCCGCTGGGACGAGCGGGTCGGGCGCGGCTGGGAGATCGAGGTGCTGACGGCGGTGCAGGGTGGATAACGGTATGGAACCCCTGGTGATCGCGGGTCGCAGCTTCGGCTCCCGGCTGATCATGGGCACCGGCGGCGCGGAGAACCTGGCGGTGCTGGAGGAGGCCCTGGTGGCCTCGGGCACCGAGCTGACCACGGTCGCCATGCGCCGGGTGGACGCCGCCGGCGGCACCGGCGTGCTGGATCTGCTCAAGCGGCTGGAGATCGCGCCGCTGCCCAATACCGCGGGCTGCCGCACCGCCGCCGAGGCCGTGCTCACCGCGCAGCTGGCGCGCGAGGCCCTCGAAACCGATTGGGTCAAGCTGGAAGTCATCGCCGACGAGCGCACCCTGCTCCCGGACGCCATCGAATTGGTCAGCGCCGCAGAGCAGTTGGTGGACGACGGTTTCACCGTACTGCCCTACACCACCGACGATCCGGTGCTGGCCCGCCGCCTCGAGGACGCCGGCTGCGCGGCCGTCATGCCGCTGGGCTCGCCCATCGGCACCGGTCTGGGCATCGGGAATCCGCACAATATCGAGATGATCGTCGCCGACGCGGGGGTCCCGGTGATCCTGGACGCGGGCATCGGCACCGCCAGTGACGCGGCCCTGGCCATGGAACTGGGCTGCTCCGCGGTGCTGCTGGCCACGGCGGTCACCCGCGCCCGCAAGCCCGCCACCATGGCGGCCGCCATGGCCGCGGCGGTGCGGGCCGGATACCTGGCTCGCGAGGCGGGCCGGATTCCCAAGCGGTTCTGGGCACAAGCCTCGTCGCCGGGGTTCTGACCTCGATGAAAGCGCTGGGGGCCGCCTCGGGGTAAGCCCCCTGGCGCATCCCCGGACCAGGTAATCCGAAAGAGGTAGTCGACGCGCGACCTGCGATCGATGGTCGGCCGCCGGATCTCGAGGAAGACTGGTCCCCATGATCGAACTGAGAGGCCTGACCAAACACTACGGCCAGACCGTCGCGGTGTCGGATCTGACGTTCACCGTCCGTCCCGGCCAGGTGACCGGCTTCCTCGGCCCGAACGGCGCCGGCAAGTCGACCACCATGCGCATGATCCTGGGCCTGGACAAGCCGACCTCCGGAACCGCGCTCATCGACGGCAAGCCCTATAAGGAGCTGAAGAACCCGCTCGAATCGGTGGGCGCGCTGCTGGACGCCAAGTGGGTGCACCCGAATCGTTCGGCGCGCGCGCATCTGGCCTGGCTGGCCGCCTCCAACAACATCCCGAACTCGCGGGTCGAGGAGGTGCTGCGCCTGGTCGGCCTCGCCGAGGTGGCCAATAAGAACGCCGGCGGTTTCTCGCTCGGCATGTCGCAGCGGCTGGGCCTGGCGGGCGCACTGCTGGGCGATCCGCAGGTGCTGTTGTTCGACGAGCCGGTCAACGGCCTCGATCCCGAGGGCATTCTGTGGATCCGCCGCTTCATGCAGCGCCTGGCCGCCGAGGGCCGCACCGTGCTGGTGTCGAGCCACCTGCTCTCGGAGATGGCGCAGACCGCGGATCATCTCGTCGTGATCGGCCGCGGCAAGCTCATTGCCGACACCACCACCAAGGATTTCATCGAGAAGGCGTCGGAATCGTCGGTGCGCGTGCGCAGTCCGCAGCTGGACCAGCTGCGCAGCCTGCTCACCTCCAACGGCATGACCGTGCGCGAGGACGGCGCGGACCAGGACGGCCCGGCGCTGGTGGTGGCCGGGGTGACCAGCGACGTGGTCGGAAAACTGGCCGGCGCCAACGACATCACGCTCTTCGAGCTGTCCCCGCAGCGGGCCTCGCTGGAGGAGGCGTTCATGCGGATGACCGGAGGCGCGGTGGAATACCACGCCGAAGGTTTCGACCAGGTGATGGGAGGTGCGCTCTGATGGGCGTGCTGGCAGCGGAACGGATCAAGCTCACCTCGACGCGCTCGCCCTGGTGGTGCTCGGCCGTGGTGGTGGTGCTGGGACTGGGCTTCGCGGCGCTCATCGCCGCGGTATCGAGCTCCACCAAGGACAATCCGGAGGTGCCGCCGCTGAACGTGGCCTCCGCGGTGGCGGGCGTGAGCGGTTTCGGCGTCCTGGTGCTCATGATCATGGCGACCTTGTCGGTGACCAGCGAGTACCGCTTCGGCATCATCCGCACCACCTTCCTGGCGACGCCGCAGCGCACCACGGTGATCGCGGTGAAGACGGCCCTGCTGGCCGTGTACGCGACCGTGCTGACCGCGGTGCTGGCCGTGGCCGCGCTCTTCCTGACCCGGGGCATCTACGGCAGCGTGCCGGGGCTGGAGCTGGCGACCAGCGAGGAGCAGCGGGCCCTGTGGGGCGTGCCGGTCTATGCCCTGCTGGGCATTCTCTTCGCCATCGGCGTCGGCGTGCTGGTGCGGCAGTCGGCCGCGGCCATCTCCATCATCGTGCTGTGGCCGCTGGTCATCGAGCCGCTGCTGAGCGCCTTCGGCAGCTTCGGCCGCAATGTGGGCCCGTGGCTGCCCTTCCAGAACGGCCAGCGGTTCTTCAGCATGCAGGAGTCCTCCAGCGCGAACTGGCATTGGGGCCCGTGGGGCAGCCTGGTGTACTTCGCCGTCTTCTGCGCCCTCGTGTTCGGCGCCGCGCTGTTCGTGGTGAACGAGCGCGACGCGTAACAAGCCCTGCCCGGGGCCGTCGGTCACTGCCCGATCGACGGTGTGCATCGGCCCGATACGGTTCTTCCGTATCGGGCCGATGTCGTCACCAGGGTGGTTGTTTAACGGCCTGTGAAAAGTTTCGCTTCCGGCCGGAAGCATCTAGCCGCGGTCCTGAACCGTGAGTAGCATCGCCTCAGCAACCAAAGCACTCGAACATCGGCGGGTCCAATGGTGTGGCCGCTCGTTCCGATCGGGAGGTGTCCAGGTGGCAATCATTCATCCATCCGACGAACAAGCGCTGAGATACGCTCTGGGCGTGAGCGAACGACCCTCCGACGGTGCTGCGGCCGAGTCCGAGGAGCCCGGCATCGAACCCGAGGTCGTCATACCGCTGACGCCGTCCGATATCGATGCCGAGCCGGTGCGGCCGCGCCGCGGCCGATTGCCCGGCCAGCTGTCGGCTCTGATGTCGGCCGCGAACCAGCGCGGGGACCTCATCGGGGTGATCCGCAAGGCCCGCGAGAACCTGCCCGGCGATCCCGCGTTCGGTGATCCGCTGTCGGTGTCGGGTCCCGGCAGCGCCCGCGCCGTGGCGCGGGCCGCGGACAAGATCGTCGGTGACAGTCCCAGTGCCGCGCGCGAATTGGGCCTCGGCGCGCTCCAGGTCTGGCAGGCCATGCTGGAGCGGGTGGGCAAGGGTCGCGGCCCGCAGGACATCACCATCATGTTCACCGATCTGGTGGCGTTCTCCAGCTGGTCGCTGGCCGCCGGCGACGAGGCCACCCTGGAACTGCTGCGCCGGGTCGCCAAGGCCATCGAACCGCCCATCGTGGATCGGGGCGGGTCGGTCGTGAAGCGCATGGGCGATGGGGTCATGGCCGTGTTTCCGTCCGCCGACCGGGCGGTTCGGGCGGCCGTGGCGGCCAAGGAGAACCTCACCGCCGTCGCCGTCGATGGCTACAAGCCGCAGATGCGGATGGGCCTGCACACCGGCAGCCCGCGCGAGATCGGCGGGGACTGGCTGGGAGTCGATGTGACCATCGCGGCGCGCGTCATGGAGGCGGGCGGCAATGGCAACACCATGATGTCGGCGGCCACCCTCGACGCGCTGGATCCGGAAACCTTGGAGGAGTTGGGTTTCGGGGTGCGGCCGTATCGGCGCAGCTTCTTCGCCGCGCCGCTGAGCGGGGTCCCGGAGGACCTGCGCATCTTCCGGCTCGAAGCCGAGTGACTCCACCCAACTCTCGGGACTCTCAGGGGCTTCGCCCCCGAACCCCCAGAAGCCGCGGCGACTCCTGTCAGCCGACCAAATAGAGGATCGCACCCGCGAGAGCTAACACTCCGCAAACTCCAATGCCGATGGCGAGCGGACGGGTGGATTTCCACAGGCTGTAGGCGCCGCCCAGCAGAAAGCCGGCGAGCGCGAGCAGCAGGACCACGATGACGTCGGAGGACACCCGACAAGTGTGCCCTGATCCAACTTTCGGGACTCTCAGGGGCTTCGCCCCCGAACCCCCAGGCGCGCGGTAGCTGGGTAATTCACCCGCAAATTCGCAGGTCGCGCCGATTTCAGGGAAAAAACAAGCGCGCAGGCTTGATTTTCTGACGGGCCGATGTGACCCTGTAACCGACCGCAGCGATGACGCTGCGCCCGGACTCGGGTGCACAGGGAGGCCCAGTTATGAGTCAGCTCGCCGAAGACCCGGAACTCCTCCGGATCGGCAACTGTTCCGGCTTCTACGGCGACCGGTTGAGCGCCATGCGGGAGATGCTCGAGGGCGGGCAGCTCGATGTGCTCACCGGCGACTATCTCGCCGAACTAACCATGTTGATCCTGGGGCGGGATCGCATGAAGGACGCGAACCTGGGATACGCGAAAACCTTTGTGCGGCAGTTGGAGGACTGCCTGGGGCTGGCCCTCGAATCGGGGGTGCGGATCGTCGCCAATGCGGGCGGGCTGAACCCCGCCGGGCTGGCGCAGCGGGTGCGGGAGGTTTCGGACAAGCTCGGTCTCGCGGCGAAGGTCGCCTATGTGACCGGTGACGATCTGCTGCCGCGCGCCGCGGAGCTGGGGCTCGGGACGCCGCTCACCGCCAATGCCTACCTCGGCGCCTGGGGCATTGCCGAATGCCTGAACGCGGGCGCGGATGTGGTGGTGACCGGCCGGGTCACCGACGCCGCGCTGGTGGTCGGGCCGGCGGCCGCGCACTTCGGCTGGGGGCGTGGCGATTACGACGCGCTCGCCGGGGCCGTGGTGGCGGGTCATGTCATCGAATGCAGCACCCAGGCCACCGGTGGCAACTACGCGTTCTTCACCGAGATCGCCGATCTGAACCGGCCCGGCTTCCCCATCGCGGAGGTGCGCCGCGATGGCAGCAGCGTGATCACCAAGCATGCGGGCACCGGCGGCGCGGTCACCGTGGACACGGTGGAAGCGCAGCTCATGTACGAGATCCAGAGCGCGCGCTACGCCGGGCCCGATGTGACCACGCGGCTGGACACCATCCGGCTCGCGCAGGAGGGCCCGGATCGGGTGCTCATCAGCGGTGTCACGGGCGAGGCGCCGCCGCCGCGAACCAAGGTGTCGCTCAATACCATCGGCGGATTCCGCAACGAGGTGGAGTTCATTCTGACCGGCCTGGATATCGAGGCCAAGGCGCGGCTCGTCCAGCAGCAGCTGGAGTCGTGGCTGAAAGTCCGTCCGGCCGAACTGGATTGGTCGCTGGTGCGACTGGACCGGCCCGATTCCGAGACCGAGGAGCAGGCCAGCGCGCTGCTGCGCTGTGTGGTGCGCGATCCGGATCCGAACAAGGTGGGCCGCGGATTCTCCAGTGTGGCCGTGGAATTGGCGCTGGCCAGCTACGCGGGCTTCTCGCTGACGGCCCCGCCCGGAAACGGCGGACCCTACGGCGTGTTCAAACCGGGCTATGTGGCCGCGACCGATGTCCCGCACATCGCCGTCCTGCCGGATGACAGCACCGTCGAGATCGCACCGGCCGCCGAGACGCTCGAACTCGCCGACGTACCGGAACCGGAACTCCCGCAGCCGCTTTCGCCTGGGGAGACCAAGCGTGTCCCGCTGGGGACCATCGCGCTGGCCCGCAGCGGTGACAAGGGTGGCAATGCCAATATCGGCGTCTGGGTGCGCACCGACGAGCAGTGGCGCTGGTTGGTGCACGCGCTGACCGCCGACGAACTGCGCCTGCTGCTGCCCGAAACCGCGAAGCTGCCCATCACCCGGCATGTGCTGCCGAACCTGCGGGCCGTGAACTTCATCGTCGAGGGTCTGCTCGGCGAGGGCGTGGCCTATCAGGCCCGATTCGATCCACAAGCCAAGGGGCTCGGCGAATGGCTGCGCTCCCGCCATATCGATATTCCGGTGGAGCTGTTGTCATGAGCGGATACGTGAATCCCTGGGAGACGCCCGAGCGCCGCGAATTACGCGCCACCGTGCGCGGTTTCGCCGAACGCGAGGTGCTGCCGTACCTGGACGGCTGGGAGCGCGCCGGGGAGATCCCGCGCGAACTGCACAAGAAGGCCGGTGCGCTGGGCCTGCTCGGCATCCAGTTCCCCGAAGCCGTCGGCGGTTCCGGCGGTGACGGCATCGACGCCGCCATCGTGTGCGAGGAGATGCATTACGCGGGCTGCTCGGGCGGCCTGTTCGCCTCCCTGTTCACCTGCGGTATCGCGGTGCCGCACATCATCGCCTCCGGCAATGCCGAGCACATCGACCGCTGGGTCAAGCCGACTCTCGCGGGCGAGAAGATCGGCTCGCTGGCCATTACCGAACCCGGCGGCGGCTCCGATGTCGGGCACCTCACCACCAGCGCGGTGCGCGACGGCGACGAGTACATCGTCAATGGCGCCAAGACCTTCATCACCTCCGGCGTGCGCGCCGACTACGTGGTGACGGCGGTTCGCACGGGCGGTCCGGGCGCGGCCGGTGTGTCGCTGCTGGTGGTGGAGAAGGGCACGCCCGGCTTCACCGTCAGCCGCAAGCTGGAGAAGATGGGCTGGCTGGCCTCCGATACCGCCGAGCTGTCGTATGTCGATGTGCGCGTGCCGGTGTCGAACCTGGTCGGCCCGGAGAACACCGGCTTCGCGCAGATCGCCATGGCCTTCGTGAGCGAACGCGTGGGCCTGGCCGCGCAGGCGTACGGGCATGCCCAGCGCTGCCTGGACCTGACCCTGCGATGGTGCCGCGATCGCGAGACCTTCGGCCGCCCGCTCATCTCCCGGCAATCCGTGCAGAACACCTTGTCGGAGATGGCGCGCCGCATCGATATCGCCCGCGTCTACACCCACCATGTGGTGGAGCGCGCCGCGCACGGCGACACCGATCTGATCGCCGAGGTGTGCTTCGCCAAGAACACCGCGGTGGAAACGGCCGAATGGGTCGCCCATCAGGCCGTGCAGCTGTTCGGCGGGCTCGGCTATATGCGCGAGTCCGAAGTGGAACGCCACTACCGGGATGTCCGCATCCTCGGCATCGGCGGCGGCACCAACGAGATCCTGACCGCCCTGGCGGCAAAGCGATTGGGGTTCCAGTCTTGACCATTCTGCGCACGTCCCTGGATTCGAGCTCGGCGGAGTATCGGGCCGCCGCCGAGGCGATGACCACCAAGTTGGCCGAGGTGGAGGCGGAGTACGCCAAGAACATCGCCGGCGGCGGCCCGGACAAGATGGCGCGGCATCGCAAGCGCGGCAAGCTGACCGCGCGCGAGCGCATCGAACTGCTCATCGACGAGGATTCGCCGTTCCTGGAACTGTGCCCGCTCGCCGCGTGGGGCAGTGACTTCCATGTCGGCGGCAGCGTGATCGCGGGCATCGGCATTGTCGAGGGCGTCGAATGCATGATCGTGGCGCCGGATCCGACGGTGCGCGGCGGCACCTCGAATCCGTGGACGCTGCGCAAGAACCTGCGCATGAACGACATCGTCATGGAGAACCGCCTCCCGGTCATCGGGCTGGTGGAATCCGGTGGTGCGGATCTGCCGACGCAGAAGGAAGTGTTCGTGCCGGGCGGGCGCATGTTCCGGGATCTGACCCGGGCGTCGGCGGCCGGAATCCCCACCATCGCACTGGTTTTCGGCAACTCGACCGCCGGCGGCGCGTACATCCCGGGCATGTCCGACTACACGGTCATGATCAAGGAGCGCTCCAAGGTGTTCCTGGGCGGCCCGCCGCTGGTGAAGATGGCCACCGGTGAGGAGTCCGACGACGAATCCCTCGGCGGCGCCGAAATGCACGCGCGCGTCTCGGGTCTGGCGGACTACCTGGCCGTGGACGAGCAGGACGCCATCCGTCTCGGCCGCTCCATCGTGAAGCGGTTGAACTGGAAGAAGCAGGGCCCGGCCCCGCGCCCGCTGACCGAGGTCATCGAACCGCTGTACGACCAGGAGGAACTGCTCGGCATCGTGCCCGGCGACCTCAAGATCCCGTTCGATCCGCGCGAGGTCATCGCCCGCGTGGTGGACGGCTCCGATTTCGACGAGTTCAAACCGCTCTACGGTTCCAGCCTCGTCACCGGATGGGCGGAGCTGCACGGGTATCCGGTGGGCATTCTCGCCAATGCGCGCGGTGTGCTGTTCTCCGAGGAATCGCAGAAGGCCACCCAGTTCATCCAGCTGGCCAACCAGTCGAACACGCCACTGTTGTTCCTGCACAACACCACCGGCTACATGGTCGGCAAGGAGTACGAGCAGAAGGGCATCATCAAGCACGGCGCGATGAT
Organism: Nocardia sp. NPDC127526; assembly: GCF_042672265.1. NCBI lineage: Bacteria > Bacillati > Actinomycetota > Actinomycetes > Mycobacteriales > Nocardiaceae > Nocardia > Nocardia sp. NPDC127526. Next base: position 61,042 of record NZ_JBHXVO010000008.1, on the reverse strand, counting down.
GATCAACGCGGTGTCCAATTCGAAGGTGCCGCACATCTCGCTGCTCATGGGCGCGTCCTACGGCGCGGGGCATTACGGCATGTGCGGGCGCGCCTACGATCCGCGCTTCGTCTTCGCCTGGCCCAGTGCGAAATCCGCCGTCATGGGCGGTGCGCAGCTGGCGGGCGTCATCTCCATCGTGGCCCGCGCCGCCGCCGAAGCGAAGGGCCAGCCGTTCGACGAGGCCGCCGATGCCGGGCTGCGCGCCATGATCGAGGCGCAGATCGAGGCCGAATCGCTGCCCATGTTCATGTCGGGCCGCCTCTACGACGACGGCGTCATCGATCCCCGCGATACCCGCACGGTAGTGGGAATGGCCTTGTCCGCCATCCACAATGCCCCGATCAAGGGCGCCGAGGGCTTCGGCGTCTTCCGGATGTGAGGCCAGGTATGGAGATCACGAACGTTCTGGTCGCCAACCGCGGAGAGATCGCGCGGCGGGTGTTCGCCACCTGCCGGCGCATGGGAATCGGCACGGTCGCGGTGTATTCGGACGCCGATGCGCACGCCCCGCATGTGGCGGAGGCGGACGCCGCCATCCGGCTGCCCGGCAATACGCCCGGCGAGACCTACCTGCGCGCGGAGCTGATTATCGAAGCCGCGCTCGCCGCAGGTGCCGACGCTGTACACCCCGGCTACGGATTCCTCTCCGAGAACGCCGATTTCGCGCGCGCCGTGCAGGCCGCCGGACTGGTGTGGATCGGGCCGCCGGTGAGCGCCATCGAGCAGATGGGCTCCAAGGTCGAATCCAAGAAGATGATGGACGCCGCCGGGGTCCCGGTGCTGGCCGAACTCGATCCCGCCGAGGTCACCGCGGACATGCTGCCGGTGCTCATCAAGGCATCCGCCGGTGGCGGCGGCCGGGGCATGCGCGTGGTGCGCGATCTGGCGGACCTGCCCGAGCAGCTGGAAGCCGCACGGCGCGAGGCGGAGTCGGCCTTCGGTGATCCCACGGTGTTCTGCGAACGCTACCTGGAGACCGGCCGCCATATCGAGGTGCAGGTCATGGCCGACACGCACGGCACCGTATGGGCGGTCGGCGAGCGCGAGTGCTCGATCCAGCGGCGGCATCAGAAGGTCGTGGAGGAAGCGCCGTCACCGCTGGTGGAGCGGGTCGACGGAATGCGGGCGCGACTGTTCGAGGCCGCCCGGCTGGCGACCGAGGCCATTGGCTACGAGGGTGCGGGCACCGTCGAATTCCTGGCCGACGAGCGCGGCGAGTTCTTCTTCCTGGAGATGAACACCCGTCTGCAAGTGGAGCATCCGGTCACCGAGAACGTCACCGGACTGGATCTCGTGCGCACCCAGTTGCAGGTGGCTGCGGGCCGCAAGCTGCCCGCGCAGCCGCCCGCCATGCGCGGCCACTCCATCGAGGTCCGGCTCTACGCCGAAGATCCGGCGCACGACTGGCAGCCGCAGAGCGGCACCGTGCATCGAATCGAAATCCCGGGCACTATCGGCGAATTTGTCGTTCTGGAGCAGCCTGGCGTGCGCCTGGACACCGGTGTGGTGGACGGCTCCGTGGTCGGCGTGCACTACGACCCCATGCTGTCCAAGGTCATCTCCTTCGCCGAAACCCGCGACGAGGCAGCGCATCTGCTCGCGTCCGCGCTGCAGCGCGCGAAGATCCACGGCCTGGTCACCAACCGGGATCTGCTGGTGCGGGTGCTGCGGCATCCGGCGTTCCTGGCCGGCGACACCGATACGGCGTTCTTCGCCACGCACGGCCTGGAGAATCTGTCCGCCCCACTGGTTTCCGAGTCCGATGAGCAGCTGTCCGTGGTGGCCGCCGCGCTCGCGGACGCCGCGGCCAATCGGGCGAAGGCGCGCGTCGGCGCGGGCCTGCCCAGCGGCTGGCGGAACCTCCCGTCGCAGCCGCAATCCAAGTCCTACGAGAGCCGGGTCACCGGCAAGCACGTGGTGCGGTACCGGATCACCCGCGCCGGGCTCGCGGTCGACGGCGTCGAGGGCCTCGAATTGCTCGAAGCCACACCGGATTCGGTGACCCTGCTGGTGCCGGGGGAGCGCGGCAAGGTACGCCGCCGCTTCGAGATCGCCCGCTACGGCGACCTGGTGGCGGTGGATTCCCCGCTCGGCCCGGTGGCCCTGCGCCGCCTCCCGCGCTTCGAGGATCCCGCCGATCAAGTGGCCGAGGGCTCACTGCTGGCCCCCATGCCCGGCTCGGTCATCCGGCTCGGCGCCGAGGTCGGCACGCGGGTGGCGAAGGGGCAGCCGATTCTCTGGCTGGAGGCCATGAAGATGGAGCACACCATCGCGGCCCCCGCCGCGGGCCTGCTCACCGAACTCAATGTCACGGCCGGCCAGCAGGTCGAAGTGGGCGCAGTCCTCGCCGTGGTCCAGACCGATGACAGCGACAACCAGGAGTAGACGATGAGCTTCATCGAAACCGACGAGCAGAAGGCGCTGCGGGCCGCCGTCGCCAAGCTGGCCGCCAAATACAACCTGCGCGACTACGCCGGGCCGAAGGCGCGCCAAGGCGAACCGCTCACCGAATTGTGGGACGAGGCGGGCAAACTCGGCTTCCTGGGCGTGAACCTGCCGGAGGAGTACGGCGGTGGCGGCGCGGGCATCTACGAGCTGGCGCTGGTGCAGGAGGAACTCGCCGCCCAGGGCTGCGGCCTGCTGCTCATGGTGGTGTCCCCGGCCATCTGCGGCACGATCATCACCAAATACGGCACCGACGAGCAGAAACAGTACTGGCTGGCCCGGCTGGCCGACGGCTCGTCGAAGATGGTCTTCGGCATTACCGAACCGGATGCCGGCTCCAACTCGCACAAGATCACCACCACCGCCCGCCGCGACGGCGACGACTGGATCCTCAACGGCCGCAAGATCTTCATCTCCGGCGTGGACCAGGCCGCGGCGGTGCTCATCGTGGCGCGCACCGAGAACGCCAAGACCGGCAATCTGCAGCCCGCCCTGTTCATCGTGCCGACCGATGCGCCCGGCTTCGTGAAGACGAAGCAGGAGATGGACATCATCGAGCCGGACAACCAGTTCACGCTGTTCCTCGACGATGTGCGGCTGCCGTCCACCGCGCTGGTGGGCCAGGAGGACGCGGCCATCGCGCAGCTGTTCGCGGGCCTCAACCCGGAGCGCATCATGGGCGCGGCCATGGCGGTGGGCATGGGCCGCTACGCCATCGACCGGGCGGTCGCCTACGCCAAGGAGCGCGCGGTGTGGAAGGGCGCGCCGATCGGCTCGCACCAGGGCATCTCGCATCCCCTAGCCCAGGTGAAGATCGAACTGGAGCTGGCCAAGCTCATGATGCAGAAGGCCGCGGTCCTCTACGACTCCGGTGACGACTTCGGCGCCGCCGAGGCCGCCAATATGTCGAAATACGCTGCGGCCGAAGCCAGTATCAAGGCTCTCGACCAGGCCATCCAGACGCACGGCGGGTCCGGTCTCACCGCCGATGTGGGCCTGGCGGGCATGCTCGCGGCCAGCCGGATCGCCCGCGTGGCCCCGGTCAGCCGGGAGATGATCCTCAACTTCGTCGCACAGCATTCGCTGGGTCTGCCGAGGTCGTACTGATGAGTGACGCTCCCGAGGGGCCCTACGTCCGGTACGAGGTGGCGGGCGGATTCGCCACGCTCACCCTGGACTCCCCGCACAACCGCAATGCCCTGTCCGCGCGGCTGATCACCGAGCTGCTCGCGGGCCTGGAGCGGGCGGGGACCGATGCGGCGGTGCGCGGCGTCGTGCTCACCCACACCGGCAATACCTTCTGCGCGGGCGCGGATCTGAAGGAGGCGGTGGACGCCGATCCGGCGGCCGCCGCCGATATCCGCACCCGCTGGATGATCTCGGTGCTGCGCGGCATTCTCGAAATGCCGAAACCGGTGGTGGCGCGGGTCGACGGCAATGTGCGCGCGGGCGGGATGGGCATCCTGGCCGCCTGCGATATCGCCGTGGCCGGGCGGAACAGCAGTTTCGGTCTCACCGAGGTGCGCATCGGCCTGGCCCCGTTCATGATCTCGCTGCCGCTGCTGCCGCGTGTGTCCGCCCGCGCGGCGGCCCGGTACTTCTCGACCGGCGAGACCTTCGACGCCGCCGAGGCCGAGCGCATCGGGCTCATCACCGTGGCCGCCGAAGACCCGGCGGCCGAGACGGACCGGTTGTGCGCGGAACTGCGCAAAGGCTCACCGCAAGGACTGGCCGAGAGCAAGCGGCTGGTCAATGCCGACCTGCTCACCGCCTTCGACCGCTCCGCCGAGGACTTGGCCAAACGCTCCGCGAGCTTCTTCGGCACCCCCGAGGTGATCGAGGGCATGACGGCCTTCTTCCAGCGCCGCCCACCCGGCTGGGCCGAATAGCCGACTCGGCACAATAGGCAACCATGGCGACACCCCACGAACCCAAGCAGGACCGCAGCCGGGCCACCCGGCAGCGGCTGCTGGAGGCGACCATCGACTGCCTGGCCGAAATGGGCTGGGCGGCAGCCACCGTGGCCGTGGTCGCCGAGCGCGCCGGGGTATCCCGCGGGGCGGCGCAACACCACTTCCCCACCCGGGAAGACCTGATCACCGCCGCCCTCGAGTACATGTTCGACACCCGCATGGAGCAATCCAAGGCCGACGCCCTGGCTCTGGCCGAAATCGCCCAGGGCCAGGCCCGCACCGAAGCCGTGGTCGCCGGCCTGGTCGAGTCCTACACCACCACCCTCTTCAAAGCGGCCCTCCAAGTCTGGACCCACGCCGCCGCCGACCCGGTCCTCCGCGAACGCATAGTCCCGCTCGAGGCCCGCTTCGGCCGCATCTCCCACCGCATGGCGGTAGCAGCCCTCGGCGTGGACGACACCGACCCGGTAGCCCACCACCTGGTCCAGGCCACCCTCGACCTGGCCCGCGGCCTCGGCCTGGCCGACGTCCTCACCGACGACTCCCTGCGCCGCAAGGAAATCGTCCAGCAGTGGGCGGCGACACTGCATATGGCGCTCACCCAAAGTGGTGAGGGATAAGAGATGTGGGGGCAAGCCCCCACACCCCCTTTGGAGTCGCGGCTGACGCCCGCCAAGGAGATTGGGGCTGCGCCAGCCAAGGATGTTGGGGGCTGCGCCAGCCGATGGGGTTGGGGGCTGCGCCAGCCGATGGGGTTGGGGGCTGCGCCAGCCTAAGGGGGTTTGGGGCTTAGCCCCCACCCCCCTTCTCTTGGCTACCAGCCGAAAACCTCTGCCATCTCGATGGATTCGTCATCCCAGCGTTGTTCGATGACCTCGCGTTCGGGTTCCGGGAGGTCCGGAGACCAGCCCACTCTGCGCCAGAAGGCTTCGCGGTGCTCGTCGCTCAACGGTCCTGACCTGAAGGGATCGCACATACCGACCATCCCTGAAAAGTGCTGGTGGGGAATGCCATCAGGGTAAATCCCGGCACCCCATGATCACCGCGCTTTCGACTACGCCCCCGGCAGTCTCGGCCAAGCGCGCTCGGCCAGCTCCCGCGCCATGCGGCATGCCTCCTCCCTCGACCCCCCGGAGAACAGCGAGACACTCAGCTCCGTCAGCTCGATGAATCCGGACGAGCTGTCGTCGCCCGTTTCGGCGTAGTCGTACTGCTTGCCCGGCCACGGCGTCCAGGTCCGGCCGTACAGCGTGATGTCGCAGGTCTCCGTATTGCTGAAGAAGAATTGGTCCACGATCGTGGACTGGCGGCCGGCGATTGTCTCCCTCGCCCCGTCCGGCCGGTCGGCCGCGGTCGGCACGAGCTTGGCGGCGAGAGTGACACTGGCTGGTCCCGCAGACCAAATGCACACATAGTCACGGTCGCGCTCGCGCTTGCTGACCTCCACGGCACCCGTCGCGGACATGATCTCCGCGTCCTCGAGCCGACTGCACGGACGGGTCCCGCCCAGCGAATCCGCCGGATACGCCATCCTGTCCGCGGTGTTCGCACCGAGCGCCGCCACCGCGGCGTCCGTGGCGATGTCCTGTATCCGGCACAGGGTTTCGCGACTGTAGCCGCCCTCGGCGTCGGTCACGGATGCCTTCGTGTCCACGGAGACCGTGGTGCCATCCGGGCGGAAGATGAGCTGGGCGCAATCGAGCGCCACGTCGGCCGTGGTCACCTGCACCGCACCGCGTTCCGCCACCTCGAGGTCGTCGGGCACCTCGCTCGGGACGATGTACCCGGTTTCCGTGCGCACGGTGACCGTGTACCGCGGACCTCCCTTTTCCGAGCGCTCGAGTTCCACGGCACACGAGTCGAACCCGGTCGGCTCGATGCGCACCGCGGGAGCGTCCCCGACGCCCTTGTCGGCGAACCCGGCGAACGAATCCGGATCCAGATACGAGCACGGATCGAGCGTCAGCAAATTGTCGAACCCGCCACCGTCCAGGCTGTCGGACGATGATCCACCGCTGTCTCGCACGACACCGAAATACAGGCCCGTACCCACCGCGACGACGAGTGCCCCGACCACACCGCGAACCAGTCCCGAACGCGCCCCGGTTGGGAGTTTCGGTGGTTGCGGCGGAACGGAATCCGGTCCTGTGGGGTGATCGGTCATTGCCCCTCGAGGGTCAGCACCACCAGCGGCATCGGCCGGTCGATCTTGGACTGGAAGTCCGCGAGCAGCGGATTGTTCGCGAGCACCCAGGCCGCGAACTCGTCGTAGTCCGCGCCCTCGAGGACCTTGCCGGTCGCCTTGTAGGTCTTGTCCCGCAGCTCGACGGTGACCTGCGGATTCGCCTTGATGTTGTACCACCAGGCCGGGTACTTGTCCTCGATGAACGAGCTGACGTACATGGTGTCGCCCCGGAACAGCGGACCCAGCGGAGTCGTGTGCTGCTTGCCGCTCTTGGCGCCCGTGGTGGTCAGCAGGATGAGGTCGCCGCCCGCGTAGGCCCCGCCGACCTTGCCCGAGTTCTCCCGGAACTCCTTGATCACGTCATCGTTCCAGTTGGCGATGCTGCCCTCTTGGTCCCAGGATTGGTTCCACGGCGCATTGGGATCGTTGTAGTCGGTGATGTCGTTCTGATCCGGCTGTCCCGCAGTCGATTCGGTTTCGCTCATGATTCGAGTATGTCGCGGAGATAGGACAGTTGCGGTCCTAATTCGGCGAGAGATCGTGACGCATTTCGGACACCTCTCCGATTCGGAACGCGGCCCCTGTCTGATATGCGCGTACCATCCACACTTTCGCCCGAACGATCGAAAGGAAGAGGCCGTCCCGTGCCGAAGCTGGTCGACCACACGCAGCGGCGACGCGAGATCACCGATGCCATCCGGCGGGTGATCGCGCGCGGCGGGCTGGAGGCCGCCACCTTCCAGACCGTCGCCGCCGAGGCGGGGATCTCGGTGCGGCTGGTGCAGTACTACTTCGGGAACAAGCGCGAATTCCTGCTGGCCACCCACCTGGCCGTGGTCGAGGACGCGGGCAAGCGCATGGCGGCGGCCCTGTTCGCGCTGGGGGACGGGGCCGCGCCACGGGAGGTGCTGCGGGCCATCATCACTCAGCTGCTGCCGCTGGACGAGGAACGTCGGCAGCAGGTCGTCATCTTCGCCGCCTATCACGCGGCCTCACTGGCCGGCTCGCCGATCACCGGGGACGACAATGCGGGCGCGGCGCTCTGGCTGGTCGATGCGTGCGCCGAGCAGCTGCGCCGGCAGCTGGAGCTGGATCCGGCGAGCACGGTCTCGCCGGAGCTGGACGGGGAGTTGGTCGCGGGCACGGTCGCCGGCCTCTCGGGGGCCATGGTGCAGCAGCCCGCGCGCTACACCCCGGATGTGGCTCTCGGCCTGGTCGATCGGCTCCTCGACCGGATCCTGGGGGCCGGGTAGGCGCTCCTATTCGGCGGGGAGCCGGAGTCGCCACAGCGGTGACACCGGTCCGTGCCCCGCGCCGAGATCGTAGGCGGCCTCCAGGCAGCGCCGGGTCCACTCCTTGGCGAAGGCGAAAGCCTCGGGCACCGTATATCCGTGTGCGAGCGCGCAGGTCATGGACGCGGCCAGGGTGTCGCCGCCGCCGTGATCATTGCCGGTGTCAATGCGGGGCGCGGTGAGCTCGTGAAAGGTCTCCCCGTCGAACAGCAGATCGGTGCTGAAGGCGGAGGAGCGCAGGTGCCCGCCCTTGACGATGGCCCACTGCGGTCCGAGCGCGTGCAGCGCCTCGGCCGCCTTGCGCGCGGTCTGCTCGTCCACGACGTCGATGCCGGTGAGCAGCCGCACCTCGTCGAGATTCGGCGTGATGACCGTGGCCTGCGGAATCAGGGTGTCGCGCAGGGCATCCAGCGCTGAGGCGTGCAGCAGCGGATCGCCGTGCATGGAAGCCGCCACCGGGTCGACGACGAGCGGAATGGTCCCGTTCCGCCCGATCCCGACCTCCTGGCACACCGCCGCCACGGCTTCGATGATGGCGGTGGAGGCCAGCATGCCCGTCTTGGCCGCCCCGATCCCGATGTCCCCGACCACGGTCCGCACCTGGTCGGCCACGATCTGCGGCGGAATCTCGTGGAAACCGCTGACCCCCAGCGTGTTCTGCACCGTCACCGCCGCGACGGCCACGCACGCGTGCACGCCGCACATGGCCATGGTCCGCGAATCGGCTTGAATCCCGGCCCCGCCTCCGGAGTCGGTGCCCGCAATGGTGAGCGCGCGGACGGGGGTCTGCCCGTTGGGTGTAAGCGGCAGGAGTTTCACAGCTGCTGACCCTACGCGGTTGGAGGAACGCACAGTGCGGGCAACGGGCCCCGGGCCGACACTGTTAATGAAAACCATTATCATCAAGATATGACTACAGCCCAGCCCACCGCCCCGCTCCCCGTGACCGTGCTGTCCGGCTTCCTGGGGGCCGGCAAGACCACCCTGCTCAACCACATCCTGGCCAATCGCGAGGGCCGCCGGGTCGCGGTCATCGTCAATGACATGAGCGAGGTGAACATCGACGCGGCCCTGGTGGCCGGACAGGGCCACCTGGACCGGACCGAGGAGAAGCTGGTCGAGCTCACCAATGGCTGCATCTGCTGCACGCTGCGCGAGGACCTCATCGAATCGGTGGGCAAGCTGGCGCGCGAGGGGCGCTTCGATCACCTGGTCATCGAGTCCACCGGCATCTCCGAACCCATGCCGGTGGCGGCCACCTTCGAATGGGAATTCGAGGACGGCTTCCGGCTCGGCGAGATCGCCCGCCTCGACACCATGGTGACCGTCGTCGACGCCTCCACCTTCCTGGCCGAGGTGGTCAAGGGGCAGGCGCTGGCGGAACGGAATATGCAAGCGGGCGAAGGGGATGCGCGCACCATCGCCGATCTGCTGGTGGATCAGGTGGAATTCGCCAATGTGCTGATCCTGAACAAGACGGATCTGGTGAGCGCCAATGCCGTCGGAACCGTGGAGGCCACCATTCGGCGGCTGAATCCGGCCGCGCGCATCGTGCATGCCGCGCACGGCGTGGTGGAGCTGTCCGAGGTGCTGGGCACCGGCCGCTACAACCCGGACCTCGCGGCCCAATTCGAAGGCTGGGAGGACGAACTCGCGGGCGGCCACACCCCGGAGACCGAGGAATACGGCATCAGCAGCCTGACCTTCACCGCCGATCGCCCCTTCCATCCGCAGCGGCTGGACTCGGCCCTGGAGCAGTTGCACCGGCTGCTGCGCAGCAAGGGCTTCTTCTGGCTGGCGAGCCGTCCCGACCTGTGCGCCATCTGGTCGCAGGCGGGCCCGAATCTGACCTTCGAGGCGGGCGCGTACTGGTCGGCGCTGGATATGCCGCGGGGGCAGGAAATCGTGTTCATCGGCGTGAAACTGGATCGCCCGCATGTGCGGGATCTGCTGAACTCCGCCTTGCTGACCGACGCGGAATTGGCTGCGGGACCGGAGGTTTGGGCCACGTATCCGGATCCTTTCCCGCATTGGGAACTGCACGAGCACGCGTGAAACGACCGGACCCGCATTCCACCGTATGGCGAAATGCGGGTCCGGAGGCTCGATTCGGCAGGGCCGCTCAGTTCGAGATGCCCGGGGTGCGATGCAGGTAGGTGTCGCTGCCGAGCTGTTCGAGCAGAAAGGCGGCGATATCGGCGCGCGAGATCTTCAGCGTGAGATCCTTGGCGTCCGGCCCGAAATCGCGCTTGTAGGCATCGGTGCGCGGACCGTCGGTGAAGGCGCTGGGCCGCACGATGGTCCAATCCAGATTGCTGGTGCGCACATAGCCCTCCTGGGTGTTGTGGTCGGCCATGGCCTTGCGCAGCAGCATCCCGAACAGCACGTACTTCCACAGGAAGTTCAGGTTGCCGTGGCTGTCGCCCGCGCCCAGGGTGGACTGCACGATCAGCCGCTTCACGCCCTGCCGTTCCATGGCGTCGATGACGGTGCGGGTACCGGCGGCCCGGACCACGCCCTTGCGGCCGTCGCCGAGGGTGACGATGCAGGCGTCCTGCCCGGCCACCGCGCGGTCCACCGCGATCGGATCGGTGACATCGCCCGCGATGACGTGCAGCCGCTCATGGGATTCGGTCATATTGGCCGGATTCCGGGTGAGTGCGGTGACCTCGTGGCCCGCCGCGAGGGCCTGCCGCACGACCTGACGGCCGATGGTCCCGGTGGCTCCGAAGATGGCGATTCGCATTGTCTTTCTCCTTGCTGATGTTCGGTGAATTTCGTTGTTCCGAAGGTGAATTCAGTACATCAGCGGGAGATGCCGGGAACCATCGTCGTGAGTCTCGCGGACATGCGGCAAGGTCTCAGCCATATCGCACACGACGGAACGGATCATTCCGTTCAAGTGCTATGCTGGAGTCATGCCGAACCCCGCCGAAGCCACAGCCCCGCGCCCCCTGCCCGGCCGCAAGGCGCAGGCCGCCCGCAATGACGAACTGATCCTCGCCGCCGCGCGCGAGGTCTTCCTCGCCGATCCGAAGGCGCCCATCTCCGCGGTGGCCGAACGCGCCGGCGTCGGCATCAGCGCGCTGTACCGGCGCTATGCCGGCAAGGAAGAACTGCTGCGCACCCTCTGCTACGACGGCCTGCGCCGCTACAACGCCGAAGCCGAAGCCGCCCTGGAGAATCCGGACGACTGGCAGGTGCTGGTGGAGTTCCTGGTGCGGGTGGTGGACGCCGACGTCCACTCGCTGACCGTGCATCTGGCGGGCACCTTCACCCCCGATGATTCGATCCTGCCGGAGGTGCTGCGCGCCGGGGAACTGAGCGAGTCGATCATTGCCCGCGCCCATCGATCCGGCCGCCTGCGGGCCAGTTTCACCGCGCAGGACCTGGGCCTGCTGCTGGAGGCCTGCGCCGCCCTGACCTTGCCGGACGCGGCCCGGACCGCGCAATTGCGCCGCCGCGTGCTGGCCCTGCTCATCGACGGCCTCGCCACCCCCGGGGAGCTGCCGGGCCCTCCGCCGGCCCCGGACGAATTCGCGCATCGATGGCAACCGCGCGGCCAGTGATGAATTTCGCCGAGTCCGACCGTCTCTGCTCAGGGGGAACCACGTCTCCGGAAGGAAGCGCTATGAACTGGACGCTCGAGGTCGTGATCGTGCCGGTGTCGGATGTCGATCGCGCCAAGGATTTCTACAGTGGGCCACTGGGATTCCACGTCGATTTCGACTCGGAATTCGGCGAGGGCAGGCGCGTGGTGCAGCTGACGCCGCCCGGATCCGGCTGCTCGATCCAGATCGGCACGCAGGGCGCGGTCCCGGACATGGCGCCGGGGAGCGTGAAGGGCCTGCAACTGGTGGTGCCGGACATCGAGAAGGCCCGCGCCGAACTCCTCGAACGCGGGCTCGAAGTAGGCGAGGTGCAGGTGCTCGGAAAGAATCCGCGCCCCACACCGCACCCACTGGACAATGTCGGGTTCCTGTTCTTCGAGGATCCGGACGGCAATGCCTGGGGTGTGCAGCAGATTTCCTCGCGGGCCTGAAAAACACCGCACCCCAGTCATTCCGGCATGCTTTTGGCCGGTATCCACCGCAGCGGGTGGATCCCGGCCAAGAAGCGCGCCGGGATGACGAGGTGGGTCAGGAGACGACGGGCAGGTAGACCTTGCCGCCCGCCTCCGCGAACTCCTCCGACTTCGCGGCCATCCCGGCCTCGATGGCCTCCACATCGGTGAGGCCCTGCTTCTCGGCGTAATCGCGCACGTCCTGCGAGATGCGCATGGAGCAGAACTTCGGGCCGCACATGGAGCAGAAGTGCGCCGTCTTGGCCGGCTCCGCCGGGAGGGTCTCGTCGTGGTACTCGCGCGCGGTGTCGGGATCCAGCGACAGGTTGAACTGGTCGTTCCAGCGGAATTCGAAGCGCGCCTTGGACAGCGCGTCGTCGCGCGCCTGCGCGCCCGGATGCCCCTTGGCCAGATCGGCGGAGTGCGCGGCGATCTTGTAGGTGATGACGCCGACCTTCACGTCATCGCGGTTGGGCAGGCCCAGGTGCTCCTTGGGCGTGACGTAGCAGAGCATGGCCGTGCCCGCCTGGGCGATGATGGCCGCGCCGATGGCCGAGGTGATGTGGTCGTAGGCGGGCGCGATATCGGTCGCGAGGGGGCCGAGGGTGTAGAAGGGGGCCTCCTCGCAGAGCTCCTCCTCCAGCCGCACGTTCTCCACGATCTTGTGCATGGGCACGTGGCCCGGACCCTCGATCATCACCTGCACGCCATGCGATTTGGCGATCTTGGTGAGCTCGCCCAGGGTGCGCAGCTCGGCGAACTGGGCCTCGTCATTGGCGTCGGCGATGGAACCCGGCCGCAGGCCGTCACCGAGGGAGAAGGTGATGTCGTACTTCGCCAGGATCTCGCACAGCTCGGCGAAATTGGTGTACAGGAACGATTCCTGATGATGCGCCAGACACCAGGCCGCCATGATGGACCCGCCGCGCGAGACGATGCCGGTGACGCGCTTGGCGGTCAGCGGCACGTAGCGCAGCAGCACGCCCGCGTGCACGGTCATGTAGTCGACGCCCTGCTCGGCCTGCTCGATCACGGTGTCGCGGTAGATCTCCCAGGTCAGCTTGGTGGGATCGCCGTTCACCTTTTCGAGGGCCTGGTAGATCGGCACGGTGCCGACCGGGACCGGCGAGTTCCGCAGGATCCACTCGCGGGTCTCGTGAATGTTCTTGCCGGTGGACAGGTCCATGATGGTGTCCGCGCCCCAGCGGGTCGCCCACACCATCTTCTCCACCTCCTCCGCGATGGAGGAGCTCACCGCCGAGTTGCCGATATTGGCGTTGATCTTCACCGCGAACTTCTTGCCGATGATCATCGGCTCGGATTCGGGATGGTTGTGGTTGGCCGGAATGACCGCGCGCCCGGCGGCCACCTCATCGCGCACCAGCTCCGGCGCGACGCCCTCGCGCGCGGCGATATAGCGCATCTCGTGGGTGATGATGCCCTGCCGCGCCCAGGCCAGCTGGGTGCGCGGGCCCGGCACCTCCGGCTTGGCCCACGAGTCGCGCAGCTTGGGCAGCCCGCCCTCCAGATCGATGACCGCGCTGTCGTCGGTGTACGGCCCGGAGGTGTCGTACACGTCGAAGTGCTCGCCATTGGTGAGGTTGATGCGCCGCACCGGAATCCGCAGCGTCGTGCCCTCGGCCTCGACCTGCTCGTAGTGCTTGACGCTGCCCTGGATGGGGCCGGTTGTCACGGTGTCGACCGGAGTCCCATTGGACGCGGCACGGTTGTGTGACATGTGAATCCTCCCTACGCCGGCATTACCCGGTCAGGTTCATACGGTCGACGGCCCTGTCCGCCCGGAATGGGCTAGCCGTCCTCTCAGCCCGCTGGTGCGAGCCCCCGTTGGCGTGTGAATTTGTACGCCCGCGACCTTACCCAACGACCGCACCCCGCGACTCCTGGATGGTGATACGAACGCCCGTGCCCCCGACCGATCCGGTTTCGGTCGAGGGCACGAGTCACAGGAGAGCCAGGAGAAGGTGTCTAGCGCTCCTGCGGTCCGATCGGCCAACCCAGGGCCCCGAAGGTGGCGTTCAGGTTGATCTCGGTCATGGTGAGGATGTCGTTGATGTCCAGGAACAGCGACAGGTGGTTCTCGGTCTGGCAGCCGACCGGATCCGGCGCACCGGGAGTGAGCCGGGACTTGACCCAGTTGAAGGCGTCGCCCATGCCGAGGGTGGTGAGCGTCAGATGCTCGGACAGGTGGTCGCGCTTGTAGAGCACCGAGGAGCCGCCCGCACACCATTCCCCGACCAGCTTGTCATTGGTCGTGTACGGCACGGCCTCGTCGAAGATGCCCTGGTACACCATGACCGGCACGGTCGGCGGGTTCTTGCCGAGCACGGTGGCGTCGAACACCGCGCGGATCTCCGGCAGCGCCAGATACTCCTGGATCGGAATCGTCAGCAGCCGTTGGTAATCGGTGAACATCAGGGTGATCACATTGCGCACCAGGCACTGGCCCTCGGTGCGGTCCATGATGGCCCGGCCCTCCGGCGTCAGATAGCGCTCGGTGGTGGCCGCGAACTCCGGATAGGCATTGCGCAGCGAGGAGATGCCGATGCCGATCAGGCTGGCGAACATGGAGCCGTTCACGTGCAGCAGCGACTGCACATCCGAGACCGGCGCGCCCATGGCCGCGCCCTTGATATTCAGTTCGGGGGCATAGGTCGGCTGCATCTCCACGGCCCAGCCGGTGGCCATGCCGCCGCCGGAGTAACCCCACATGGCCACCGGCGACGCGGTGTCCAGGCCCAGCGGTTCGAAGTTCTGCGCGGCGCGAATGCTGTCAAGAATCATGTAGCCGGGTTCCTTGGCCACGGCCAGATTCCCGTTCATGCCCTCGTAGTCGGGCACGTTCACCGCGTAGCCCTGGCTGATCGAGGCCGCCAGCTCCAGGTACTCGACGGTGGAGTGAATGCCCTCCAAGGCTTGGAGCCCGGCCCCCTGCTGCAGGACATAGGACGGCGCGCAGTGCGGCGCGGTGCTGTCGTAGAAGAAGTGGTGCGATACCAGCGGGCGGCTGCGAGAAGTGTCGGCGCCCATGGGCACCGCCACCGTGGTGGCCGCCACCGTCGGCTGGTCGAACAGATCGGTGGTGCGATACAGCAACTGCCAGGCCCGGACTCGTACCGGCAGCACGGTCAGCACGGCCAGCTGCACCTCGCGGGTCTTCAGAATCTCGCCCGGCGCGGCCGCTTCGAAGCCGTCGGGCGCCTGATAGAACGAGTCCACGTTCAAGGGCCCGGGTTGCGCGGCCGCCGGCGCGGCCGCGGTCCCCGCCGCCAGCACCGCCCCCGCCGCCGCCACTGCCGTCGCGAGCGCGGCCGCGGTCCACCGCCGCCATCCCCGCCGCCGGCGATCCCCATTGATTGCCACGTCCGTTCCCTTCCTCATCGACGTGACAGCGATTACAACATGGCATCCTGTTATCAACAAGATGTCTTTCTCAAACCTGCACCGCTAAGGTCGTTGCATGACCCGCAGCAAACCAGCCGCGGCGCCAGACCGGACACCCGCGCGGCGTCGCATCCGCGGCCTCGACGCCGACGAGCGCAGCGCGCAACGCCGTCGGCAACTGCTGGCCGCCGCCACCGAACTGTTTGCCCGGCAAAGCTATTCGGGGACCTCCATCGAGCAGATCTGCCAGGCCGCCTATGTCGGCACCAAGGGCTTCTACGATCACTTCGACAGTAAGGAAGCCTGCTACACCGCATTGCTGGAACAGATCACGGCGGGCATCCAGCAACGCGTGGGAGAAGTCGCGGCGGAGACGGCCGGACTGGCATGGCCGGAGCGCAAGCGGGCGGTCATGGCGGCCTTCGTGCACGCCATCGCGGACGACCCGCGGCTGGCCAAGGTGACCTTCGGTGAGGCGGGCGGCATCTCACCGGCGGTGGAGCGGCAGCGGCGGAGCAACCGGCGCTGGTCGGCGGCCTTCTTGAATCAGCTGTGGCCGGAACAGGTTTCGCTCGACGAACGGCAGAGCCTGGCGCTGAGCCTGGCGACCATCGGCGGCATGTTCGAACTGGTCGCGGATTGGCTGCACCATCACGACGACGGTGGCGCCCCCGATGTGGTCGAGACGCTGGTCGAGGATCTGACGCGGTTCGTCACCGTCGTCGAGATGGGCAGGCGGGCGCTGGAATAGCTCAGTTGGCCTTGCCGTCGGCGGACGCGGTGGCCGAGCCCGTGGTGAGCAGCTCGATGAGCACCTTCGCCAGCGGCGAGGAGCAGGTCGGCGGCTGTGCGGAGGTGCAACCACCCGCGGAGCCCGGATCCGACGAGCCCGAGGAGCCGACGATCGGGCTCACCGGCGCGGCGCCGGCGACCGCCGGCTGGGCCGGGAACAGCAGGGCACCGGCCAGGACGACACCGGCCATACGCTTCTTCATGAAATCCCTCTTCTATTCGTACAATCCGGCTGTATCAGCCGGACCGAACGGTACCGAGTGAACGCTCCGCTGCGAAGACCTCGGTTCCGAGGTCGCCCGGCTCCTCCTCCAGTCCGATCCGCTTGTGCAGGGCGGCAAGGGGTTTCGGGGCCCACCAATTGCCGGTGCTCATCAGGCGCATGAGGGCGGGGGCCAGCAGGCCGCGAATGACCGTCGCATCGGCGATGACCGCCAGGGCCAGGCCGATGCCGAACAGCTTCATGGCGGCCACCGCGGAGGTCGCGACGGCGAGCAGCACCACCGCCATCAAACCCGCTGCGGCCGTGAAGATCCGGCCGGTGCGCGCCACGCCCAGCGCCACCGAGGTGGTGTTGGCCGCCTTGCTGCGATCCGAGGCCAGCCACTCCTCCCGGATCCGGGACAGCAGGAACACCTCGTAGTCCATGGACATGCCGAAGGCCAGGCAGAACATGAGGATCGGCATGAACAGGTCGATGCTGCCGGTCGAGGTGAAACCGAGCAGGCCGGACAGGTGGCCCTCCTGGAACACCCAGATCATGGCGCCGAAGGTGGCCGTCAGCGACAGGATGTTCAGCAGCAGCGCCTTCACCGGCAGCACCACGCTGCCGGTGAACAGGAACAGCAGGATGAGGGTGATGACGGCAATGAGCGCACCCGCCACGGGAAGTCGCTCGATGACCGAATCCATGGTGTCCTCGTTGAGCGCCGCCGCGCCGCCGAAGAGCGTCTCGCCCGGCGCGGGCACCGCCCGCAGGGCCGCCAGCTGCTGTTCGCCCGCTTCGGAGCCGGGCGCGGCCTTGGCGCCCACCGACAGGTACGCGCCCTCGGACCCGGTCATCTCCGGAATGCCCGCCGCCATCTTGACGCCGTTCACGTAGACGCCGTCGCTGGAGAGCACCGCGGGCACGTCCGGCACCTTCGACAGCGCCGCCGCGTAGGCGCCGAGTTCATTGGGCGCGCCGTGGAATCCGGGCAGCACCACGACCGCGCTATTGGCCATATCGGCATTGAAGTCCTCGCGCAGGGCGTCGCCGACCTGACGGCTGGAGGCGAAATCGCCGATCACCCGATCGTCCGGGCTGGCGAAATGCGCGGACAGGAACGGGGTTCCCAGCGCCAGCAGCGCCGCACCGGCCACAATCGCGACCGGCAGCGCGCGGCGCATGACCACGGTCACCAGGCGATACCAGAAGCTCTGCTCCACCGGCTTCGGCGTCGGCTCACCGCGACCGAACAAGCGGCGCAGCGGTTTCCGCAGATCCCAGGCGTTCACCCGATCGCCCAGCAGGATCAGCGCCGCGGGCAGCAGCAGGATCGACGCGCCCACGGCCGCCGCCACCACCGCCACACCGGCGAAGGCGAACGATTTGAAGAACGGCTGCGGGAACACCGCCAGCGCGGCGAGGGCCAGCGCCACGGTGAGGCCGGAGAACACCACGGTGCGGCCCGCGGTCTGCACCGAGCGCAGGATGGCGGCGCGGGTATCGCGGCCCGCGGCCAGCTCCTCGCGGTAGCGGCTGACAATGAAGAGGCTGTAGTCGATGGCCAGGGCGAGACCCAGGGCGCTGGTCATGTTCAGCGCGAAGATGGACACGTCCATGACGGTGGTGAGCAGGCGCAGGATGCCCAGCGTCGCCGCGATGGCGAAGAATCCGACGCCCAGCGGCAGCGCGGCCGCGACCACGCTCCCGAACACCAGCACCAGCAGGATGCCGGAGATCGGCACCGCTATGGCCTCGGCCAGGATGAGGTCCTTCTCGACCTGGTGATTGATATCGGCGAAGGTGCCGGCCATGCCGCCCACCCGCACCTGCACGCCGTCGCGGTCGCCATTGAGTTCGGCGCTCAGGACATTGGCCCGGTTCTGCACCTCGGTATCGGTGCCGGTGATGGTGGCCAGGATGAGACCGCGCTGACTGTCCTTGCTGCGCAGTGCCGTCGCGAGATCGGACCGCACGGTCACGGTGTTCCAATACGACCGGACGCCGGTCACACTCGGGTCGGCGGTGAGCAGGCCGGTGATGCGCTCGGCCTCGGTGCGCGCCGCCGGGCCGTTCACCCCGCCGTCCGGGGCGGTCAGCAGGACCACCAGATTCGGATTGCCGCCCGGGAAGTTGTCCTCGATGAAGTCGTTGGCCTGCACGGCCTCCAGCTCATCGGTCAGGTAGCCGCCGCCCACCATGTGGGATTTGGCCGTGGCTCCGAAGCCACCGCAGATGATCATCAGCAACAGCGCGGTCACCAGAACAGCGCGCGGACGCGTCATGGCGAACCGGGCAAGAGTGGTCAACATCGACGCGCACCTCCGAAGGTCCCTTGACTTCGGAACGGTAGCGTTCCCGAACCAGTGCAGGTACCGGCCAGTGACCATGCTCATGATCATGTAAATCAGCTATCGGTCAGCTGATCGCGCACCGGCCGGTGCGCCCGCAATCACCCGGTAATACGGCCCCGGACCTCGCCCAGCGTCAGCCGCCCGCCCCCGGCCGCCGGCGCCGAGGCGGTGATCATCACCTCGTCGCCGTCCTCGAGGAAGGTGCGCTTGTCGCCGCCGATATCGATCGGTTCGGTGCCGCCCCAGCTCATTTCCATGAAGGACCCGCGCTCGTGCCGCTCCGGACCGGAGATGGTGCCGGAGGCGAACAGATCACCGGTGCGGGTGGACGCGCCATTGGCGGTCAGGTGCGCCAGCATCTGCGCGGGGGACCAGTACATGCGGCCGTACGGGGGAGTGGAGATCCGGTGGCCGTTCCACTCCACGCTCAGCTCGATATCCAGCCCCCACGGCGCATTGTCACGCAGATAGGGCAATGGTTCGGGCTGCTGCTCCGGCAGCGGAATCCTGGCCTCGGCCAGGGCTTCCAGCGGTGTCACCCACGCCGACAGCGTGGTGGCGAAGGACTTGCCGAGGAACGGGCCCAGCGGCTGCGCCTCCCAGCCCTGGATATCGCGCGCCGACCAGTCGTTCACCAGCGCCACGCCGAAGACGTGCTCGGCGAACTCACCGGTGCCGATGGGGCTGCCCAGCGGTGAACCGGCGCCGACCAGGAAGCCCAGCTCCGCCTCGATGTCCAGGCGGCGGCTGGGGCCGAAATCCGGTGCGCCGGACTCGGTCCGGCGCTGACCGTGCGGGCGGGCGATCTCCGTGCCGGACACCACCACCGTGCCCGCGCGGCCGTGATACCCCACCGGCAGATGCCGCCAGTTCGGCAGCAGCGCGTCACCGTCGGGCCGGAAGATGCGGCCCATGGCGGTGGCGTGATCGATGCTGGCGTAGAAATCGACGTAATCGGCGATCTCCACCGGCAGATCCAGGGTCACCGCCGCGACCGAATGCACCGCGGCGGCGGGCAATTCCGAATCCGCCGCCGTGCGCACCCGCTCGCGCACCTCCCGCCAGCACTGCGGGCCCTGGGTCATGAAGGCGTTCAGGCTGGGCTGGGCGAACATCGGATCATCCAGGGCCACCGCCAGATCGATGATCGAATCCCCCAGCCGCGCACCCACCCGCGGCTGCCCGCCGCGCGGGCGGAACACGCAATAGGGCAGATGCGCGGGACCGAATCCGGAACCGTCCGGGACCTCGATCCGCACCCGGCTGCTCATATCCACCCCACGCCTCTCCTCCGCACCCATACTCTCCACTACTCGGGCCCCTGCCCCGACCAGGTCCACGCATAACCGGGATCCTCACAGGCCAGCGCGCCCTCGCCGAGCTGCAACGGATGGAACGTATCAACCATGACCGCCAGTTCGTCGAAGAATTCGATACCGATACTGCGCTCATAGGCCCCCGGCTGCGGGCCGTGCGCGTACCCGCCCGGGTGCACCGACACCGAACCCTGCCCGATGCCGGATCCCTTGCGCGCCTCATAGTTTCCGCCGCAATAGAACATGATCTCGTCGGAATCCACATTGGAGTGGTAGTAGGGCACCGGGATCGACAGCGGGTGATAGTCCACCTTGCGCGGCACGAAATTGCAGATCACGAAGTTCTGGCCCTCGAAGGCCTGATGCACCGGCGGCGGCTGGTGCACGCGCCCGGTGATCGGCTCGAAATCGGCGATATCGAAGGCGAACGGGTACAGGCAGCCGTCCCAGCCGACCACGTCGAAGGGGTGCGTGGCGTAAACCATGCTGGTGCCGACGATCTCACCGGCGGGGCGATGCTTGACCAGCACCTCCACCTGCTCGCCCTCGGCCAGCAGCGGCTCGGCGGGGCCGTGCAGATCGCGCTCGCAGTAGGGCGCGTGCTCCAGCAGCTGCCCGTACTTGGACAGGTAGCGCTTGGGCGGGGTGATATGCCCCGAGCCCTCGATGATGTAGGCGCGCAACGGTTCCGGGCCGTCCGGAATCCAGCGGTGGGTGGTGGCGCGCGGCAGCAGCACCTGATGGCCCTGTCGCACACCGAGGGCGCCGAAGACCGTTTCCACCATGCCGCTGCCGGATTCGATGTACACCAGCTCGTCGCCGATGGCATTGCGGTACAAGGGCGATGCCTGCAGCGCCGCCACATAGGAGATGCGCACATCGGCATTGCCGAGCAGCAGCCGCCGCCCGTTCACCACGTCGCTCTCGGTGGGCTTGTCGCCCAGGAACAGCTCGTGCAGCTTCAAATGCCGGTGCCGCAGTGGATGATTCGGATACAGCCGCTGTTCCGGCAGCACCCACACCGAGGAATCCACGATGGCGGGCGGCAGTGCGCGGTGATACAGCAGCGAGGAGTCCCCCGAGAACCCCTCTTCTCCCATCAGCTCCTCGTAGTAGAGCTGTCCTTGCTCATTGCGGTGCTGGGTATGCCGCTTTGGTGGCACGGACCCAACTTGTCGATAAAACGTCATCGCAGGCCTCTCGCGGGATAAGGATGGTCCCGGGGCCCATGGTAATCATCAAGTTGCCGAGAAGACGGCGGTTTTGCTGAGCAGATCGCACGTCAGGCGTGCCGCAGCGCCCGATACACCGCCGCGCCCACGAATTCGCCCAGGGTGTCGGGGGTCCAGTCGCCCGGATCGTTGAGCAGCGTGCGGACCGCGCCCTCGCCCGCCGAAACCCACAGTTCGACCAGAACCGGCAGTTTGCGCTCGGCATCCTCGGTGCCCCAGGCGCGCAGGGTCGGGCGCAGGCGACGGGTGCAGCGTTCCACCGCCAGTTCGCGCCCCCGCCCGAACGACTTCGCCACGGCGGGATCGGGATTCCCGTACAGCAGCCGCCACGAGTCCGGGCGCGCGGTGGCGGTGTGCAGCAGTGCGCGGAAGCCCTCCACGAAGACCGCCTCATCGGCCTCGACCCGCCGCCGCGGCAGCGCCTCCAGAATCCCGGTGATCATGAAGGCCTCTTCGCGCTGGATCAGCGCATCGATGAGCTCCACCCGATCGGCGAAGCAGGCGTACACGACCGGCCGCGTCACCTTCATCCGATCCGCGACGGCCGCGATGGTGACCGCGGCGATCCCGTCCTCGGCGGCAATGGTGAGCGCGGTGTCGAGCACCTGCGGACGGCGGCGTTCCGGCCCGAGGTGCCGCGCGCGCTGGCGGGGTCGTACAGCCGAATCGGAAGCCATGGGCACCGACGATAGCAGCGCGGACGGAAGCCGGAACAGCAGGTCCGGGGCGGTTGCAAGATCATTTCCTACATTCGCGAACAAAAATGCTACATTCACGAAGGAAATGCTCCGGCGCACTGCCCGCCCGGCCCGAGGAAGACGAGATGACCGAGACCCTCTTCAATCCGAAGACCTGTGAATTCGCCGAGTTCGACGCCGAGACCCGTCGCCTGCTGCGCGCCACCGTCAACTGGTTCGAATCCCGCGGCAAGCAACGCCTGCTGGCCGATGCCCGCGACCGGATCTGGTACTCGGAATTCCTCGACTTCGTGAAGAGCGAGCGGGTCTTCGCCACCTTCCTGACACCGGCGGCCGAGGCCAATGGCGATCCGAACAAGCGCTGGGACACCGCGCGCATCGCCATGATGAGCAAGATCCTGGGCTTTTATGGGATGCAGTACTGGTACGTATGGCAGGTCACCATTCTCGGGTTGGGCCCGATCTGGCAGAGCCCCAATGCCGAGGCCAAGGCGCGGGCGGCGGCGCTGCTGGATTCCGGCGAGATCTTCGCCTTCGGTCTCTCCGAGCAGGCGCACGGCGCGGACGTCTACTCCACCGACATGGTTCTCGAACCGAATTCATCACAAGCCAGAGGTGGGGCACGCGGCGGCTTCATCGCCACCGGCGGCAAGTACTACATCGGCAATGGCAATGCGGCCGCCATGGTCTCGGTCTTCGGCCGCCGCGCCGACAAGCCGATCATCGACAGCTCCGACTTCCTGCGGAAGATGGCCGAGGAGGAGTACTCCGGCTACCTGTTCTTCGCCGCCGACTCCCGGCACAAGAACTACAAGCTGCGCAAGAACGTCATCGACTCCCAGATGTACGTCGCCGCTTTCGATCTCGACAATTATCCGGTCGCGGCCGCCGATATCCTGCACACCGGTCGCGCCGCCTTCGACGCCGCCATGAATACCGTGAACGTCGGCAAGTTCAACCTCGGCTTCGGCGCCATCGGCGCCTGCGAGCACGCCATGTACGAATCGGTCACCCACGCCGAGAATCGAAAGCTGTTCGGGCACCGCGTGACCGAGTTCCCGCAGGTGAAATCGCTGCTGGTGGACTGCTATGCGCGACTGCTGGCCATGAAGCTCTACAGCGAGCGGGCCATCGACTACATGCGCTCGGCCGACGAAAACGACCGGCGCTACCTGCTTTTCAACGCCATCGAGAAGATGTCGGTCACCCGCAACGGCCAGCAGCTGTTCGAGGACCTCGCCGATGTGATCGCCGCGCGCGGATTCGAGAACGACACCTACTTCGCCATGGCGCTGCCGCCCATGTTCGGCCTGCCGCGCCTGGAGGGCACGGTGCACGTGAACATGGCGCTGTCGCTGAAGTTCATGCCCAACTACATGTTCCATCCGTCCTACGCCGGATTGGCCGCGCTGCGCTACCTGCCCGGCGCGGGTGTCGCACCGAAGCCGGCCGTGCGCGCCGTCTCCGACGCGCTGAGCTGGACCAGCCGCCGCGCCGCCAAACCCGCCAGCCGGGCAGTGCCCAAGCTGAAGAGTGAATTCGCCAGTGCCGCATACGCTCCGGTGCCGGTGCGCCGCGACAGCGCCGATGACGAATTCCTGTTCCGCCAAGGTCCCAGCAGTGGCCTCGGGCGGATTCGCTTCGAGGATTGGCGGCCGGTATTCGAGCGGTTCGCGCACATCCCGAATGTGGCGGTCTTCCTGGAGCAGGCGCAGGCACTGCAAACGTTGCTCGCCGTCGCCACCCCGACCGCCGAGCAGCAGCGCGATGTCGACTTCCTCTTCGGCATCGGCGAACTGTTCACGGTGATCCCCTTCGCCCAGCTCATCCTCGAACAAGCCGAGATCGAGGGCGTCGATGCCCCGGTGCTGGACCAGATCTTCGACCTGTTCGTCCGCGAGGTCTCCAGCCACGCGGTCACCCTGCACGGCAAGCCGTCCGCCTCCAAGGCGCAGCAGACCCGCGCGCTCGATCTGATCCGCCGTCCGGTCGCCGACGCGGCTCGCTTCGAACGCGTGTTGACGCAGGTCAGGGGCCTGGCCGGGGCTTACGCCATGAATGACTGACAAATGCTACATTCGTGAATGAATAGGTGAAACCGTACGAAACACCTATGCCATCGACACTGCAAAGGAGCAGCCCGATGACGACCGCGTCCGCGCGTCCCCAGTTCGACGCACCCGCACGCACCATCCGCCAGATCGACTACGGCTTCTTCGGGCCGGACTCGCCCACCTGGAAGGTCTGGACCTCACCCACCGCACTCATCGGCTTCCAGCGCGCGGTGGTCCTCGAGCACTTCGATCCCGCGCTCACCGCCGCCGTCGCCGACGTCGGCGGGATCTACACCGATCCGCGCGGCCGGCTCGACCACACCTTCGCCTACTTCCTCATCGCGGCCGTCGCCGACAGCCGCATGGCCATCGAGGCGTCCGAGCACCTGATGCAGGTGCACGCCAAGGCCACCGGCATCGAGCCGATCAGCGGAAAGCGCTACAGCGCCAACAACCCCGACTCCCAGCTGTGGATCCACGTCACCGGCTGGCACTCGGTCCTCAAGTGCTACGAAATGTACGGCCCGGGCCCGCTGACCCCCGCCGAGGAGAAGCAGTACTGGGCCGAATGCGTCATCGCCGCCGAACTCCAGACCTGCAAACCCGCCGACGTCCCCACCTCCCGCACCGAAGTCCGCGAATACTTCGCCCGGATGCGCCCCAAACTCTCCTCCTCCGAGCGCGCCCACCGCGGCATGCACTACCTCCTGTTCACCCCCAGGGAGAAGGGCCCCCGCCTCTGGGCCGGCAGCCGCCTCGTCGCCCCCGCCGCCATCGCCACCCTCCCCAAATGGATGCGCGAAACCGGCGGCTTCGACCAACCCGCCCTCCTCGACGCCGCCTACCGCCCCGCCATGCGAATCGCCATGGCCACCATGAAAAGCGACCGCCGCCTGGCCCTCGTAGCCCGAAACGCCATCGGCCCCATGACCGGCCGCCTCCTGCGCGAACACCTCGACGCCGGAATCCCGGACAACCCGGTGACGGTCACGCCCCAACAGGCCCGCGAACGCTACGGCCGCGCCGCCCGACCCAGCGCCTGAGAAAGAGGCTGGGCCCGCCCCCCGCTCCCGTCGTTGGGGGTTCGGGGGCGAAGCCCCCGAGAGCCACGAGAGTTGTGCCCCTGCACTCGGAATTCCGCTGTTTGCGCTGCGAGGGCACATAAACCCTGCGCGTGACCGGGGGCACTTCCGCCTACGGTTGCGTAGCCGGACAAGCGTACGGCAGCCTTCAGTTTGATCACCACAACTTCGGCTAGGAGGCCAGTCCGTGTCCCATTACAAGGCGAACCTGCGTGACATCGAGTTCAACTTGTTCGAAGTACTGGGAATCGACGCGCTGCTCGATCAGGGCGCCTACGGCGATCTCGACTCCGAGACCGCACGTGACATGCTCACCGAGGCGCTGCGCCTCGCCGAGGGACCGATCGCCGCCTCGTTCATCGAAGGCGACCGCACCCCCGTGGAATTCGACCCGGCCACCCACAGCATCAGCGTCCCGCCGCTGCTGAAGAAGACCGTCGCCGCGGTCAACGAGGCCGGCTACTCCGGCCTCGGCATGCCCGAGGAAATGGGCGGCGTCTCCGCCCCCAACGCCCTCATCTGGGCCATCCAGGAAATGATCGTGGCCGCCAACAACTCGGCCTCCTTCTTCAATATGGGCCCGCTCATGCACAAGGTGCTCTTCGAGCAGGGCACCGACGAGCAGAAGCGCTGGGCCGCGCACGCCTGGGAGAACCGCTGGGGCGGCACCATGGTGCTCACCGAGCCCGACGCCGGCTCCGATGTCGGCATGGGCCGCACCAAGGCCACCCAGCAGCCCAATGGCGACTGGCACATCGACGGCGTGAAGCGCTTCATCTCCGGCGGCGATGTCGGCGACACCGCCGACAACATCATCCACCTGGTGCTGGCCCGCCCCGAGGGCGCGGGACCGGGCACCAAGGGCCTGTCGCTGTTCGCCGTGCCGAAGTACCTGTTCGATCCCGAGACCATGGCCATCGGCGAGCGCAACGGCGCCTACGTGACCGGCGTCGAGCACAAGATGGGCATCAAGTCCTCGCCCACCTGTGAGATCACCTTCGGCGGCGAGAAGCCGGCCATCGGCTACCTGGTCGGCGAGGTGCACAATGGCATCGCGCAGATGTTCCGGGTCATCGAGAACGCGCGAATGATGGTGGGCACCAAGGCCGCCGGCGCGCTGTCCACCGGCTACCTGAACGCCCTGGAATACGCCAAGCAGCGCGTGCAGGGCGCGGACCTGACCCAGATGACCGACAAGACCGCCCCGCGCGTCACCATCACCCACCACCCGGACGTGCGCCGCTCGCTGGCGCAGCAGAAGGCGTACTCGGAAGGTCTGCGCGCGCTGTACATGTACTGCGCGGCCTACCAGAACGCCGATGTGGCCGCGGCCAACTTCGGGGTGGACGCCGAGCTGGCCGAGCGGGTCAACGATCTGCTGCTGCCGATCGTCAAGGGCTGCGGCTCGGATCGCGCGTACGAGAACCTGACCGAATCGCTACAGACCCTGGGTGGTTCGGGCTACCTGCAGGACTACCCGATCGAGCAGTACATCCGCGACTGCAAGATCGACTCGCTGTACGAGGGCACCACCGCCATCCAGGCGCAGGACTTCTTCTTCCGCAAGATCATTCGCGACAAGGGCGTGGCGCTCGGGCATGTCGCCGGGCTCATCAACACCTTCGTGGAGAGCGGTCCGGACGCCTTCAAGGTGGAGCGGGGGCTGCTCGGCACCGCCCTGGCCGATGTGCAGGCCATGGCCGCCGCGCTCACCGGGTACCTGATGGCCGCGCAGCAGAATGCGGAGGAGATCTACAAGGTCGGGCTGGGGTCGGTTCGATTCCTGTACGCCGTGGGCGATCTCGTCATCTCCTGGCGACTGCTGGAGCAGGCCGTCATCGCCCAGAATGCGCTGGACGCGGGCGCGGCGGAGAAGGACAAGAACTTCTACACCGGCAAGGTCGCGGTGGCCTCGTGGTTCGCCAAGAACAAGTTGCCGCTCATCACCGGTGTGCGCGCCGTGGTGGAGAACATCGACAACGACATCATGAAGCTGGAGGAGGCCGCGTTCTGACGCGGAACTGACACGACTTCAGCGCGTGTCCCGCCCGGCGTGTTGCGGCACGTCCGGGGGGACACGCGCTTTTCGGGGTTGACCTGCTGTGTTGTGTCGGCAGTTGCGGGTACAACTACCGCATGGTCTTCCCGGTGACTTTCGGCTGGATCCAGGTCTTATTGGTGGTGCTGGCCGTCGCGGCGGTGGCACTGCTGGTGACCGCGATCTTCAAAGCGCGCAAGGTGGGATTCAAGGTGCTCGCCGGGCGCGGCGCGGGCGCTATCTCGCTGATTCTGGTGGCGGTCGTGATCCTCTGGGTCACCACGCTGTTGCAGACCTTCCTCGGACTCACCGGGGAGGTGAAGGCGGCGCATATCGTGGCGACTCCCGTTGCGGGACAAGAGCACATGATGGATGTGGAGCTCACCCTGTTCGGGGACAAGGAGCACGACGAACAGCATCTGAAGTATCAGATCCAGGGCGATATGTGGGTGTTGCAGGCCAATATCGTCGAACTGGAACCATGGGTGAACGCGCTCGGCTTCAACTCCGGCTACAAGATCACCAGGATTTACGGCCAGCGGCTGGACGGCGTAGCCACCACCCAGAACCACATCTTCCTCAATGGCGGGGACGGGGAGTTCTTCGACGATATGAAGAAGGAAACCTGGTTCACCAAACCGTTCGTGCGCTCGGCCTACGGCAATGCGGTCATCGCCACGCCGGGGACATACGACGTGTTCATATCGCGCGACGCCATAAAAACCAGGCCCGTTTGACGGGCAGGCGGGGGATCAGTCGGCGAGCTCCGCGACGACGGGCGCATGATCGCTGGCGCCCTTGCCCTTTCGCTCCTCCCGGTCCACGTTCGCATCGGTGACGCGGGCCGCGAGGGCGGGGGAGCCGAGAATGAAATCGATGCGCATGCCTTCCTTACGCGGGAAGCGCAGCTGGGTGTAGTCCCAGTAGGTGTAGACGCCCGGGCCGGGATGGAACGGCCGCATCACATCGGAGAATCCCGCCGCATTGATGAAATCGAAGGCGGCGCGCTCCTTGTCGGAGGTGTGTGTCTTGCCCTTGAAGAATTCCGGGGACCACACGTCCACGTCGGTGGGTGCGATGTTCCAGTCGCCCACCAGTGCGATCTGCGCGTGCGGATCCGCGGTCAGCCATTCGCTGCCCGCATTGCGCAGGGCGGCAAGCCATTCCAGCTTGTAGGTGTAGTGCGGATCATCCAGCGCGCGGCCATTGGGCACATACAGGCTCCACACCCGCACGCCGCCGCAGGTCGCGCCCAAGGCCCGTGCCTCCACGACGGGGGTGCTCAGCAGTGCCGCACCGGCGTCCTTGTCGAAGCCGGGCTGGTGGGGGAAGGCGACGTCGACGTTCTCCAGGCCCACGCGTGAGGCGATGGCCACGCCGTTCCACTGGCTGTGGCCGACGTGGGCGACCTCGTAGCCGGCGGCTTCGAAGGCTTCGAAGGGGAACTGCTCGTCCTTGCACTTGGTTTCCTGCATGGCCAGCACGTCGATATCGGATCGGTCCAGCCAGGAGATCACCCGATCCAGCCGGGAGCGAATCGAATTCACGTTCCAGGTCGCGAGCCGCACGGTAAACCTTTCGGGACTATTGATGTCGATGACTACGGGGCCGCGTAGCGGTATCGGTGATGGTCCACGAAGCCCATCTCCCGGTACAACGCCAGGGCCGCCTCATTGCCGTCCTCCACTTGGACGTAGGCGTGGGTCGCGCCGCGCGCTTGCCCCCAGCGCAGCATTTCCGCGCAGACCAGTGTGCCCAGGCCGCGGCGGCGATGGCCGGAGGTGACCGCGACACAGGTCAGGCCCGCCCAGATGCGGCCGTCGGGGGCCGTGGTGACCGCGACCCGGCCGACGGCCAGGGGAGTGGGCAATCCCAGTGCGGCGAAGGCGACTTCGCCGTCGCGCACGGCGGTGAGGACCTCCACGTCCGGCATGGGCGCCACATCCGAGTCGCCGCCGCGATGCCGGTGCACCGACAGCCAGCCACCGTCGGGGGTGTCGGCGAAACGCACCATGGGCGGGCCCTGCGGCAGCGTCACGTTCTCGAGATCGACTGCGAGAACCAGGGTTTCGCTCCAGGTCTGCCAGCCGCCGGGAATGGGGGCCAGGCGGTCGGGCAGCATGAGGCGCAGTGGCAGGCCGTGCGCGGTGTACCACTCGCCGATGCGGTGCAGCGTTTCCCCGGAGGCCAGCGCCGGACCGTCCGAACCACCCAGCGGCACCGCGGAATTCGCGCGATTGGTGTAGCCGTTGCCGGCGCGCAGCAGCCAGCCGTCGATCCAGGAGCGCTGCAGGCCCGGCCAGGCGTCGGCGGCCGCGGCCTCCAGGGCGCGGATCTCGCTGGTGCGAATCGGCCGGGGGCCGAGCTCCTTCCACGCCAGCACCCGATCCAGGGCGACCGACACCACCTGGCCGTCCGCCGTGCGCACCGTGAGCGGATCGGTGTCCACGAGTTCGCCGATCACATCGGTGAGCGGCTGCGGATACCCCTCGGGCAGGCGATAGCGCACCACCACCCGGCGGCCGAGTGGCGGGAAGTCTGCGGGGTTGGGCGGCATGCCGCGGGCAGCATCCAATCTGGCGTCGGTCCGGCTCGGTTCAGTCGTCGTGCCCGAAGGGATCCGGCACCGTGCCCGGCACCCAGCTCAGCCCGGGCCGACCCCAGCCGTTGCGCTTGATGGCCTTCTTGGCGGCGCGGGCATTGCGCCCGATCAGCACATCCACGTACAGGAAGCCGTCCAGATGCCCGACCTCGTGCTGGAGCATGCGGGCGAAGAAGCCCTCGCCCTCGATCTCGACCGGATTTCCCTGCTCATCGGTGCCGGTGACCTTGGCCCAGTCGGCGCGGCCGGTGGGGAACTGCTCGCCGGGCACCGACAGGCAGCCCTCCTCGTCGTCGTCCGGATCCGGCATGGTCTCCGGGAGCTGCGAGGTCTCCAGCACCGGATTGATGACCGCGCCGCGGCGGCGCACCATGGTGCCGTCCGGGCCCTCGTCGGGGCAGTCGTAGACGAACAGGCGCAGCGGCACGCCGACCTGATTGGCGGCCAGGCCCACACCATTGGCCTTGTCGAGGGTTTCGTACATGTCCGCGATCAGCTCGGCCAGTTCCTCGGGTGTCTGCGTGACCTTCTCGGTCGGATTGTGCAGAACCGGGTCGCCGACGATGACGATCGGGAGAATAGCCATGTCGAAGAGCCTACTGGGTGGTTGCCGGACCCGGCTCGCTGCCCGAGCGAGACGCGACACGCCGGGTGTCGATCACAGAAACACGCCGAGAGGTACACATTCGGAAGTCTCCGCCGCGTGGTTGAATGATCGGCGACGCACAAGCACCATATTCGTCTGGTGACCACTCGGCGAGGGAGCACTATGGACAGCGCAGCGGCACGGAACATTTCCGCAAGCGAGGAAAACCCAGCCGCCCCCGACGAGGATGGCGCGCACGGACTTTCCCGGCGGGAACTCGACATTCTGGACTTCGAGCGCAAATGGTGGAAGTACGCCGGCGCCAAGGAAGAAGCCATCCGGGAGCTGTTCGACCTGTCGCCCACCCGCTACTACCAGGTCCTCAATGCCGTCGTCGACAAGCCCGAAGCCCTGGCCGCCGACCCCATGCTGGTGAAGCGGCTGCGCCGGCTGCGCGCCAGCCGGCAGAAGACCAGAGCCGCACGCCGTCTCGGGTTCCAGGTGTGAGCAGCGTTCAACTACTAGGCTCGGCGCTGTGAGCAACCCGAATTCGCCGTCCGGTGGCCCGCCGCTGCGGGCCCTGGCCATGGTGCTGATCGCCCTGGCCATCGTGTTCGCCGGCATCGGCACCATGTCGCTGTCGAGTTCGGATTCCGAGGGCGCCGAGACCGATACCGCCGCCGTGAGCAGCACTGTGCCGGGTGTCACTCTGGCGCCGGGACTTTCATCATCATTGCCGCCGGTCGTCGTCACGCCGCCGGTCACCACGACCCCGCCGGTCAGCACCGCGCCGCCCACCACCACGGCTGCGGCCCAAGCCGACAAATCGGTCCCCGTAAGGGTTTACAACAACAGCACCGTCGCGGGCCTGGCGGCCAAGACCGCCGGTGAGCTCAGCGCCAGCGGCTGGACCATTGCCGAAACCGGCAACTACGCCGCCGGTGTGATCCCCAAAACAACTGTGTACTACGGCAGTTCGGCAAGCGAGAAGGCGGCGGCCCTGGCCATCGCGGAAGAGCTGGGCGTCAGCGCGGAACCGCGTTTCCCCGGAATCGCGGACTCGCCCGCCGGCGTCATCGTCATCGTCACCGGTAACTGAACAACTCGGACAGCCCCTGCACGAGACGAGGTGCTGCCTCTGGCATCATCTTGTCCGGTACCAACCATGTGCCCCTAGTCGTACCCGTAAACTCGGTACTCGTAAAGGAGTTCCCCGATGGCCCCGTCCACAACTCGTCGCCCGTCCTGGCGGACTGTGACCCCGGTGCTTGCGGTCGCGGTCCTCGGCCTCGCCGGCTGCACCAACAGCCAGGAATCGAGTGACGTCAAGGGGACGACCCCGCCGGTGTTCACCAGCTCGCCCGCACCGGCCGGCCTGGAGACCGGACACGGCGGCGGCCATGGCGGCGGCGGTGGCGGCGGTATGCAGAACCCGCCCACCGAATCCACCAGCGCGACGCTGAAGAACTCCAACGGCGAGACCGTCGGCACCGCCACCATCGGCAAGGTCGGCGACCACCTGGAGATCTCCATCGAGGCCCACGGCCTCACCCCCGGCTTCCACGGCCTGCACTTCCACCAGTTCGGCAAGTGCGAGCCCAACTCCACCGCCCCCAGCGGCGGCGCGCCCGGCGACTTCCTCTCCGCGGGCGGCCACCTGCAGGTGGGCGATCAGAGCGCCCATCCGGCCAGCGGCGACCTGACTTCCCTCGAGGTCCGCTCCGACGGCACCGCCAAGCTGACCACCACCACCGACAAGGTCACCCTGGACGACATCAAGGGCAAGGCCCTGATGATCCACGCGGGTGCGGACAACTTCGGCAATATCCCCAGCCGCTACACCCAGCCCGGCGGCGCCACCGGGCCGGACGCCGACACCAAGGCGACCGGCGACGCGGGCGCGCGGGTGGCCTGCGGCGTCGTCGCATAACCCGAGGTGAACCATGGCCGGGGCAGGCAATATGAAGGTACCCTTCAATAGTTCGCCCCGGCCCACGCTCGGCGTGGAATGGGAAGTCGCGCTCGTCGACAAGCACACGCGCGACCTGTCCAACACGGCCGCAGCGGTTTTCGAGGCCTGCGGGGACCTGCGCGCCTGGGACGGGACACCGCAGATCACCAAGGAATTGCTGCGCAATACCGTGGAGATCGTCTCCGGCAAGCACGACACCGTCGGCGAAGTGGTGGACGAACTGCACGGGACCATGGACCTGGTGCGCCGCGCCGCCGACCCGCTCGGGGTCGACCTGTTCTGCGCCGGCACGCACCCGTTCGCGCAGTGGTCCACCCAGCAGCTCACGCGCAGTGCGCACTACGACGAATTGATCGAACGCACCCAGTGGTGGGGGCGGCAGATGCTCATCTGGGGCGTGCATGTGCACGTGGGGATTTCGCATCCGGAGAAGGTCTTCCCGATCCTGAACACGCTGCTGCTGTCGTATCCGCACCTGCTGGCGCTCTCGGCGTCCTCGCCCATGTGGGCCGGGGTCGACACCGGATACGCCAGTAACCGCGCGCTCATGTTCCAGCAGCTGCCCACCGCCGGACTGCCGTTCCAATTCGAAAACTGGTCGCAGTTCGAGGCTTTCGCGCACGACCAGATGAAAACCGGTGTGTTCGAACAGCTCGGCGGCATGCACTGGGACATCCGGCCCGCGCCCAAATGGGGCACCATCGAGGTCCGCGTCTGCGACGGAACGCCCACCCGCACCGAGCTATCGGCCCTGGTGGCCCTGATCCACTGCCTGATCGTCGACCTGGACCGGCGCGTGGAGGCGGGCGAGACCATGCCCTCGATTCCGCCCTGGCACGTCCAGGAGAACAAATGGCGCGCCGCCCGCTACGGCCTGGACGCCATCATCATCACCGACGCCGACAGCAATGAGCGGCTGGTCACCGACGACCTCGACGATCTGCTGAACCGGCTCGAGCCGACCGCCAAGAGCCTGGGCTGCGAGGCCGAGCTGGCGCTGGTCGCGGAGATTCCGAAGAAGGGCGCGAGCTATCAGCGGCAGCGCAAGGTCGCCGCGGCCGCCCAAGGGGATCTGGTCGCGGTGGTCGACTCCCTGGTCAAGGAACTCGATCAATAGACCGCCGCCGGCGCCGTCCCGCCGCCATTTCCAGGGTGTGATCTTGACTACGGCCGGACGCGTACGCCGTATGCCCTGGCCAGCAATGACAATGCCCTGACCGGGACCTGTTCATCTGGGTGCCGACCCCGTGTTTGCCTGGCTGCGGGGGTTGCGTTCACATGACGTTTACTATGGCTGGGTGTTGCTCGACGGTCCGCGTTCCGAACTCAGCGGTGGGGCACGCGGGGGTCGGATGCCGTCGAGGCGCATTCGGATCACCGCCGTGCTGGCCGCGGTTCCGGTGCTGCTCATAGCCCTTCAGATAGTCGCTTCCCGCAATGGATTCCTGGGACCGGTCGAGAGCCTCTGGCTCGATTACACGGGAACACCGCGATCGGTGACCGTGCCGTGGGCCGGGCTCGGGCTCGCGCTCATCGGATTGAGCTGGCGGCGGCGGTTCATCGCCGTGGGCGCGGCGGCGGGCATCGATATCGCGTACCAGGTGGTGCGGACCCTGCTGGGCGGGCCGCTGGCGCTGGGCAATGGTCCCGTCATCGTGCTGACCGGCATCGTGATCATCGCGGCGTGGCGGTGGCGGGACAAGGAGCGCGGCAATGCGCTGCATGCCGCGGCCCTGGGCATTCTGCTCGTGCTGTCCAGCAAGGTGGCCGAGGTCTGGCTGTTCGTCACCGTGCTCGCCGGACCGCAGGTGCTCGACGAGCATCTGGTGCTGGTCGATCACGCGCTCGGTGATCCCTCCTGGCTGATGGGGCAGGTCGTCGAGTTCTTCGGTCCGGTGCTCTATCACGTGCTGCACTGGGTCTACATCGAGCTACCCGTGGGCGCCATGATCGTGACCATCTGGCAGCTGCGCAATGTAGTGAAGACCGGCGCCTGGCCGAGCCACTATCTGGTGCGGACCTTCCTGGTGGTCGGGCTGATCGGGCCCATCTTCTACGTGATCTTCCCCGTGGTCGGGCCCATGTTCGCCTACGGGTCCGCCGGGCTCGGGTTCCAGGTCGGCGACTACTGGCCGCATGTGGTGCCGCCCATCGACTTCACGCCCGGCGCGCTGCCGTTCGGCGATTTCGCGCCGCGCAACTGCATGCCGTCGCTGCACACCGCGTGGGCGCTGTCGATCTTCGTGCACTCGCGCCGGGACGCCTCCGGCGCGCCCGCGCCGCGGTGGCTGCGGTGGGGCGGGACTTTCTGGCTCATTGCCACCCTGGCGGCGACGCTCGGATTCGGCTACCACTACGGCGCGGACCTGGTGGCCGGCGTGGTGGTGCTGCTGGCCATCGAATCGGCGCTGCGGGAACCGGAGCGCGGATGGGATCGGGTGCGCATTCGGCTCGTCGCGGCCGGGGCCGCGCTGCTGGCGGCGCTGCTGCTGTCCTACCGCTATCTGTCGGTGGCGTACGCCGAATACCCGGTTCCGGCGGCGCTCGTCATCATTACGCTGCTGACGGCCTACATCACGGCCTTCTACCGCACCTGGTTCGCCGCCGATCGGGAACCGGTGCGCATCGAGGAGACCGCGCGGGCCTGAGGCCGGCTACGGCTCTTGTACTGTGCCGCCGTTGGATTCGGTGTCGCCGGGACGATCCGGCGATGCGGTGGCCGGGCTCGCCGGTGGACGGCAGCTGCGGAGTACCTGCAGGCCCGCGATACAGCCGATGGTGATCAGCACCGCGGTCCACGCG
This sequence comes from Nocardia sp. NPDC127526, assembly GCF_042672265.1. Taxonomy (NCBI): domain Bacteria; kingdom Bacillati; phylum Actinomycetota; class Actinomycetes; order Mycobacteriales; family Nocardiaceae; genus Nocardia; species Nocardia sp. NPDC127526. The sequence goes on along the minus strand of NZ_JBHXVO010000008.1, from coordinate 25,967 downwards.
GGCGCGGAGGCATCCTGGGCGGTCACGGTGCACACGGCGGCTTGCGTGGTGTCCTGGATGGCGTAGTGCCCGCGGGCGACATAGTCGCGCAGGCCGAGTGTGGCCGAGGGGATGAACAGCACCATGCTGCCCAGGATTCGGTTGGGTACGTAGCGGGGAGCGGCGGAGTAGAGACCGTAGCCGGTCAGCCAGACCAGGGCGGCCGTACCGCCCATGATCAGGATCGCGCGGTCGGTGTTCGCGGTCGCGGCGGTGAACAGGCCGAGCACCAGGAGCAGGAGCAGGCAGGCGATCGGCGCGCCGCGGCGGCTGCCGTACCACATGCCGAGGACCGCGACCGCTACCGCGATGGGGATCGACCAGGCCGGGACCTCCGCCGCCAGGGCCGAGGATCCGACGGCGCTGATGGCCACCGCGATCAGGACCAGCTCGCCGTCGCGGCCCGGGAGGAGCATGGCGGCGATGATGCCCGTGGCCACGGTGCTGACCACCGCCAGGCCGATGCCCGCGAGGCTGTCGCCGTGGCGCGCCAGCCATTCCGCGCTGGCCAGGGTGACCAGTACCAGGACGACCCCGGCCAGGATCGGGGCGAGGGGGAGTTCGATGGACGGGCGTTCGGCCGGGCGGCGGTGACGGTTGGCCAGGGTGCCGATGATCACCAGCACCAGGGCCAGTTCGATCATCCAGAGGGGTGGCATATCGGATTCGCCCAACTGGTCCGAAACATCCTGGCTCAGCAGGCCGCCGATGTGCGGCAGCGGGTTCACCGAGCCCAGCAGGATGCTGATCAGCACGCCCAGGGTCCAGCCGAAGGCCGGGAGCTTGTGGTGCAGGACCGCCGCGCCGAGCGCGCCGAGCACTACGCCGCCGGCCAGCGAATCGATGAAGTTCATTGTCGTCAGGGCGGCTTGGGGTTCCGCGGTCTGGCCGAAGACGTGGTTGGCGGTGAGAACCAGGAGCCCGACCAGGGCCGTGCCCCACGCCGCGACGATGCTGCCCAGGGTGGTGATGAGGACCGCGATGATCATTGCGGTCAAGACCCCGGCGCCCACTGCTCGCGGGAGGCTGTAGGCGAGCAGGTCCAGCTGCAGGGCCGATGACTGCGAAGTCCAGCCGAAGTTGATCGGCAGCGCCAGCGAGAGCCCAGCAACCGTGGTTGCGACCAGCGCTGTCACGGTCTCGATGGCTACCTGATACGCCCTCACCTGGGTGAAACTACCGCCCAAACCCGGACTGGTCGGTCCGACTCGCCTGAGTTGTGAGGTTTGCTAACCCGATTCAGCAAACAGACTTACTGGTCTGAAAATGCTGGTCGGGTGGGTTCGCAGACCCGGGTGACGGGATCGGTCAGTTCGAGGCGGCGCGCTGGGCGGCGTACAGCCGAAGGGATTCGACCTGGAGGGGGTCCAGCGACGCGCGCACCGTCGCGCGTGCGGCTGCCATGTCCTGGGCCGTGACGGTAGCCGCGTCCACATCGCGCCGCATTGCTGCCAGGGCGGCTTCGCGTAGGAGGGCAGCGCAGTCGGCCGCGGAGTAGCCATCCAGCTCCGCGGCCAGCTTCCGGAGATTCACGCTCTTGGCCAGCGGCACGGATTTGGCGGCGGTCCGCAGGATTTCGGCGCGGGCCGCCGCATCCGGCGGCGGAACGAAGACCAGGCGCTCGAGGCGTCCCGGTCGAGTCAGCGCCGGATCGATCAGATCGGGCCGATTGGTAGCGCCGACCACGACGACGTCCCGTAGCGGTTCGACTCCATCCAGCTCGGTGAGCAGCGCCGCCACTACTCGGTCGCTCACGCCGGAATCGCTGGATTGGCCGCGACGGGGAGCGAGCGCATCGATTTCGTCCAGAAAGATCAGCGAGGGGGCGGAGTCCCGGGCTCGCTGAAAGAGTTCGCGTACAGCGCGTTCCGAGGAGCCCACCCATTTGTCCATGAGCTCGGCGCCCTTCACGGCGTGCACGCTCAGTTGGCCGGTGCCGGCGAGGGCTCGCACCAAGAAGGTCTTGCCGCAGCCGGGTGGGCCGTAGAGCAGGACGCCGCGAGGCGGGTCGATGCCCAGACGGGCGAACGAATCCGGATGGCGCAGCGGCCACAGCACGGCCTCGGTCAGGGCCTGCTTGGTCTCCTTCATATCGCCGACGTCGTCCAGGCTCAGGCTGCCTATGGCCAGCTCCTCCGAGCCGGAACGGGACAGCGGGCGGATCACCTCCAGTGCTCCCACCAGGTCGGGCTGGGTGAGCATGGGTTCGGTCTGCTCCCGGCTGGCCCGCGACGCCGCTCGCAGCGCCGCCTCGCGCACCAGGGCGGCCAGATCGGAGACCACGAATCCGGGTGTGCGTGCGGCTATCTCGTCGAGCTTCAGGCCGTCCACGGGGGCCTTGCGCAAGAGCTGCTCCAGCAGCGCGGCCCGGACACCGGCCGTGGGCAGCGGCAGCGACACTTCGCGATCGCACAGATCGGGAGCGCGGAGCCGGGCGTCCACCGCGGCGGGGTGGGCGGTGGTGGCCAGGACCGCGACCGCCGGCGCCGCCACGGCGGCGCGCAGCTGATCGAGGATCAGCGTGGCGACCGGCTCGGCGTCCGCGGGCAGCAGGGCGTCGATATCGGTGATGAGCAGGATTCCGCCTGCTCCCGAACAGATCTCGGAGACCGCCATTCCGACTTCGCGCAGGCGGGAGCCGCTCTCGGCGGCGCCGACCGACGGCCCGTCCAGCTCGACCATGCGCCGGGAGCCGATCACCGCCCGCGCCAGCGTGGCCTTGCCGACGCCCGCGGGGCCGGTGACGAGCACGCCCAGATGTGAGGGCGCGCCAAGGGTTTTCAACAACTCCGGCTCGTCCAGGGCCAGGTTCAGCCATTCGGTGAGTTTCGCGGCCTGCGCTTGCACACCCGCCAGATCGGCCACCGCCACGGCCGACATGGGGGCGGGTGCCGACGGCCGGTCCAGCCGGTCCGGCGCCTGCGCCGCCGTATCTCCCATGAGCAGGCGTGGGCTGTCGGTGGCGGCGATGCCCGGTCCCCACACCACGGCGCTATTGGGCTGCACGCTCACCGGGCCCGGAGTCGGATCGGTGGCGGTGACGGTGAGCAGCTCCGCCGTCCAGGCAATGCCGAAGGTCTTCGAAAGCGCCTGCGTGGCAGCCGAAGTACTGGTTCCGGGGCCTAGATCCCGCGGTAGCAGCGAGACCGTGTCGCCGACCGTGACGACCTTGCCCAGCAGGGCCTGCCGCAGGGTGGTCTCCGGGATCGTGCCGGTGGCCAGGGCGGATCCGGTCACCGAAATCTGGCGGGCCCCATAGACGGTCGCGGGCATGACCACCACGCCGGCGTTCTCCCGCACCCCGGCATTGGACAGTGTCACATCGTCGAGCAGGGCCACCCCGGCCGGTGTGCCCAGCGGAGCGACGGCCACCACCGCGGCGGTCCGCCGCGCCCCGATGAGCGCGATCCCATCCCACTCCCGCAGCCCGAGCGCCGTCAGCGCCTCCGGATGCAACCGCACCAGCCCTCTGCGGGCATCGGCGGCCGACGTATTGAGGCGAGCTGTCAGCGCGAGTTCAGGCACGCGTTCAATTCTGCCGTCTGTCGAGCGGTGCTGACCCGACCTTCAAAACCTCGCACCCCCGGCGTCGGTACGGACCGCTGCCGGGGGTGCGAGGGTGAAGCCGATCGTGCCCTGTCAGACCTTGCTGCCGGGCCGGCGCAGCCGCAGGCGGGCCGAGGAAACCCGGCCCACCCGGCCCATGGGCCGGGGCAACCGCCGCTGCCGCTGGGCCCGGCGCTGCGCCCGTCGCTCGGCGGGCTTGTGATGCCAGGTCTCCGGCCGGGCCGCGACCCAGCGGGCCGACCGCACCGCGAACGGGATATGCCCCAGGTACAGCACCACCAGCGCGATCATCAGGATCAGCGGGTAGGTGACCAGCAGTGCGGCGGCCAGCGCCACCAGCACCAGCAGCACCGGCGCGGTCCGCGGCGCCACCGACACGGCCTTGATGGCCTGCGTCGGCAGCGTGCTCACGCACAGCAGCCCGGTGAACACCGTCCACACCGACACCGCCGCGACGCTCACCCACCAGCCGTCGCCGAACTGCTCGCCCAGCGCGAGCGGCAGCAGCACGATCAGCGCCCCGGCGGGCGCGGGCACGCCGACGAAGTACTCCCGCTGCCAGTCCGGCACATTGTCGTCGTCCAGCAGCGTGTTGAACCGGGCCAGCCGCAGCACCATGCAGACCGCGAACATGAGCGCCACGATCCAGCCGACGCTGTCGGCGTGCAGGTAGGTCACGTACAGCACCAGGGCGGGCGCGACGCCGAAGGCGATGGCGTCGGAGAGCGAATCCAGTTCCGCGCCCATCTTGGTGGTGGCATCCAGCATGCGGGCGATGCGACCGTCCAGCATGTCGAAAATGGCGGCCGCGCCCACCAGGGCGAGCGCCACTCCGAGCTTGCCCTCCATGGCGAACTTGACCGCCGACAGCCCGGAGCACAGCCCGAGAATGGTGACCATGCTGGGCAGCAGCCGGACCGTGCGGTTCCGGCGGCGCACGACCGGTGCGGGCGCGAGTTGTTCCATCATGAATCCAGTTCGGCCAGCACCGTTTCCCCGCCGATGGTGCGCTGGCCCGGATACACCAGCGGCTTGGTCCCGGCCGGGAAGTAGGTGTCCACGCGGGAACCGAACCGGATCAGGCCGTAGGTGTCGCCGATGGTGAGCTTGTCGCCCACCTTGGCCTCGCACACAATCCGGCGCGCCAGCAGCCCGGCGATCTGCACGACCGCGAGCCGCTGCCCGGACTCGGTCTCCAGCACCATGGTGTTGCGCTCATTGGCGTCACTGGCCTCGGGCAGGTCGGCGGAAAGGAATTCGCCCTTCTTGTAGACGATCTCCGTCACCGCGCCGCTCACCGGCACCCGCTGCACGTGTACGTCCAGCACCGACAGGAAGATGCTCACCCGCGGCAGCGGCGCCTCGCCCAGGCCCAGCTCGGCGGGCGGCACCGCGGTGTCGACCAGCGCGACCTCCCCGTCGGCGGGGGAGACCACCACGCCCGGCCGGTTCGGCGGCACCCGGTGCGGATGCCGGAAGAAGGCGGCGCAGGCCGCGGCCGCGAACAGTCCCGCGCGGCGGATCCACTTGTGCCGGACGCCGACCACGGCGACGGCCAGCGGCGCCGCCACGAACGGCAGGCCGGCCGGGTGCAGCGGCGGAATGGCGGTGCGAACCAGATCGGCCACGTGGGCGAGTCCGGTGGCTTCGGGAGTGCCGGGCGGGGTGGGACGGCGGGCCACAAGCTCCTCTTTCATGCGCGGATAGGTGCGGTCGAGACCCTGTTTCAAGTTGACCGGGGGGACCGCGTTCAAACGATACGGGAACGTGGTGCGGCGCTCGCGTTCTCGGCATATGAAATGAGGGTGATCGGCCTGGCAATACCCCTCGATTGTGAGCATACGCACACACATGAGAGGCTGCCTCAATTAATATGAGGGGGCCTCATGTCTGCGGTGTCGGCTGTTCCGCGGGGGGTGAGGGCCCGATGAAGGTCACGTTCGACGCGCAGTACATAGGAGAAGCACCATGGCTGCTCGAATTGCCTCGATCAGCGGGGTAGAGCACACCGCAATCCTCGGGCTCGGCGTGTACCGCCCGGCCCGCATAGTCACCAATGAGGAGGTGGCCGGACCGATCGAGTCCAGCGACGAGTGGATTCGCACCCGATCCGGAATCCATACCCGCCGCTTCGCCTCGGACGAGGAGACCATCCTGAGCATGAGCGTCGCGGCCGCCCGCGATGCCATCGAGGCCGCCGAACTGGAACCGGGCGAGATCGACTGCGTCATCGTCGCCACCTCCACCTGGCTGCTGCTCACCCCGGCCGCCGCGCCGCAGGTCGCCGGCGAACTGGGCCTGAACCATCCCGCCGCCTTCGACATCTCCGCCGGCTGCGCCGGTTTCTGCCACGCCCTGGCGCTGGCCTCGGACCTGGTCAAGGGCGGCACCGCCCGGCACGTACTGGTCATCGGGGTCGAAAAGCTCACCGACGCCGTCAATCCCAAGGACCGCGGCACCGCCTTCCTGTTCGCCGACGGCGCGGGCGCGGTGGTGGTCGGCCCCTCCGAGGAGCCCGGCATCGGCCCCACCGTGTGGGGTTCGGACGGCACCCAGCATCACGCCATCCGCCAGGACAAGGACTGGATGGACTTCTTCCGCGAGATCGACGACAAGGGCCTGGACGCGGTCCGCCCGTACCTCGCCATGGAGGGCACGGCCGTATTCCGCTGGGCCGCACACTCGCTGGAGAAGGTGTGCCGCGACGCCATCGAACGCGCCGGCCTCACCCCCGGCGATCTGGACGCCATGGTCCCGCATCAGGCCAATGGCCGGATCATCGAGATCATGGCCCGGGTGCTGAAGCTGCCCGACAACTGCGCGCTCGCCAATGACATCGAGGAGACCGGCAATACCTCGGCCGCCTCGATCCCCTTGGCCATGGAAGCACTGCTGCGCAAGGGCGATGCCAAACCCGGCGGCGCCGCGCTGCTCATCGCCTTCGGCGCCGGGCTGTCCTACGCGGCGCAGGTGGTGACCCTGCCGAACTGGAAATAGGCGGTGATCAGCCGATCTCCCAGACGACGGTGACGGTGAAGGTCACCGTCTGCTGGCCGGGTTCGAGGCTGAAATCGGCCGCGCCGCTGGGCGCGTTCTCGCGCGTCAGCGGCGACGGCCAGTCGCCGCTGCTGTCCTCGGAAATGGTCTGGACGCTCTTCAGCCCGAGCCCGGACAGGTCGGCGTATTGCTGGGCCCGGGATTTGGCGTCCTCGAACGCGCGGGCGCGGGCATCGGACAGCAGCTTCGTATTGTCCTCGAGCCCGAACGACACCGAGCCGATGCGGGTTTCATTGCCGCCCGCCTTGACGGCCGCGTCCAGCACCGCCGAGGCCTTCGGCAGCTCCCGGATGGCGACGTGCACCGAGTTGGTGGCCCGATAACCGGTGATGGTCCGCCCTTCGGGCCCGTACTCGGGCTGCACCGACAGATCGCTGGTGCGAATGTCCTCCCGCTTGGCCCCGGCCCCGACCATGGCGTCGGTCATGGCCTTGGCCTTGGCATTCGCGCCGTCCACGGCGGCGGACACATCGGGGGCGGTCACATCCGCGCTGAGGTCGGCATTGAGCACATCGGGCGCGCCCTGCACCTTGCCGGTGCCGACCACGGTGACCGTGCGGGCGCCGCCATCGGAATCGGAGCTACCGCAACCGGTCAACAGCAGCGCGGTCCCGGCGGCCGCGGCGCAGATACCTGTAAGTCGTCGCATGCTGCGAACCTACGGCCCCGGCCGCCCGGCCACCGGGAAACACGCAGATCATCGTTCGACGGTGGCCTTGATCTTGCCGAGGGTTTCGTTCATGCCCTGCAGCAGAGCCTTCTCGAACGGCTCCTCGCCGCCGAGCGCGGCCTCGATGGCCTTGCGCGAGATCCAGCTGGTGCCATTGGGGCAGTCGCGGCGCTGGATGAGCCGGGTGCCGCCCTCGGTGGGTTCGAGGGTGAAGCTCCAGATGGTCCGGTTGTCATTCACGCGGAAGGCGATCGCGGTATTCGGCTCGAACCGCACCACGCGCGAGGTGGTCGGCCAGACCTTGCGGCCGTCCCGATTGAAGTTGATGGTCCAGGTACCGGTCTTCACGGCCCCGAGCGGCTGCATGCGGATGCACTGCGGGCTGAATTCGGGCATCCGCTTGAGGTCGGAGACCACCTTCCAGACCTGGTCGGGCGCCGCGGCGATATCGATGGTGGCTTCGAGATTCTTCGGCAACGCTGCCCCTCCAAGAGTGTGACGATCGGTACCACGAATCCTAGTTCGAACACTGAAAATCAACTAGATCACATTCCGGTGTTGCAAGACCGGCGAATGTAATGGGCGGCGCACAATATGGGATAGACGAAGCAACGACACAGCCACGAGCTTCCGAATGGGAAACGTGAGGTGATCGGCCGTGAAACTGCGCTCGCTCCTGCATCGTAGGACCAAGACGGTCCCGCTCCTCCCCGCCGAGGAGACTATCGCGCCGGGGCCGGCCAAGGGGGCCAAACGCAAGGCCAATGGCGCGCTCGAGGAACGATTGGAACGACTGCTCACTCCGAACGAGCTGGATCTGGTTCAGCATCATCGGATTTAGCCGATGGTGAACTGCTCTTCAGCGGGTTTGACGGCCCCCCGCATACTTCTTGGGTGACCTCAGCAACCGCCGCCAAGCCGGCCATCCTCAGTGTCGACGACGATCCCGGCGTCTCCCGCGCCGTGGTCCGCGACCTGCGCCGCCGCTACGGCGCGGAGTACCGGATCTTGCGGGCCGAATCGGGTGCGGACGCGCTCGACGCCCTGCGCGAGATGAAACTGCGTGGTCAACCGGTGGCAGTGCTCATCGCGGACTACCGGATGCCGAATATGAACGGCGTCGAATTCCTGGAGCAGGCCATGGACCTGCATCCCCATGCCCGGCGGGTGCTGCTCACCGCCTACGCCGACACCAATGCCGCCATCGAGGCCATCAATGTGGTCGATCTGGACCATTACCTGCTCAAGCCGTGGGATCCGCCGGAGGAGAAGCTGTATCCGGTGATCGACGCGCTGCTCGATGCCTGGCGCAGCGATCCGCAGCGGCCGGTGACCGAGACCAAGGTGGTCGGGCATCGCTGGTCGGCGCGCTGTTCGGAGGTCCGGGAATTCCTGGCGCGCAATCAGCTGCCCTACCGCTGGTATCAGTTCGACGAGCCGGAGGGCGCGCGACTGCTGACGGCCGCGGGCGCCACCGAGGACCAGTGCCCGGTGATCATCAATCCGTCGGGTGAGGTGCTGATCGGGCCCTCGGACGCGGAGTTGGCCAGCGCGGTGGGCCTGTCCACCGACCCGTCCGGCGATTTCTACGACCTCATCGTGGTGGGCGGCGGCCCGGCCGGTCTCGGCGCGGCGGTTTACGGCGCGTCGGAGGGCTTGCGGACCGTGCTGGTGGAGCGCACCGCCACCGGCGGCCAGGCCGGGCAGAGTTCGCGCATCGAGAACTACCTGGGCTTCCCGGACGGCTTGTCCGGTGCGCAGCTGGCGGACCGGGCGCGGCGGCAGGCCGTGAAATTCGGCGCGGAATTGATCACGGCGCGGGAAGTGGTGGCGCTGGAGGCGTGCGGCTCGGCGCGCGTGGTGAAATTCGCCGACGGCGGATCCATTGCGGCGCATTCGGTGCTGATCGCCACCGGCGTCAACTACCGGCGTCATCCGGCGCCGGGCGTGGACGATTTCACCGGCCGCGGCGTGTATTACGGCTCGGCCATGACCGAGGCCGCCGACTGCTCGGATCGCGACGTCTACATTGTGGGCGGCGCGAATTCGGCGGGGCAGGCGGCGGTGTACCTGTCGCGGCACGCGCGCACCGTGCACATTCTGGTGCGGGCGGGCTCGCTGGAAGATTCCATGTCGCACTATCTGATTCAGCAGATCGAGCAGATTCCGAATATCAAGCTGCACACCCGCACCGAGGTGATCGCCGTCGACGGCGACGATCATCTGGAGCGGATCGTGCTGCGCGACAATGACACCGGCGTCGAGGAGAAGGTGGACGCGGAACGGCTGTTCCTGTTCATCGGCGCCGCGCCGGAAACCGAGTGGCTCGACGGCCTGGTGACACGCGACGAGGCCGGATACGTGCTGGCCGGGCCCGACCTCATGGTGGACGGCGACCGGCCCGCCGGCTGGGAGCTGCCGCGGCCGCCGCAACATCTGGAGACCAGCGTTCCCGGTGTGTTCGTGGCCGGCGACGTACGGTCGGAATCGGCGAAGCGGGTGGCGTCCGCGGTCGGCGAAGGCGCGATGGCCGTCATGCTCGTTCATCGCTATCTGGCGAAACAGTAGGAGTGCCGTGGGTACCCAATTGATCTGCAACCCCGAGGAACTGCGCGAGCTGTTCCTGTTCGAGAAGCTCGACGACGAGCAGCTGGCCTGGCTGTGCCGCGACGGGCGGGTCGAGAACTTCGAGCCGGGACTGGTCTTCCGCGAGGGCGATCCGGCCACCTGCTTCTACGTGCTCATGGACGGCGAGGTCCGGCTGACCAAGATGTCCGGCGGCGAGGAGATCGAACTCGTCCGCACCGACCATCACGGGTCCTACGCGGGCGCGTGGACGGCCTATATGGGCGACAAGGTCGACCAGAACTACACCGGATCGTTCTATGTGACCCGGCCGTCGAAGTTCTTCGTGCTGGACGCCGGGACCTTCGCGCGCATGGTGCAGACCTGGTTCCCGATGGCGCTGCACCTGCTCGAAGGCGTGTTCTTCGGCAACCGCAATGCCAACGAGATCATCGGGCAGCGCGAGCGGCTGGTGGCGCTGGGCTCGCTGTCGGCGGGCCTCACCCACGAGCTCAACAATCCGGCCGCCGCCGCGGTGCGCGCCACCGACTCGCTGCGCGAACGGGTGGCCGGCATGCGGCACAAGCTGAAGATGATGGCGCACGGCAAATTCGACTCCAAGACGCTCGAGAAGCTGGTGGCCCTGCAGGAGGAGGCGGCCGAACAGGTCGGCAAGGCGCCGACGCTGACCTCGCTCGAGGCCGCCGACCGGGAGGACGAGTTCGGCGACTGGCTGGAGAGCCACGACATCGCCAATGGCTGGGATCTGGCGCCGAATTTCGTGCAGGCCGGATTCGACATCGACTGGCTGGAGCGGATTCACGGCACGCTGTCCGGTTGCGGCCAGGGCGTTTTCGAGGGCGCGATCCGCTGGCTCAACTACACGGTCGAGACCGAGCTGCTCATGAACGAGATCGCCGATTCCACCACGCGCATCTCCTCGCTGGTGAATGCGGCCAAGCAGTACTCGCAGATGGATCGGGCGCCGTTCCAGGTGGTCGATATCCACGAGTTGCTGGACAGCACGCTGGTCATGCTGGGCCGCAAGATCGGCGACGAGGTGGAGGTGGTCAAGGAGTACGACCACGCGCTGCCGCCGGTGCCGTGCTTCGCGGCGGAGCTGAATCAGGTGTGGACCAACCTGATCGACAATGCCATTGCGGCCATGGCCGGGCGCGGCACCCTCACCGTCCGCACCTATCGCGAGAACGGTTGCGCCGCAGTGGAAATCGGCGATACCGGGCCGGGTGTCCCGGACGAGTTGCGGCACCGCATCTTCGAGCCGTTCTTCACCACCAAACCGGTCGGCGAGGGCACCGGGCTGGGCCTGGACATCTCCTTCCGCATCGTGGTGAACAAGCACCACGGCGATATCCGGGTCGAATCCGAGCCGGGCAACACCCGTTTCATCGTCCGGCTGCCGCTGGAGAGCCCGGAGCTCGCCGAGGAACTGCAAACCACAAGCACCGCAAGCTGATACGGGAGGCATTCGATGTCGCAGCAGATTCCGGGAATCGACACCACCATGGCGCCCAGCGGGCCGGGCTGTGTGGAATGCGAAGCGGCGCAAGGGTGGTGGGTGCACCTGCGCCGGTGCGCGCAGTGCGGTCACGTCGGCTGCTGCGACACCTCGCCGTCGCAGCACGCCACCAAGCATTTCAAGAACACCGGTCACCCGTTCGTGCAGAGCTTCGAACCCGGTGAGGACTGGTTCTGGAACTACGAGACCGACGAGATGTACGACGGCGGTCCCGAACTCGAGCCGCCCCGCCATCACCCGCTCGACCAGACCGTTCCCGGCCCGCGCGACCGGGTGCCGGCGGATTGGCAGAGCCGTCTTCACTGAGTCGCCCGGCCGCCGAGCCACCCGCCGCACGGGCTCGGCGTCTTTGCCGGCCCGCACGGCGGGCAGACTCGGGTATCCAGCGCCGCTGCCAGCGTGCGGACAGGTACCCGGTATTCGGATTGGTCTGTGAGAGCACCGGTTTCGATAACATAGGTGACCCGGTACGCGCACAATGGACTGAGCGTGCACGACTCGGGCTCCTCAGTGCATCGATCCCTTGGGGGCGGTCGTGCGGGTACCCTGCGGAGGCGTGGCATGGTCGTAGTACTCGATACCGACGCTGTCGACCCCGATCTGCGCGCCGATGCCATGGAAGAGACCGTGCGGATGGTATCGGTGCCCCAGCACGTCGTGCCCACGGATGACCGGCTCGAGGCGCGCGTCGATCTCTGGGACCTTGGCACCGCCGGGATCTACCGGATTCGCGCCACCGGTCTGCATTTCATGCGCACCATGCGGCAGGTGCGTCGAGCGCCATCGCCGATCTTGGCGGTGGCGGTGCGGCAAACGGGCACGATGCGTCGCCAGTTCGGCGATGTGCGCGAGACCATCCGCCAAGGGGCGCTGTTCGTCATGGACTTCAATGTGCCGTATGAGGTCGACTGGCACGGTGCGGGTGAGCATGCCCTGCTCATGGTGCCACTGGATCAGTTGGCGATACCTTCGCAGATGATCCGCATCGGCGCCGCCAGACCGCAGGCCAGCCCGCTCTATCGGCTGGTGACCGGTCATATCTCCGAGCTGACGGCAATGGCCGACCAGGTCGCAGGCGACCCCGCGGCGCGGGAAATCGGCAGTGCGTGTGTGGAGCTGGTGCGTGCGCTGATGGCATCGGCCGCCGGCTCGGACAATTGCGACGGCGCTGCCGTACCGAGCGAGATCCTCTTGACTCGGATTCGGCAGTTCATACGCGATAACCTGTCGGACCCGCGGTTGGGCGCGCCGATGATTGCACGGGCACACAACGTATCGGTGCGTTACCTGTACAAGCTCTGCGGCAGTGCCGATCTCCGGCTCGAGCAGTGGATCATCCAGGAACGACTGGAACAGGTTCGTCGCGAGCTGGCCCGCCCGGAGAACAGCCGTCGCTCCATCTCGGCGATCGCGGGCAAATGGGGCTTCCAGGATCCATCGCACTTCGCGCGCCGCTTCCGCGCCGCCTATGGAATGCGGCCGCGCGACTGGCGCCAGGCGTCGGTCGCGCGGCCGCCCACAGTGGCCGAGCGGGAGTGAGCATCTGACTCGGCGCGGCGAGCATGCATTTCGATGCGGCGTGGACACTGTGCCCGCCGTCAACTGCTCGACGTTTGCGTGTGCGAACTATCGCCGCGTGAATCACCGAGTCCGGGTACGCTGCTGCGAGCGCCGGGCGGCTCGGCGCGCAGGCACTCCCGGAAGCTCGGAAAGCAGGGTATGAAGAGGATTTCGATCGTCGCCCTCACGGCAGGCGCGATGGCGTTGGCGCTCGCCGGATGCGGGCAGGACGGTTCCACCACCGCGACCGGCCAGAACTCGAACACCGCGACGACGACGGCCCGACTAACCGACCCCCGGCCCACCACCACGGCTGCCGCGCCGATCGAGCCGCCCGCCGAGGCCCCGGTGTCGCCGGTGACCAAGAAGACGACCGCGCCCAATGGCGCGCAGACCACCTGTGGCGAATTCCGGGACCTCGACGACGCCACCGAGAAGACCGTCATCGACCAGATCCTCGCCGCCAATCCGGGCTCCATCCTCGAAGGCAGCCCCAATGTGGCCCTCGGCACCGCCAAGCTGGCCTGCCTCGCCGACGCCTACACCCAGACCCCGGTGGCCGTGGCAATCCGCGTCGCCCCCAAGTAATCCCGAAACACTTCCCGCCCGATCTCCGTTAGAGAGTTGTTGGCACCTCATAAGGGGTGGCGCGCACCGTAATGCGCGTGTGGATAGTCACCGCTGTCCGCGCGTCGCGCAGGCGTATCGTCGGAAAACGGTTGCGAAGTGCGAGGACGGGTGGACGGATGGACGCCGACGGGCTGATCGAATTCCAGCGGCATCGCCCTCGGCTGTTCGCGCTCGCGTATCGCATGCTCGGATCCGCCGGGGAGGCCGAGGATGCGGTGCAGGAGACGTACCTGCGGTGGGATGCGACGCTGCGCGGCGAAATCCGGTCCGCGGAAGCGTGGTTGACCACCATTCTGGTGAATTTGTGTCGTACCTGGCTGGATTCGGCCCGCGCGCGACGCGAGACCTATGTCGGGCCGTGGCTGCCCGAACCGGTGCCCACGGCCGCGGGAGAACTCGGCCCGCTGGAATCGGCCGAGCAGCGCGAAATGGTGTCGCTGGCCTTCCTCACGCTGCTGGAGCGGCTGACTCCCGCCGAACGCGCGGTGTTCGTGCTGCGCGAGGCCTTCGGCTACGCCCACCGCGAGATCGCCGACATGCTCGATCTCACCGAGGCGAATTCCCAGCAGCTCTATCGCCGCGCCACCCAGCGCGTTCGCGAGGATCGGCCGCGGTTCGATCCGGCCCCGGCGCACGCCCGCGAGCTGTTCGAAAAGTTCCTGGCCGCCGCGGCTTCCGGCGATCTGGCCTCGCTCGAGGCCATGTTCACCGCCGATATCGTGTCCACGGCCGACGGCGGCGGCAAGGTCACCGCGGCGCGCCGCCCGATCGTGGGGCCGGCCCGGGTCGCCCGCTACGTGGCCGGTCTGTTCGCGCAGGAGGTGCCCGGCATGGAGCTCGCCGTCGAGGAGGTGAACGGGGCCGTCGCCCTGGTGGTCCGGACCTTCGGAGCCGTCTTCGGCATCGCCACCGTCGACTTCCTCGGTGACAAGGTCGCGGGCGTGCACCTGGTCCTGAACCCCGACAAGCTGGCCTTCTTCAGCAATGCGGACAAGGCCGCCAGCCGCTGAACCGGTTGTGACACAGCACACCTCGGGATCCGTCATGGATCCGGAGACCATCCCGTCTAGAGGGTGTCGGACCACCGAAAGGAAGTCACCCTCATGACCGGAGAACATCGGATCGTCGTCTTGGGCGCCGGATACGCCGGACTGTCGGCCGCGAAGCGGGCGGCACGCGTGCGCGGGGCGCGGGTCACGGTGATCGACACGCGGGCCGAGCTGGTCGAGCGGGTGCGGTTGCACCAGGAGCTGGCCGGGCAGCGGATTCCGCGCTGGGATCTGCGGGAACTGCTGGAGCGCAAGGGAATCGAATTCGTGCGGGCGCGGGTGACCCGGATCGATCCGGCGGCGCGGCGCGTGGAACTGGAGGGGGACGGGTCCGTCTCCTACGATTCGCTGATCTACGCGCTCGGCAGTTTCGGGCAGGCCGACGGCGTGCCCGGCGTGGCCGAATTCGCCTGCACGGTGGCGACTCCCGAGGATGTGCGCGGCCTGCCGCCGCTCTCCGGACGGGTGGCCGTGGTGGGCGGCGGCTCCACCGGAATCGAGACCGCCGCCGAATTGGCCGAGGCCCGACCGGATCTCACCGTGCTGCTGCTGAGCGCGGAGGAGCCGGGCGCCTGGCTCTCGGACAAGGCGCGCGGTCACATTCGCGCGGTCCTCGACCGGCTGGGCGTCGAGGTGCACTCCGGTGCGAAGGTCGTCGAAGTTCTCGCCGACGGCGTCGAACTGGCCGGCGGCGACCGGATCCCGGCCGACATCGTGCTGTGGACAACCGGTTTCGCGGTTCCGCCGGTGGCCGCCGACTCCGGCCTGGCCGTGAACGCGCACGGTCGTGTCCTCGTCGACGATGAACTGCGGTCCCGCTCGCATCCGGAGATCTATGCGGTCGGCGATGCGGCGACCATGGCCGGTCCCGGCGATCGCGAGCTGCGCATGGCCTGCGCGACCGCGCTGCCCGCGGGCACGTACGCGGCCACCGCGATCGCCGCCCGCTTGCGCGGCAAGCAGCCCGCGCCGCGGCGGTTCCGCTATGTCATCCAGTGCCTCAGCCTCGGCCGCGCCGATGGCGTCATCCAGTTCGTGCGCGCCGATGACGCCCCGGCCCGCACCGTGTTGACCGGTCGCACCGCGGCCAGGTTCAAGGAGCTGGTCGTGCGCGGCGCGGGTAAGGCGGCGCGTCCCTGAGCGGCGGGCCGTCGAGTGTGAACAGCCCGATCTGCTCACAGCGAAATCGTCAATGAATGGTTGACTATCGACAGATGGTCAACCTAACGTTGACGCGTGACAAACCCTTTCCGCCTCGATGACCTGATCAACGGCATCAAGAAGGCCCGCCCCGACAACGTCCTGGAACAACTCTCCGACGCCGTGGTCGCCGCCAACCATCTCGGCGAACTCGCCGACCACCTGATCGGCCACTTCGTCGACCAGGCCCGCCGCTCCGGCGCCTCCTGGACCGATATCGGCGGCAGCATGGGCGTCACCAAGCAGGCCGCCCAGAAGCGCTTCGTCCCCAAGTCGCCCGTCGATGCCGGTGACGCCGCCGCGCTCGACCCGAACGCCGGTTTCGCCCGCTTCACCCCCCGGGCCCGCGCCACCGTGGTGGCCGCGCAAGAGGAGGCCCGCGACGCCGGCAATGCCGAGATCACCACCGCCCACCTGATTCTCGGCATGCTGCGCGATCCGGATTCCCTCGCCGTGCACATCGTCACCGCCAAGGGCATCGGCGTCGACGCCGTCCGCCGCGTCGCCACCGCCGCCCTGCCCGCCGCCGCCGACGGCGAACTCCCCGCCATGATCCCCTTCGACGCCGAGGCCAAGAAGGCCCTGGAACTCACCTTCCGCGAGGCCCTCCGCCTCGGCCACAACTACATCGGCACCGAACATCTCCTGCTCGCCCTCCTCGACCAGGAAAACGGCACCGGCGTCCTCTCCGGTCTGGGCCTCGACAAGGACACCATCTCCGCCGACGTAGCAGCCCTGCTGGCCTCGATAACCCCCGGCCCATCCGACGCGAAGTAATACCGGCCGTCCAGTTCCCCAGCTTCGGCCCCCGCGCCGGATACCATGGAGCAATGGCGGACGACGAGGGTTCCGACCTAGTTGCGGGGGAAAGACGCGCCGACCTGCTGCGTGCCCTCTCCTATGTCTCAACCGAAGACACCCCGGACGGCGGCTACATAGTGAACGGCGACCTACCGCCCGACCTGGCGCCGCCGTTCATCCGCGCCATCATGCGCATAGAAGCCGAACTCCTCCTCCAGGACGCCGCCCTGGTCGACATAGACCACGGCGAACCCCGCACCCCCGAAGAACGCCGCACCGACGCCCTGATAGCCCTCCTCCTCCGAGTAGACGACCGCCTCGTCATGTAAATCCCACAACTCTCGAAACTCTCAGGGGCAAGCCCCTGAAACCCCGCCCGAGCCGAGCGAGCGCAGCCCGAAAACTCCGGTGGCAGTCGGCCGGGCGCAGCCCAAGGACTCTGGTGGCAGTCGAGCGGGTGCGGCCCAGGAGCTCTGGTGGCAGTCGGCCGGGTGCGGCCCAAGAGCTCTGGTGGCAGTCGGCCGGGTGCGGCCCAAGGACTCTGGTGGCAGTCGAGCGAGCGCAGCCCAAGAGCTCTGGTGGGCAACAGCCAGGGATTCGGCGGACAGAGCCCCGACGTCCGGCGGGCATAGCTCAGCGTCTGGGGTATAGCGCGGAGGTCCGGCAGGCACGGCCCAGAGATCTGACGGGCGCAGTCCGCAGGCTTGGCGGGCACGCAGTGGGGGCCTGGCGGGCACAGCCTTGGGGCCCGGCGGGCAACAGCCCTGGGGATCTGGCGGGCACGCAGTGGGGGCCTGGCGGGCGCGGCCTTGGGGCCCGACGGGCGCAGCCTGGGGATCTGGCGGGCATAGCCTGGGGATCCGGTGAGCGCAGCCCTGGGGCTCTGGTGGGGCGTAGTCCCGGGGGATCTGGTGGGCGCAGCCCTAAGGGGGTTCGGGGGCTTAGCCCCCGTTTTCCTCTTCCGGGGGTTTGGGGGCGGAGCCCCCAACCTTGCACTCGGGAGTGCTGAGTGCTAGAAATGGCTTTGGCACTCCATACCCGTGAGTGCTAGGTCGGGACGGTGAGGCCAATCAAGGTCGTCCGTCGCGGGCACCGAGCCTGGCCAGATCGTGTCAATCCCCTGATCTGGAGGATCTCAACGCAATGGCCAAGACAATTGCGTACGACGAAGAGGCTCGCCGCGGTCTCGAGCGCGGTCTGAACAGCCTCGCCGACGCTGTCAAGGTGACCCTGGGCCCCAAGGGCCGCAATGTCGTGCTGGAGAAGAAGTGGGGCGCCCCCACCATCACCAACGACGGCGTCTCCATCGCCAAGGAAATCGAGCTCGAGGACCCGTACGAGAAGATCGGCGCGGAGCTCGTCAAGGAAGTTGCGAAGAAGACCGACGACGTCGCGGGTGACGGCACCACCACCGCCACCGTGCTCGCCCAGGCTCTGGTTCGCGAGGGCCTGCGCAATGTCGCGGCCGGCGCCAACCCGCTGGGCCTGAAGCGCGGCATCGAGAAGGCCGTCGAGGCCGTCACCACCAAGCTCCTCGCCACCGCCAAGGAGGTCGAGACCAAGGAGCAGATCGCTGCTACCGCGGGCATCTCGGCCGGCGACTCGTCCATCGGTGAGCTCATCGCCGAGGCCATGGACAAGGTCGGCAAGGAAGGCGTCATCACCGTCGAGGAGAGCAACACCTTCGGTCTCCAGCTGGAGCTGACCGAGGGCATGCGCTTCGACAAGGGCTACATCTCGGGCTACTTCGTGACCGACCCGGAGCGTCAGGAAGCGGTCCTCGAGGATCCGTACATCCTGCTGGTCGGCTCGAAGATCTCGACCGTCAAGGACCTGCTGCCGCTGCTGGAGAAGGTCATCCAGGCCGGCAAGCCGCTGCTGATCATCGCCGAGGACGTCGAGGGCGAGGCCCTGTCGACCCTGGTCGTGAACAAGATCCGCGGCACCTTCAAGTCCATCGCCGTGAAGGCCCCGGGCTTCGGTGACCGCCGCAAGGCCATGCTGGCCGATATCGCCATCCTGACCGGTGGCGAGGTCATCAGCGAAGAGGTCGGCCTCTCCCTGGAGACCGCCGGTCTGGAGCTGCTGGGCCAGGCCCGCAAGGTCGTCGTCACCAAGGACGAGACCACCATCGTCGAGGGCGCGGGCGACGCCGAGGCCATCAAGGGCCGCGTCGCGCAGATCCGCACCGAGATCGAGAACTCGGACTCGGACTACGACCGCGAGAAGCTGCAGGAGCGCCTGGCCAAGCTGGCCGGCGGTGTTGCGGTCATCAAGGCCGGCGCCGCGACCGAGGTCGAGCTCAAGGAGCGCAAGCACCGCATCGAGGATGCCGTGCGCAACGCCAAGGCCGCCGTCGAGGAGGGCATCGTCGCCGGTGGCGGCGTGGCCCTGCTGCAGTCGGCTCCGGCCCTGGACGAGCTGTCCCTCACCGGTGACGAGGCCACCGGCGCGAACATCGTCCGCGTCGCGCTCTCGGCTCCGTTGAAGCAGATCGCCTTCAACGCCGGCCTGGAGCCGGGCGTCGTCGCCGAGAAGGTCTCGAACCTTCCGGCCGGCCACGGCCTGAACGCCGACTCGGGCGAGTACGTCGACCTGCTGGCCGCCGGCGTTGCCGACCCGGTCAAGGTCACCCGCTCGGCGCTGCAGAACGCCGCCTCCATCGCGGCGCTGTTCCTCACCACCGAGGCCGTCGTCGCCGACAAGCCGGAGAAGGCCGCCCCCGCGGGCGACCCGACCGGCGGCATGGGCGGCATGGACTTCTGAGTCCTGCCTTCCGGCAACCTGTTTCGAACCGGGGACCGGCTCACCTTCGGGTGGGCCGGTCTTCGGCGTTTCGGGGGTGAATCGGTCGGTGAATCGGTCGATGTCCTTGGGGCGCAGTATTTCTGGTGGAACTTGTCGGTGGGTTCCGCCAAGATCGGAACCGGTTTCGGATCCGGAACCGTTCTGATGGGGAGAAATTCAGATGTTTGCACTGCGCAAGGTGGTATTGGGTCTCGCGGTCGTCTCGGCGGTGGCGGTCACCGGCGGGGCGGGAACGGCAGCGGCCGAACCCGGGCCGGACGGTCGCTACTACGGCTCGCTCGCCCTCGCGACGAACACTCCGGAGGGGGCCGTATGGGGCGTCACCTGGAACTACCCGTCGCAGGAGGAAGCCGACTGGGACGCGGTCGACGAGTGCGGCTACTCGAACTGCTCGGTCATCGCGCGTTTCGTGGATGAGTGTGTGGCGCTGGCGAAGCGCGACGGCCGCTACGCCACGGCCGTGGGCCCGACCCGCGCCGATGCGGAGCGCGCGGCGATCGCCGCGTTCGGCCCGCCGCGGCCCGCGACCATGAGCGCGGCGGCCAGTGAGGCCAAACTGCTGGATTCGGAGTGCAGCGGCTACGCGAGCTGAGCGTCGGCCGATCACGGCCCGGCCCACCCCGGGGTGGGCCGGGCCGCGGCGTTTTCAGGGCTGGGCGGGCAGGCCGATGAGGTCGGCCATGAGGTTCATGTGGTGATCGAAGTATTCGGCGCGGGCGGTGACCGTGCCTTCGAGTCGGCCGAAGATCTCGAAGGTGATCAGGCCGAAAAGCTGTGTCCAGGCGGCGAATACGCGGTCGAGTGTTTCCTCGGGGAGGTCGGCCGGTGCGGCGGTGGGGCGCTGTTCGATGAGCGTGCGCAGGTCCGCCCGGACGGGGGCGGGGAGCGGCGAGGGCAGGGGCGGGGGCGTCAGCCGGCCGTCGAGGGCGGCGGCGGTGGCGATATCGGCGAGCAGCAGGACGACGGTCGCGGCGGGTGCGACGGTGTCCTGCGGCGCTCGGTATCCGGGCACCGGGCTGCCGTACAGCAGGCCGTATTCGGCGGGGTGGGCGATGGCCCAGTCGCGGACGGCGGTGCACACCGCGAGCCAGCGGCCGCGGTGATCGGATGCGGGGCGGGCGGTGGCGGCGGTGGTCGCGGCCGCGCCGAGGTTCTCGTATCCCTCCAGCAGCAGTGCGGTGAGCAGGTCGTCGCGGCTCGGGAAGTACCGGTAGAGGGCCGAGGCGACGATGCCCATGTCCCGGGCCACGCCGCGCAGCGAGAGAGCGGGTCCGTCCACGGCCAGCCGTTTGCGGGCGGCGGCCTTGATCTCCTCGATCATTTCGGCGCGCACGCGGGCGCGGAGTGACGGTCCGGACATGGTCGCAGTATAGAGAACATTCGCCCGTTTCGAGAACAGTGCGTCATTGCGAGAACATCGTTCTTGACGCCGCTGCGGCGCGGGTCTACCGTTGAATCCATCGCGAGAACAGTGTTCTCGCATCGGAGCACAACACAGGATCGAGGACGCCATGTCCCTGCATATCGTTATCGGAGCCGGCCCGGTCGGCACGGCCGCCGCCCGCCTGCTGGCCGACCGGGGCGAGCGGGTTCGCCTGCTGACCCGCCGCGGTACCGGTCCCGAGCATCCCGCCATCGAATTGGTCGCCGCCGACGCGACGGACGCGCCCACGCTGATCGGGCACGCCGATGGCGCGACCGCGCTCTACCAGTGCGCGGGGATGCCCTACAAGAACTGGGTCACGGACTTCCCGCCGCTGGCCGCGGCCTGCGTGACGGCGGCGGAGAAGACCGGCGCGGTGCTCGCGACCGTCGGAAACCTGTACGGCTACGGCGAATTCGACGGGCCGGTCGACGAATCGCATCCGCTGCAGCCCAATTCGGTGAAGGGGCGGGTGCGGGCCGAGATGTGGAATTCGGCCTTGGCCGCGCATCGGGCGGGCCGCATCCGCACCGTCGAGGTGCGCGGCTCGGATTACCTCGGGGCGGGCGCGAATTCGACGTTCACCGCCATGGCCTTGCCCGCGCTGCTCGCCGGGAAGAAGGCCATGGTGCCCGCCGATCCGGATGCGGCGCACAGCTGGACCGCCATCGACGATGTGGCGTGCACCCTGGTCGCGGCCGCCGCCGATGACACCGCGTGGGGCCGGCCGTGGCATGTGCCGACCCCGCCGCCCATGTCGATGCGCGCCCTGGCCGAGCTGGTCGCGTCCGTCGCGGGCGCACCGCCGGCGCGGGTGAGCCGGATGCCCTACGCCCTGCTGTGGGTGGCGGGTCTGTTCAATGCGGACGCGAAGGAGATCCGCGAGCTGCGCTACCAGTTCGACCGGCCCTTCGTGCTCGACTCCGCCGCGGCGATCGCGCATTTCGGTATCGAGCCCACGCCGACCGAACAGGCGGTCCTGGCCATGGTGCAGGACCGCCGCGCCGGTCAGCCCAAGGGCTGAGCGAAGCGCAGGTGGTTGCCCCAGGGGTCGGCGAAGCCGCAGTCGCGCACGCCGTAGGGCTGGTCGATGAGCGGCTGCTCGACCTCGGCGCCGGCGCTCTGGAGGCGCTCGAACAGCGCGGTCACATCGGGAACGCTGAAGATGAGGGTGCCCTGGGCCCGGCTGTCGAGGCGGGTCCGGGCCGCCGCGCTCGCCTCGGCGGACGGGTTCATGGCCGGGGTCTCCAGCAGGATCTCCGGGCCGGGCTGCGCGGCCGGGCCGACGGTCAGCCAGCGGGCCTCGGGGAGGAACGGAATATCCTGCCGTACCTCGAAGCCGATGACATCGCGGTAGAACTCGACCGCCTTGTCCTGATCGTCGACCAGGATCGAGACGTGGGTGAGGGTGAAGTCGGTGCTGCTCATGGGCCTATCTCTCTGGTTCGGGTCGCCGGGGACATCGATGCAGACGCCCGGTACCGGCGAAACTAATCGGTTCGCTCGGTCGGTTCGAAAAACTGGAAGAAAATTCTGACGGTCGTGTCGATCGATGCCGCTCCCCGTTCGACCCAGTGGTGAGAGGGTCGAGAGGGACCCGGACAACCGAGGAGACACCACCATGAAATACATGCTGATCTTTCGCGCGACCGACGAGGCGATGAAGTCGATGCAGGACATCGACTTCGACGAGATGCTGAACGCGATGGGGCAGTTCAACGACGAGTTGATGCGGGCGGGCGTGCTGCTCGCCGCGGAGGGTCTCGATGATGCGAGCGAGGGCGTGGTCGTCGACTACTCCGCCGAGCCGCCGATTGTCACCGACGGGCCGTACGGCGAGACGAAGGAATTGTTCGGCGGCTTCTACCTGCTGAATCTGGCCTCGAAGGAAGAGGCCGTGGAGTGGGCCAAACGCCTGCCCATGACCCGGCCCGGCGTCAAGACCGAGATTCGCCGCGTCCCCACCATCGACGAATTTCCGCAGGACAACGAGTGGGTTCAGAAGGAACGCAAGTGGCGTGAGCAGACCGGTCAGCTCTGAGCCGGCCGATGGGCGATCCCACCGGGCGTGAGGCCGTAGCCGCCATCTGGCGGATCGAATCCGCGCGCATCGTCGGTGCGCTGGCGCGCTATACCGGCGATTTCGCGCTGGCCGAGGATCTCGCCCAGGAAGCGCTGGCGGAGGCGCTGGTGACGTGGCCGCGCGAAGGCGTGCCGCGCAATCCGGCCGGCTGGTTGCTGACGGTCGGCCGCCGCCGCGCCATCGACGCCTTCCGCCGCCGCTCCGCGCTCGACGAGCGCTATGCCGTCCTCGCCCGCGACTTGGGCGAGGGCGGCGCCGTGACCGGCGGCGCGCCCGCCGAACCGTCCGGCGACGTGCTCTGGGATCCCGATCGGATCGACGACGACGTGCTCGCCCTGATGTTCATCTCCTGCCACCCGGTGCTGTCCCGCGAAGCCCGGGTGGCGCTGACCCTGCGCGTGGTGGGCGGCCTCACCAGCGACGAGATCGCCAAGGCGTTCCTGGTTCCGACCGCCACCGTCCAGGCCCGCATCACCCGGGCTAAGAAAACACTCGCCGCCGCCCGCGTCCGGTTCGAACTGCCATCGGCGGCGGAGCGCACCGAACGCCTGGGTTCGGTCCTGAGCGTCATCTACTTGATCTTCACCGAGGGTTCCTCCGCCACCTCCGGCGATGACCTGATCCGTTTCGACCTCGCGGGGGAAGCCCAGCGCCTGGCGCGGGTGCTCACCCATCTCGTCCCGAACGAGCCCGAGGCGCACGGACTTTCGGCGCTGCTCGATCTCACGGCCGCCCGTTTTCCGGCGCGCACCGCCCCGAACGGCGACCCGGTCCTGCTCGAGGACCAGGACCGCCGCCGCTGGAATCACGCCGAGATCCGCCGTGGCCGCGCCGCTCTCGCGCGCGCCGAGCAACTGGGCCGCGGGCTGGGCGCCTACGGGTTGCAGGCGGCGATCGCCGAATGCCATGCGGTGGCGCGCTCGGTGGCGGACACGAACTGGGAGCGCATAGTCCTCATCTACGAGGCGCTGGGCCGGCTCGCGCCATCCCCGATCGTGGAGCTCAATCGCGCCGCCGCGGTCGCCATGGCGCAGGGCCCGGCCGCCGCCTTGGCCATTGCCGACGATCTGGTGGCGGCGGGCGCGCTGGCGAAGTCGCATCTGCTCCCGACCGTGCGCGGCGAACTGCTCATCCGGCTCGGCCGGACCGCCGAGGCCCGCGACGAATTGAAGCGCGCGATCGACAGCTGCGGAAACGAGCGCGAGCGCGGGCTGTTGCGCCGCAAGCTCGCCGACCTCGACGAGAGTGAGCAGAGAGGAAGCCGATGACGGATTCGAACCATATGCCCTCCTTCCGTTCCGACCAGATCGAGCCGACGGCCATCGACCAGCTGGTCGAGGTGCTCGATATGCAGGCCGCCCTGCCCGGTATCCGGCGGTTGCGGGAGTGGGCGCAGCAGGCGCTGGCGGTGCGCACGGGTGAGCGGGCGCTGGATATCGGGTCCGGAACCGGGTCGGAGGTGTTCGAATTCGCACGTCGGGTGGGCGCGGCCGGATCGGCGGTCGGTGTGGACCCGAATCCCGCCATGCTCGCGGTCGCGCGGGCCCGGGCCGCCGAGATCGGGGTGGACGCCGAGTTCACCGAGGCGAGCGTGTACCGGATGCCGTTCGAGGACAACAGTTTCGACGCGGTGCGCTGTGAACGCGTCTACCAGCACCTGGATGATCCGGCGGCGGCGACCGCGGAGATAGCCCGCATTCTGCGCCCGGGCGGGCGGGTGGTGCTGATCGACAGTGACTGGTACACCGCCATCACCCATCCCGGGGATCCCCAGGTGGTGGCCGCTCTGGACGCGGACGCCCTGGCGCGCAGCACCAATCCCGGGTCGGGACGGTTGTTGCGCGGTCTGCTGGTGCGGGCCGGATTCGTCATCGACGACATCGGTTCGCAGGCCCTGATCTGGGATCCGGAGGCCGTGCTGCCGATGGAGCGGATGTTCACCGAGACCGCCGTCGCCGCGGGCGTCATCACGGCCGCGCAGGCCGAGCAGCTGTTCGCGGACCTCGAAGCCGGCGTGCGCTCCGGCGACTTCCATATGTCCGTCACCATGTTCGCGGTGCTGGGACATCTGGAGGGCTAGTCGCCGGCCGCGCGTCAGGGGTGGGGGTGGCGTTCGGACAGGGTGACGGCGGCATCGATGGGGCGGATGCCGAGGCGGGCGGCGGACTCGGCGATGGTCGCCTGGGTGTCGGCGTCATTGGGGTAGGTGGGGTCGTAGAGGAGTTCCACCAATTCGATGGCGGCCATGGCCTCGGCTTTGCTGAGAAGGCGGCCGGGGAGCCAGCTGACGCGCCAGGTGTCGTGCGGGCCGGGTAGTCGTTCCGCGAACTCGTCGACGAGGGCGCTCGTGATCGACCAATCGCAGACGTACACACAACCAAGGTCGTACGCCGGGCGTCCGCTTTCAAGAGTTTGACCCGCCAGCTACGAGACCACTTGGTACTAACCGCGCAATTCGGGCCTCTGACCAGGCGATTTGACATCGCTTCGGGGCAACACGTAACTTATTCCAGGTCAGAGCGACACGGACACCGACCCGGAGCCCCGAGGGCCTGGGAAACGAGGTTGGACGAGGAGCGCCTGATGATCACACTAGCTTCACCTGACCAGCGGATTTGGTTCTGCTGCGACTGGCGAGCTAAGCTGTAAAAGTTGCCTCACGATCGAGCGGGACAAAGAGCCCGGGAGATCGTTTGTGCGTGTGTTCTTTGAGAACTCAATAGTGTGTCGATGAATGTCAGTGCCAAATATTTAATTTGGTTCCGGCCTTTCACCCCCCGTGTGAGGGTCGGACATTTTTAGTCAGCTAATTTCCGGCTGGCGTTATCTTGCTGGGTTTTCGGACTCACGTGATTTTTCTGATTGCCTCTTCGGAGGAAATCGAGAGTCTTCAACGGAGAGTTTGATCCTGGCTCAGGACGAACGCTGGCGGCGTGCTTAACACATGCAAGTCGAGCGGTAAGGCCCTTCGGGGT